>NZ_JBHSFP010000013.1:38101-210258 GCF_042654065.1 Sphaerisporangium dianthi | reverse complement strand
ACAGGGGTGCATGGCCAGCACGATGGCCGGGTTGGTGGGTCTGTTGTCCGGTACGTACAGATGCATGCGCAGGTTGCCGGGGTTGGCGCCGAAGTTGGTCACCTCGGTCAGCGTGGCCGCGGCGGCGTAATGCGGGAACACCAGCGCGACGGCGGCGTACAGCAGCGCTGCGCACGCAGTGGCCAGTAAGGCGGTGAACCGTTTCATCCGCTCTCCTCTGCTGGGTATGCGGGTTGATCCTCTGCTCGATGCCAAAGGGCCGCGACGCGAGGGCGCCGGAAGCCGGGCTCGACGGATGCAAAGTAGGCGTGGCCCGAAGGGAGGTCAAGGTAATGCCCGCACAGGCCTTGCCGACCAGGAAGAGCAGCGGTGTCTTTGGGCTGCTTATCAAGCTACTTGTTATCAACCCGCTTTATATTGGGCGCGAAACTTACACGCGACGACCGCACGGTATGGTCGTCCGGTGACCGCCCGCCAAGATTCGCAGCCGGCCGCTCCCGCACCACGCCTGAGCTATTTGGTGTTCCGCCTGGAACGCCGCATCCGGGCTCGTCTGGACGAGGCTCTCTCCCGGCACGGCGTCACCACCCCGGCGTACATGGCGCTCAGCGAGCTGCGCATGCGCGATGGGTTGTCCTCGGCGGAACTGGCCCGCATCGCCTTCGTCACGCCGCAGGCGATGAACCTCGTCATCCGCGACCTGGAACGGCGTGAGCTGATCCGTCGTGACCCGCATCCGAACGGCGGCCGGGTGTTGTGCGCCCGCCTCACCCCCAAGGGGCTGTCCCTGCTGCGGCGCTGCCACCGCTCGCTCGACGCCATCGAAACGGCCATGCTCACCGAGATCGACGACGCGACCGGCAAGACCCTGGTGGAGGGGCTGACACTGTGTGCCCGCGCCCTGCATCCGGACACTCACGCGTGAACCTTTCAGGCGGTTCGGCCCCGATCGTCCCCCCCATCTGCGGCCGGACGGGTGCGGCCCGCCACCGGCATGAGACGGGCGTTCGAGAGCCCGTGGTCCCATGGCACGCCAGAGGGCCGGCCCGTGATGCGAGGCCGGCGCTACCGTGCTTTCCGCTCTCTCATCGCGGAACGTCGCGAAGTGAGGGCATCGCGTCCGGGGCATGCCGGGATCCGGCGCGTCGTGGCTCGCCGGTCACCTGACCCGCGTCGCCGCGCGGTCAGCACCGCACCGGCCGCCGCGGCCGCCGGTGTGCACAGGGAACCTTCCTGTCGAGAGATCGGCGACAGGGACGGCGGACCGTGGGCGCGGTGCCGTCCAGGTTCACGGATTCTGGTCGCCGGGCGCGTCTCCGTAGAGAAGCACCTAATTATGTTAGCGCTAACAATTATTGTCCGGGGGTGCGTGCTCCTCTTCGCCGAGCGGTATGAAGGTGGTGGTGGTGCAGCGGAGCAAATACGACGCGCGGACGGTTCGTCAAGGGCGCGGTGTGCGCGGGTGCCGTCGCCCCACCGGTCGTCGCCGGCTTCCCGCGCTTCCAGCAGGCGTGCTCACACGGTGTGCCCGGTGCGTCATGATGCAACTTTCATCGCCTGGCGGCATGGCGCGGCCGAGGGTACGCCCGTCCGACAGCCCGGCACGGGCACGACTCGGGCATGGGCCGGCGCGACGTTGGGGGGTGAGCCGGTGCCTCATGGGCACGGCTTGGGCGAGCCGGTGCCTCAGTGGCAGTGGCACGGCTTGAGGTGTGCCGGCGCCCTGCCGGTGCCTCAGGGAGTCGGCTGGCGCTGTTGCGCCGCACCATGATGGGCCACCGACAGCAGCCTTCGGCCGGCGTGCTCGGGACGCACGTGCGGGCCGTCCGCCGACGCGACCGGCCGGCGGGTGGACGCCGTGATCGCGTCCTCGTCGATGGTGACGCCCAGGCCCGGCGACTGCCCGAGGACGAACGCGCCGTCCTCGATGTGCAGGTCGAGGGACACACCCCGCGGCGGCCGCAGATCCTGCAGCTCGCTGACCATGTGGTTGGGCACCGACGTCGCGGCGTGCAGCAGGCCGACCGAAGTGGTGCCGATCGGGCTGACCGGCAGGTCGTGGGCGTGCGCCAGGGCCGACACCCGCAGGAAATGGGTGACGCCCCAGACGGCCGCCGTCTGGACGATGTCCAGGGCGCCCGCGGCGATGAGCGGCCGGAACTGCTCGAGCCCGCTGAGGTTCTCCCCACTGGCGACCGAGGCACGGACGCCGGCGCTGACGGCGGAAAGGCCCTCGGCGTCCCACCGCCGGACGGGCTCCTCGATCCAGGTGAGATCCAGGGTGCGCTCGAGCTCGCAGACGTGCCGGACCGCCTGCTTGCGCGTCCAGGCCTCGTTCACGTCGAGCATCATGCTCGGCCGGGATCCGTGCGCGGCCTCGGTCAGGACCTCTCGCACGAGCGTCAGGCGGTGCAGGTCGCGCTCGATGTCGAGGCCGCCCTTGAGCTTGGCCGCCCGCAGACCGTGCTTGGCGTAGTCCTCGTAGAGCGAGACGAGCTCGTCGTCGTCCAGGCCGATGTCCAGGCCCGACGCGTAGGCGGGGACCCGCCGGTCGCGGCCGCCCAGCAGGCGCCAGAGCGGCTCGCCGGCGGCCTGTGCCTTGATGTCCCACAGGGCGGTGTCGAGCGCGCCGATGGTGCCGAACACCGCGCCCGCGTGGCCCGCCTTGAAGGTCTGCCGCAGCATGCGGTCGTACAGCGCCGTCACACCGCGCGGGTCCTCGCCTTCGATGGCGGCGAATATGGAGTCGAGTTCCACGTGCGGACCGAGCCCGACGCCGGTGATGCCTTCATCGGTGTCCACCAAGATGATCGGCACCGAGACGTTCCCGTCGGTGTACACGCCATTGGCGTCACCGACGGGACGGCCCCATTCATGCACCGTCGTCAGAGTCCGATACCCCGAAATCCGCATGTCAGCCCTTCGTGGAGCCGGCGGTGACACCGGCGGCGATCTGACGTTGAAGGAAGAGATAGATCAACAGGACGGGTATCGCGGCGATCAGGACTCCCGAGGCGAAGGTGGGGATGTCATCGGAGTACTGGCCGCGGAGCGAGGTGACCCCGACCATGAGGGTGCGATGCTCGGCCGACGGCATCATCACCAGGGAGATGAGCACGTCGTTCCAGCAGAACAAGGTATCGAGGATGCCGACCGACAACAGGGCCGGGACACCCAGCGGGATCATGATCCGCCGGTAGACGCCGTAGGTGGTGTTCCCGTCGATTCTGGCCGCGTGGACGATCTCCGCGGGGATCGTCCTGTAGTGGCTGGTCATCAGGAAGATGGTGAACGGCAGGAACTGCGCCACGTAGGCCAGGATCAGTCCCGGGTAGGTGTCGATGAGACCGGTGTCCGCCATGACGCGGGCGAGCGGCACCATGATCACCTGGAACGGGATGAACAGTGCCGCGAGGCAGCCCAGGAAGAGCGCCTTGGAGCCGCGGAACCGCAACTGGCTCAGCGCGAAGCCGGCCATCGACCCGAAGAGCAACAGGAAGAAGACCGAGAGCCCCACCACCACGACCGAGTTGGCGAAGTAGCGTGCCATGCCGACGGTGTTCCACGCGCCGGAGATGTTGTCGGCCTGCAGGGAGGTCACCGGGGAGAACCGGTCGAGGATGTACTCCCGCCGGGTCTTCATGGCGACGTTGACGGTGAACACCATGGGGTAGATCGTCGCGAGGGCGAGGGCCGCCATCGGAACGGCGGCCACCCACTTGCCCAGGCGCTTGCCGGCCATCAGCTCTCCCTCCCCGCGCGGCGCAGCACGCTCATCTGGGCGAGTCCCACCACGAGCATGATGAGGAACAGAACCGTCGAGGCCGCCGAGGCGAGCGCCGGGGCGTTCATCCGTCCCTGCTGGATCCAGATGTAGAACTCCGGCAGGTAGGTCGAACCCTCCGGGCCGCCGGCGGTCATGACGTACAGCAGGCCGAACATGGACGTCAGCATCCCGATCATGGTGGTCACGAAGACGAACTGGATGGTGCGCGACAGACTCGGGATGATCACGTGCCAGATGGTCTGGGGAAGCGTCGCGCCGTCCACCTTGGCGGCGTCCAGGAGAGCGGAGTCCAGGGTGGAGAATCCGGCGAGGAACACGACCAGGGCCATCCCGAACGTCGCCCAGATGTGCACGCCGACCACGGTGAACATGGCCACGTTCGGATCGCCGAGCCAGTCGACCGGGCCGAGTCCGATCGTCCCGAGAAGGGCGTTCAACGGACCGTCGAAGGCGAGGATCAGGTTGAAGATGGCGCCGACGATCACCGGTGACAGGACGGCAGGGAAGAAGTAGACGCTGCGGTAGACCCGGTTCCCCGGCACGCGCAGGTAGATGAACGTCGCGAGCAGACCGGGGATGGCCACCGCCACGGGAAGCAGCACCACCAGCAGTCCGACGTTGCCCAGCGCGGTGCGGAACAACGGGTCGTCGAGCAGCAGCAGGTAGTTGTCGAAGCCGACCGCCGTCCCGTTGCGCTCACCGTCGCCCGTGAAGGAGAAGTTGACGCCCAGGATCAGCGGGTACAGCCGCAGCACCACGATGATCAGTACGGCCGGGGCCAGCAGGACCAGGGGGGCGAAGCGTTCGGCGAGCGCCCCGGCGCGGGAGGTGCGCCGCGCGTGCGTTCCGGCGCCGCCGCGGCGTGCTCGCCCTTCGAGCCTCGCACCGCCGGTCCGCTCGGCCTCGGCCGAGCGGACCAACGGCGAGGAACCTCCGACTGGCACGTGATCAGCCTGCCCGGTCGGAAGCGGCAAGCTGCTTCACCGCCTCGTCGACGCTCGCCGATCCGCTCAGGAGCTGCTGGGACAGTCTGCCCATCAGGTCGAGAGTCTTGGAGGAGAGCGCGACGTGCAGCGCGGGCTTGCCGGCCTTGAGCTGCGACACGAGCGTGCCGACGGCCGGAGGGGCCTGCGACACGTCGATCGTCGTGTCGGAGGCGATCGCGCCGGCCCCGGTGAAGAAGGCGGTCAACGCGTCGGTCGACGTCAGGGACCGGACCAGGTCGGAGGCCGACTTCGGATCCTTGGTCCACTTGGCGACCGCGTAGCCGATGCCGCCGTCGTACGGGAGGACCGGCTCGGCTCCGGTGGTGACGAGCGGGGCCTGCATGACGCCGACCTTGTCGCCGAGGAACTCCCCGAAGTCCTTCCAGTGCCCGATGTCCGACATCAGCCCGATGATGTTCGCGGCCTTGCCGGAGTCGAAGAGCGTGAAGGAGTCGTTGAACATCGCGGTCGAGTTGGCCCCGTCGTTGTTCAGCTTCTTGTCGTTGACGTCCTTCCACAACTTGAAGATCTGCTTCACGTTGGGGGAGGTCCAGTCACGCTTCCCGGCGATCCAGTCGTCGTACTCCTTGGGCGTCAGGACGCCGGGGCCGATGCCGGAGAGCCAGAACTGGATTCCGAAGCCCTCCTTGTTGCCGAGCGAGAAGCACTTGGCGCCGGCCTTCTTGATGGCGGCACAGGCGCTCATCAACTCGTCCCACGTCTTGGGCGGCTGCGCCGGGTCGAGCCCCGCCTTCTCGTAGAGCCCCTTGTTGTAGTAGATGGGGTGGCCCTGCAAGGTCACCGGAGCGGCGTAGGTCTTGCCGTCCTTGGCGAACGCGTCCCAGCCCGCCAGCCGCTGCTTGTCCTCGGTGACGTACTCGTCCAAGGGGAGGAGCGCGCTCACGCGGTCGCGGATCTGGCCGCCTCCGTTGAAGAGCATGACGTCGGGACCCTTGCCGGACTGGATCGCCCCCCCGAGCAGGGTGTAGTACTGGTCGAACGGCTGGGCGACGAATTCGACGGTGATATCAGGGTGCTTCTTGGCGAAGTCGGCCTTCGCCTTTTCGATGTAGGTAGCCACGTTCTTGTCGCTGGACTTCCAGTCCCAGACCACGAGCTTGCTCTTCGAGGCCCCGGAGGTGGATCCCGATGTCGGCTCCGACCCTGAACCCGTCGGCGCGGCGCTTCCGCAGCCGGCCAGGGCCAAGCCCGCGATCAGGGCGACCGACCATAAAGTGTGCTGCTTCATTGCTGTTCACTCTCCAGAGGGCGGCCAGCCACCCCGGCCGTCTGCCGCGAAACGTAACTCGTATGACGTCTTACGTCAATACAGATGACATATACTGCCCCGGTGACGCTTGTCCTCGGCGGGTCACCGGAGGGGGATATGACGACATCGCAGGAGTCGCCCGGCAGCGTCTCGGCACCGGTGGACGGCCTGGTCGCCCGCAAAGAGCCGGCCTGGGTACGACGACCGGCCAGTCTGGCGAAGGCGGTGACGGCAGAGCTGGTGGAGCGCATCGTCCGCGGAGTTCATCCGTCGGGAACGCCGCTTCCCCCTGAGCCCGCATTGTGCGAGACCTTCTCGGTGAGCCGCACCGTCGTCCGCGAGGCCGTGAAGATCCTTCAAGAGAAGGGGCTCGTGCAGGTCCGTCAAGGAGCGGGCACGATGGTGACCCCGCCGACGATGTGGGACATGCTCGACGAGCTCGTCCTCGGGGCGGCCATCGAGGAGGACGAGAGTTTGGCGATACTCGACGACCTCGTCGTCACCCGCCGCGTCCTTGAGTCCGACATGGCGAACCTCGCCGCCCGCGTGGCGGACGAGGACGCCATCGAGCGGATGGGTGCGCTGGTCGATCGCATGGACGAGCACGTGGACGATCATGTCATCTACGCGGACTATGACCGCGCCTTCCATGACACCATCATGCAGGCGTCCGGGAACCGCATCGCCAGGGGCGTGGTGCGGTCACTGGAGAGCCAGGTCATCAACATAGCCCGGTACATGGGCAGGACCGAGCGGGCCTTGTGCGTGGCATCGAACCTCGGCCATCGCCGCATCTACGAACGCATCGCCGCCCATGATCCTGAAGGTGCCGCCGAAGCGATGTTCACGCACATCACCGAGGCATGGCTCGTCCGTCGCAGCGCACCGGGCGATCCCGTGCGCCTGCAGCGTTAGGGCGCGTCGTATTCTCACCTCAAGCTCGGCCGGCAAGGCCGGCAAGGGCGGCCGCGAGGCGCGGGCGGCCGGGCGTCCTCGACGGCGAGGACGCGCGCGGCCGTGAAGAACAGGCGAACTCTGCGGCGATTGACCCGATGAATGCGGCTCGGACAGTATGGTCCGCGCCTCGTGGGGGCCACGAGGCCTGATGGGAAGAGCGACCCGTGGACCTGGCTTTACTTCGACCCGGTGAATCTGCCAGGCTCCCCCACCACCTCCATCAGTGAACCCATGAAAGAAGGCGGTCAGTGAAGCTGTTGCGTGTGGGGCCGGCAGGCGGCGAGCGGCCGTGTGTGCTCGGGCCCGGCGGCGAGGTGTTCGACCTGTCGTCGCTGACGGCGGACATCGACGGCGCGTTCCTCCAGGCGGGAGGCGTCGAGAGGGTGCGGGCGGCCCTGGCGGAGGGGCTGCTGCCCGAGGCCGGGCCGTACGAGCGGGTCGGCGCGCCGGTGGCCAGGCCAGGGAAGATCGTTTGTATCGGGTTGAACTACTCCGACCACGCGGAGGAGACCGGGGCCGCGATCCCCGCCGAGCCGGTGGTCTTCATGAAGGCGTCCAACACGCTCGTCGGCCCCGACGACGAGGTCCTCGTGCCGCGCGGCAGTGTGAAGACCGACTACGAGGTCGAGCTGGCCGTGGTCCTCGGCCGCGAGGCGCGCTATCTGTCCTCGCCGGAGGAGGCGGCGGAGGTGATCGCCGGGTACGCGATCGCCAACGACGTCTCCGAGCGCGAGTTCCAGATCGAGCGCGGTGGCCAGTGGGACAAGGGCAAGTCGTGCGAGACGTTCAACCCGCTCGGTCCCTGGCTGGTCACGGCCGACGAGGTCGATGACCCGCAGGCGCTGGGCCTGCGGCTGTGGGTCAACGGAGAGCCGCGCCAGAACGGCGACACCAAGAACCAGATCTTCGGTGTGCACCACGTGATCTGGTATCTCAGCCAGTTCATGGTGCTGGAGGCCGGCGATGTGGTGAACACCGGCACCCCGGCGGGCGTGGCGCTCGGCCGCGGGCCGGAGGCCTACCTCCGGGAGGGCGACGTCGTGGAACTGGAGATCGACGGCCTCGGCCGCCAGCGTCAGCGGGTGGGCCAGGCGTGAGAGCGGGCGAAGCACTCACCGCCCCCAGGGACGTGAGGATGAACGGGCGTCGTCCCGAGGCCGAGTCCGCACAGGAGGAACGATGACCGAGCCGGCGGGCAATGGCGGCGAGTTCGAGGGGCTGGTGGCCGTGGTCACCGGTGGCGCCTCGGGCATCGGGGAGGCGGTCGCCGGCGAACTGGCCGCGCGGGGCGCACAGGTCGCGGTCCTGGACCTCAAGGACACCGAGTTCGTCTGCGACGTGACCGACGACACGACCGTACGGCGCGCGATCACGGCCGTTGCCGAGCGGTTCGGCCGCATCGACGTGCTGGTGAACAACGCGGGCATCGGCGCGCAGGGGACCGTGGCCGACAACGACGACGCCGAATGGCTGCGCGTGTTCGACCTCAACGTGGTGGGCATCGCCCGCGTCACGCGGGCGGCCCTGCCGTACCTGCGGGAGTCTCCGCACGCGGCGATCGTCAACACCTGCTCGATCGCCGCCACCGCGGGGCTGCAGCAGCGGGCGTTGTACTCGGCGTCCAAGGGCGCGGTGCTCGCGCTGACCCGCGCGATGGCGGCCGACCACATCCGGGAGGGGATCCGCGTCAACTGCGTCACCCCCGGCACCGTGGACACCCCGTGGATCGGGCGGCTGCTCGACGCCGCTCCCGATCCGGCCGCCGAGAGGGCCGCGCTGTCCGCGCGGCAGCCGCACGGCCGCCTGGTCGGCGCACAGGAGGTCGCCCAGGCCGTCGCCTACCTCGCCAGCCCCGCCTCGGGTTCCACGGTCGGCATCGAGCTCGCGGTGGACGGCGGCATGTCCGGCCTGCGCCTCCGGCCGGTGTCGTCATGAAGATCGACCTCGGGCCGTACGGGCTCGGCACCGCGCCGCTCGGCGGCCTGTTCACGCCGGTGAGCGAGGAGCAGGCGCAGGAGGCGCTCGCCGCCGCGTGGGACGGCGGGATCCGGTACTTCGACACCGCGCCGCACTACGGCACCGGTCTCGCCGAGGAGCGCCTCGGTCGTTTCCTGCGCGGCCTGCCCGCGAACACCGGCAAGGCGATCGTCTCCACGAAGGTGGGCCGCCTCCTTGTGACAGGTCAGGGCGAGGAGGACGGCTTCCCCGGCAGGGAGGGCCACGTGCGGGTGCGGGACTACAGCCGCGACGGCGTCCTGCGCTCGCTGGAGGACAGCCTGGCGCGCACCGGGCTCGACCGGTTCGACCTGGTGTTCATCCACGACCCGGACGACCACTGGGAACAGGCGGCGGGCGAGGCGTACCCCGCGCTGGCCGAGCTGCGCGACCAGGGTGTCATCGGCGCGATCGGCGCCGGCATGAACCAGGCCGAGATGCTCACCCGGTTCGTCCGTGAGACCGACGTCGACGCGGTCCTCGTCGCGGGGCGTTACACGCTGCTCGACCGGTCCGCCGCCGTCGAACTGCTGCCGGCGTGCGAGCGGCGCGGCGTCGCCGCCATCGCGGGCGGCGTGTTCAACAGCGGTGTCCTGGCCGGCGGGACGACCTACGACTACGACGCGGCTCCTCCCGAGGTGCTCACGCGGGCGCGTGAGCTGGAGCGGGTCTGCGCGAAGTACGGCGTGCCGCTGCCGGCGGCCGCGCTGCGGTTCCCCCAGCGGCATCCGGCCGTCACGACGGTCCTGATCGGCGCGCGCAGCGCGGCCGAGGTCCGCGAAGACCTCGAACTGGCCGCCGCCGCCGTGCCCGGGGAACTGTGGGAGGAACTCGATCATGCGAGTTGACCTCGCGTACGGCACCGGCGGGCTCGTGGTGGACCTGCCGGACGACCGGACCACGGTGATCACGCCGGTGGCCCGGCCGGCCGCCCCGGACGAGGCGGCCGAGCTGCGGCGTGCCCTTCGTGAGCCCGTCGCGGGGCCGCCGCTGCGCGAGCGGGTGCGCCCGGGGCAGACGGTGGCGATCTCGGCCTGCGACGGCACCAGGCCGCAGCCCCGGCACCTGATGATCCCGGCGATCCTCGCCGAGCTGGACGGGGTGACCGACCTGGACGACGTCGTGATCCTGGTCGCCACCGGCACCCACCGCGGCAACAGCGCGGACGAGCTGCGCAAGATGTTCGGCGACGAGGTCGTGGACGCCGTGCGCATCGTCAACCACGACGCCCGCGACAGCTCCTCGTTGCGCTGGATGGGCCGCCACGGCAAGGACGTCCCGGTCTGGCTCAACCGCGAGTGGGCCGAGGCGGACGTGCGGATCACGACCGGGTTCGTGGAGCCGCACTTCTTCGCCGGGTTCTCCGGCGGCCCCAAGCTGGTCGCGCCCGGGCTGGCCGCGCTGGAGACCGTGCTCACCCTGCACGACGCGGCCCGCATCGGCGACCCGCGGGCCACCTGGGGGGTCATCGAGGGCAACCCCGTCCATGACGACGTCCGCGCCATCGCCGCCGCGACCGGCGTCACCTTCGCCCTCGACGTCGTGCTCGACCGTGAGCAGCGCATCGTGCGGGCGTTCGGCGGCGACCTGCCGCAGATGCACGCCGCCGCCACGGCGGCCGCTCGCGCGGTGGCGATGCGTCCGGTCGCCGAGCCGTTCGACGTGGTGGTGACGACCAACGCGGGCTTCCCGCTCGACCAGAACCTGTACCAGTCGGTCAAGGGGATGAGCGCCGCCGCCCAGGTCGTGAAGCCAGGGGGGACCATCATCTGCGCCGCCGAGTGCCAGGACGGGTTCCCCGACCACGGCTCCTACCGCGAGGTCCTCACCTCCGCGGCCTCGCCGGACGCGCTGTTCGAGGAGATCTCGCGTCGTGCCGAGACCGTGCCCGACCAGTGGCAGGTGCAGATCCAGGCCCGCATCCAGCGGACCGCCCGGGTGATCATGCACACGTCGTACATGAGCGACGCCGACCTGGCCGAGGCTCATCTGGAACAGACCGGCGACATCGGCCGCACCGTGCACGGCCTGCCCGGCCGGGTCTGCGTCCTGCCGGAGGGGCCGATGACCATCCCCTACCTGACGCCATGAGCGGCGCCTTCGATCTCGGTTACGCGCGCGTCGACCTCGACCGCGAGGCGCGCCAGGGGCTGCCCGAGATCGTCTACGGCCCGGGCAAGCAGGTGACCGAGATCGCCGGCATCGTGACCACCCTGCTCGACCGCAACACCGGGCCCGTCCTGGTGACGCGCGTCGAGTCCGGCGCGGCCGAGGCCGTGCTCGCGTCCGTCCCGGGCGGCCGGTACGAGCCGGCCGCCCGGCTGCTGGTCTGGCGCGAGGCCCCGCCGGCCGCGCACACCGTGGCCGTGGTCACCGCCGGGACGGCGGACGGCCCGGTGGCCGCCGAGGCCGCCGCCGTCGCCGCCGCCCTCGGCCTGGGCACGACGGTCGTGCGCGACGTGGGGGTGGCGGGCTTGCACCGGGTGCTCGCCGCGGCCGACGACCTGCGCGCGGCCGACAGCGTGATCGTCATCGCCGGGATGGAGGGGGCCCTGGCCAGCGTCGTGGGCGGCCTGGTCGAGACGCCGGTGATCGCGGTGCCCACCTCCACCGGCTACGGCGCGGCGCTGGAAGGCGTGACGGCCCTGCTGGCGATGCTCACCTCGTGCGCGGCGGGGATCACCGTGGTCAACATCGACTCCGGGTTCGGCGCCGCGCTCGCCGCCTACCGCCTCACCCGGGGGCCGAGGTGATCCTCTACCTCAACCCGTTCACCGGCCTGGCCGGGGACATGCTGCTCGCGGCGCTGCTGGACGCGGGCGCCTCCCTCGACGCCGTCCGGCGTGCCGTCGATCTGACCGGCCTGACCGGGTGGCGGCTGTCCGCCGAGCGCGTGCGCACCGGCCCGTTGATCGCCACCCGCGTCCTGATCGACGTCCACGACGACGCCACCGAGCGTCCCGCCTCGACGCTGATCGCGATGGCGGAGCGCACCGGCCTGCCGGCCGCCGTGGCGGCGCTGACCGCGATCGCCGAGGCGGAGGGCGCGCTGCACGGCGTCCCGGCCGCCGAGGTGCACCTGCACGAGCTCGGCGGGCACGACACGCTGATCGACATCGTCGGCTGCGCGGCGGCGCTGCGCGACCTCGGCGTGACGCGGGTCCATTGCGCGCCGCTTCCGCTGGGCGAGGGCACCGTGCGCACCCGCCATGGCGTGCTGCCCGTGCCCGCTCCCGCCACGCTCGCCCTGCTGCGCGGGGCACTGGTGCGGGGCGGGGCGGCGGGCGAGGCGGTCACCCCGACCGGCGCCGCCGTCCTGCACGCCGTGGCCACGGTCTACGGGCCGGCCCCGGAGATGGAACTACGCGCCACCGGGTACGGCGCGGGCAGCCGCGAGCTGCCCGACCGGCCCAACGTGACCGTGGCCATGCTCGGAGAGCCCGCGGCCCGGCGCGACTCGCAGGTCATCCTCACGACCAACCTCGACGACGTGACCGGAGAGGTCCTCGGGTACGTCATCGAGCGGGCCATCGCCGCCGGCGCCGCCGACGCGTGGGTCACGCCCGCGGTCATGAAGAAGGGCCGTCCCGCGCACATTCTGCACGTGCTCACCTCGCACGAACTGGCCGGCGCCCTGCAGGACCTCATCCTCACCGAGACCGGAAGTCTTGGCCTGCGCCGCAGCGTGGTCGAGAAGGTCGCGCTGCCCAGGAACGTCGGCACCGTGGAACTGCACGGTCAGACCGTACGGATGAAGCACGGGCCGTGGGGGGTCAAACCCGAGCACGACGACCTGGCCAAGCTGGCCGCGACAACCGGCAGACCGCTCAGAGAACTGGCACGAGAGGCCCTCGACGCACTATGACCCGCATCGACGCGCACCACCACATCTGGGACCTGTCCCGGCGGCCGCAGTCCTGGCTGGAGTCCCCGGAGGTGGCGCCCATCCACCGTGACTTCACCCTCACCGACTTCGCCGCCACCGCGGCCGAGGCGGAGATCGGCCGCTCGGTGCTCGTTCAGGTCCTGCCCGACGCCGAAGAGACCCGCGAGTTCCTCGCCCTGGCGGCGCGGTCGGACAGCGTCGCCGGGGTGGTGGGCTGGGCCGACCTGACCCGGCCCGACCTGTCCGACGAACTGGCGGCGCTCGGCCGGTCGCCCGGCGGCGAGCTGCTGCGCGGGATCCGGCACCTGGTGCAGGCCGAATCCGACCCGCGGTGGCTCGCCCGGGAGGACGTGCGCGGGGGACTGCGGCAGGTGGCGGAGGCCGGGCTCGTCTACGACCTGCTCGTCGTGCCGCACCAGCTGCCCGCCGCCATCGAGACCGTGCGCGCGCTGCCCGAGCTGGAGTTCGTCCTGGACCACCTGGCCAAACCGCCGGTCGCGTCCGGCGAGCTCGAACCGTGGGCCGGTCTGATCCGTGAGCTCGCCGCGGAGCCCAACGTGACGGCCAAACTCTCGGGCCTGATCACCGAGGCGGCCTGGGACGACTGGGAGGCGGAGGCCCTGAAGCCCTACGTCGACGTCGCGCTCGACGCGTTCGGCCCCGGACGTCTCATGTTCGGCTCCGACTGGCCGGTCTGCCTGCTCGCGGGCTCGCTGCCCGCCTGGGCCGAGACCGCGGGGGCCCTGCTCGCCGGCGCCGGGCTGTCGGCCGCCGAGTGCGACGAGGTCTTCCAGGGGACGGCGACGCGGGTCTACCGGGTTCGCCCGTAGCGCTCCCGGCCCTTGGGGTCTCACCTGAAGGCATCGCACGCTCCTGGGCGCTTGGTGGTGTCCGGCGGAGGAATCGGGGGTCCGGACCGGGAGTTCGGGCTCCCCGATGACCAAGGCGACAGACGTCACACGTCAGAGGTCGTACGTTAGGTCGGAGCGCCAGAGGCGTCAACGACTCACCTTCGCGGCATGTCACGACGATCCCAGACGGGTGCTGTCCGGCTTCGCACCTCATCGCGGAAAACGCGTCATAAGTTGATCGATGGACGCCACCGGAAGGCGTGAAATTTTCACGGGCCGTGTGCCGCGGGTCGCACGAGCGGAGGCATCCGGCGTTCCGGCATTCCGCCGATCCGGCGTTTGCCGTGACTCCCGGCACGCCCATTCCATTCGGCTGGTGGCCCTTGAATTCGCCTGTGCGCGGGCCGTCGTGAAACGGTCGATGACCTCGCCGCCGGCCCGCGCGAAGCCGGTGAAATTTTCATCATGACGCCTCGGCGACGTGTCCGCCGCCTCCCTGGTCACGAGCAGGAGGAATGGATCGTTTCGAGCAGGCGCTCCGGGGGGAGGCGGCCCATCCTTGACAGATCTCGTCACGGTCATATTTGCTCCGCTGCACCGTCTGTCCAGCCGCCCGGACGAGAGGAGTGCGCGACGTCTTCTCATGTTAACGCTAACACGAGTGCTGTTCTCGCCATTTCGGGCGTGCGGAGTTCCCCCTGGAATAACGGTAGCGCCCGCCGCGCGGCCCAGGTATTCGCCAGACCGGACTCCGCGCATGCCGGCCGATCGATAGATCGCCCCAAAAAGGAGAATCAAATGGTCTTGCCATTCAGGTGTGCCGATATTCGAGCCGCGGAAGGAATCGGCTGATGTCACGGCGCAGAACCCTCTTCGGAGCGGTCGCGGCCGCGGCGCTTCTCGTCCTGACCGCGGGTCACGCGGCGCTCAGCGACAGTTTCGGCGCGACGAAGGCGTCAGCGAGCGCGGGAACCCTCGCGGCGACCGCGGGATGCGGCAAGACTCCGACGCTGAGGAGCGGCACGCAGTCGATCACGACCAGCGGTAAGAACCGCTCGTACATCCTGCGGCTCCCCGACAACTACAACAACAACACCCCCTATCGGTTGATCTTCGGGTTCCACTGGCGGGGCGGTACCGCCAACGATGTCGACTCGGGCGGAACCAGCGGGTACCCGTGGTCCTTCTACGGGCTCAGGCAGCTGTCGAACAACGGCGCGATCTTCGTGGCGCCCCAGGGCTTCAACAACGGCTGGGCCAACTCCGGCGGCGAGGACGTGGTCTTCGTCGACGACATGATCAAGCGGATCGAGGCCGACCTCTGCGTCGACACCTCCCAGCGCTTCGCCACCGGTTTCAGCTACGGCGGCGGCATGAGCTACTCGCTCGCGTGCTCGCGGGCCACGGTCTTCCGCGCGGTCGCCGTCTTCTCCGGGGCGCAGCTCAGCGGATGCAGCGGCGGCACCCAGCCCATCGCGTACATGGGGCTGCACGGCATCACCGACAACGTGCTCAACATCTCCCAGGGGCGGAGTCTGCGCGACAAGTTCGTCCAGAACAACGGCTGTACCCCGCAGAGCCCGCGCGAGCCGGCTTCGGGCAGCCGGACGCACATCGTCACCGCCTACTCGGGGTGCCGGGCCGGGTATCCGGTCGTCTGGGCCGCGTTCGACAACGGTCACATGCCCGGTCCGGTAGACGGGACCTACTCCGAGAGCGGCATCACGACCTGGACCAAGGGGGAGGTGTGGAAGTTCTTCACCCAGTTCGGCAGCACCCCGTCCCCCAGCCCCACGCCCACCCCGACCCCGACGCCGACCCCCACGCCTACGCCGACCCCCACGCCGACGCCGACGCCGACCCCCACGCCTACGCCGACTCCCACGCCGGTACCCGGTGGGTGCGCCGCCACGATCGAGACGGTCAACACCTGGCCCGGAGGCTTCCAGTCCAGCGTCACCGTCCGCGCCGGCACCAGCGCCATCGGGGGCTGGACGGTCAGCTGGACCTGGCCGGGCGGGCAGACCATCAGCAGTCTGTGGAACGGCGTCCGCTCCGGCTCCGGAGCCGACGTGACCGTCCGCAACGAGGCCTACAACGGCTCGATCGCGGCCAACGGCAGCACCACGTTCGGCTTCACCGCCGGCGGCACCGCGGCCACACCAACCCTTTCCTGCAGCGCCTCCTGACCCGATGACGGCGCGGCGACGCGCCTGACTCGAGGCCGCGGCCGCGGCACCCTCGCCACGAGCGGGGGTGCCGTGGCCTGCGCTCCCGAGCCGGGGCCACCCGTATGCCCGCCCGCCTGTGAGCCGGCCGCAGACGCGGCCCGGCGGGCGCGCTCGTGGCCTCCCGCTCGATGCCTGGTTCGAGCTCTGTCGTCGAATGGACGACCCCATGGACGATTACGGCATATACCCCAACATGATTGACGTGAGACGTCATACGAGTTACGTTTCGCGGACCGACGGTCGAGTTCACCCATCCGGTCGCTGGAAAGTGAGGGCCGTGAGGGCAACCGCGCTCGCCCGGCGCCTGAGCGAGTACCGGAGCCGTACCCGCCCGGATCGGCTTCTGCAGGACGTTTCGCCGACCACCCCCCACACATATGGAGGTCCTGTGTTCGAATCGTCGTACCGTGCGATGCGGAGACTGGCGTTAGCGGGAGTCGCCACAATGGGGCTGACCGCCGCGGTCGCTCTGGTCGCGCCGGTCTCTCCCGCGTCGGCGGCCACCACGACCCTCTACGCCTCCCCTTCCGGCACCGGCACGAGTTGCTCCGCAGCCGAGCCGTGCTCGTTGCCGTCCGCGCAGACAGCGGTGCGGGGACTCACGGGCTCGATGTCCGGTGACATCGTCGTGGAACTGGCCGACGGGGTGTACCGGCTCTCCGAACCGCTGAGGCTCACCGCCGCCGATTCCGGCAACAACGGATATCAGGTGATCTGGAAGGCGGCCGCTTCGGCGCGTCCCGTGATCAGCGGCGCCAGGGCGGCCACCGGCTGGACGCTCGCCGACTCCGGGAAGAACATCTGGCGGGCCACCGTCGGCACCGGGGTCGACCCCCGGCAGCTCTACGTCAACGGCGCCATCGCCACGCGGGCGCGCACCACGGTGAACCGGTCCGACTTCACCGCCAGTAACACTGGGATGAGGTTCAGCAACAGCGCTCTGAGCTATCTGAACAACCTCGCCAACCAGACCCGGGTCGAGATGGAGAGCGTCGGTTCGTTCACCGACCGCTACGTGCCGGTGCAGAGCATCAGCGGGAACTTCATCACGATGCAGCAGCCCGCCTGGAACAACAACAACTTCGGGTACGACACCTTCAGCAACCCGCACCGGGCGGGCCCGCTCTACCTGGAGAACGCCTACGAGTTCCTCGACGCGGCGAACGAGTGGTACGTCAACACCGGGACCGGCGTCCTGTACTACATCCCGCCCGCCGGGCAGAACGTGAGCAACCTCAGCGTGGAAGTGCCGGTGCTGCAGTCCCTGGTGAACGTCGGGGGCTCCTACGACGCGCCCGCGCACCACATCACCTTCAGCGGGGTCACCTTCTCCGGCACGAGCTGGCGGGGGCCCAGCAGCAACCAGGGCTTCGTGGACCAGCAGACCGGCTCCTACATCGCCGGCAACTGGAACTGGCCCAGCTTCGGCTCCTGCCATGAGGGCTGCCAGCAGTTCGAGGCCGCCCGGCCGAACTGGTTCCAGATGCCCGCCGCCGTGCAGGTCTCCGCCGCCAACAACATCACCTTCACCGACTCCCAGTTCATCAACCTCGGTCAGACGGCCGTTGGCATCGGAAACGACGCCAACGCCCACGCCAGCGGTGTCGGCCTGGGCGCCAGCAACATCACGGTCACCCGGTCGGAGATCGCCCGCAGCTCGGCCGGCGGCATCGTGATCGGCGGCGTGCGCGCCGACGCGCACCACCCGAGCGACCAGCGGATGGTCAACCGGAGCATCACCGTCAGCAACAACCGCATCCACGACCTCGGCGTGGACTACCGCGGCGTCGTCTCGGTCCTGCCCACCTACGTCACCGGCGCCACGATCTCCCACAACGAGGTCTACAACATGCCCTACAGCGGCATGTCGCTCGGGTACGGCTGGGGCGCCAACGAGCCCGGTGGCAACACCTCCTACACCAACCGCGGCCTGTACAACTACCAGCCGCGCTACACCACGGCCACCACGGCGTCCAACAACCAGCTCGTCGGCAACTACATCCACGACGTCATGCAGCAGATGACCGACGGCGGATGCATCTACACGCTGTCGTGGAACCCGGGCGCGGTGATCAGCGACAACTACTGCCTGCGGACCAACGGCTTCTTCGGCGTCTACTTCGACGAGGGCTCCAAGTACTTCACCGTCAGGAACAACGTCCTGTCCAACACCGGTACCTGGCTCACCGCCAACTACTGGGGCGGCGAGAACATGGGCAACTTCACCGTCACCGGCAACTGGTCGAGCAACGGCAGTGCCAACGTGACCAACGGCGACCGCGGCAACGTCGTCAACAACAACGTGACGGTCACCAACGGCAACTGGCCGTCCGGAGCCCAGGCCGTGATGGCGTCCGCCGGACCCCAGACCGGCGGCGGCAACACCCGGACGAACGTGCAGCTCGTCGGGACCCAGTCCAACCGGTGCGCCGACGTGCCGAACAGCACCACGACCAACGGCACCCAGCTCCAGCTCTGGGACTGCGGGAGCGGCACCAACCAGCGCTTCACCTACACCTCGGGCAAGCAGCTGCAGGTGTACGGCAACAAGTGCCTGGACGCCAACGGGCAGGGCACCAGCAACGGCACCAAGGTGATCATCTGGGACTGCAACGGCGGCACCAACCAGCAGTGGAACATCAACGCCGACGGCAGCATCACCGGGGTGCAGTCCAACCTGTGCATGGAGGCGACCAACTTCGGGACCGCCAACGGGACCAAGGTCCAGCTGTGGTCCTGCACCGGCACGAGCAGCCAGAAATGGACTCTGCGCAGCTGATGCACGATCTGGGGGGCCGGGCGCGCGAACGCCCGGCCCCGCGGGCCGCCGGCCCGGCGGCGCGGCGTCAGCGGGCAGCGGCGCCAACGGCGCGTCGTCCGGGCCGGCGCCGGCGCCGGGCGGGCGTGCCGGAGCTCCGCTCCCGGCACGCCCGCGGACATGCTTGAGCACTGATGACGTACGGCGTAAGCCGGAATTCAGGTCTGGAGGTGTGTGGTGGTGGCAAGCCTGCGCACGATATTCGATGACTTGGTGCGGCTGGAAACGCTGATGTGGAACGGGATCGACGCCCGCATGAAGCAGGAGTGCGACCTCCCCCTGGGCTTCTTCAAGGCCCTCCTTGTCATTGACTCGACCCCGTCCTGCCGTGTCCAGGACCTCGCGAGCGCCCTGGCGGTCACCGTCGGCGGCGCCAGCCAGGGCGTCGATCGCATGGCGCGGGCCGGGCTGTGCGTGCGGCAGGCCAACCCGACGGACCGGCGGTCTTCCCTCGTGCGGCTGACACCGGAGGGGCGGCGCCGGCTGAAGTGCGCGGACGAGACCTTCGACCGCGGACTGTCGGATCTTTTCGGACCGCTCGCCGCGGCGGACCTGCAGGTGCTCGGCCCGGCCCTCGCCGCTCTGCGCGGCGTCGTCGAGCCCCCGCGGGCGCAGGAGGCGCCAGAGGCGCCGGGTCACCGCTTCACCGGGCGCGTCGCGCCGGAGATCTCAGAAAAGCGGTGAATCGGACCAGGCGCGAACGCATGCACCGGCGGCCGGCCGCCACGCGGCGCGCCCGCAGGAAATCCCCGGTCTCGTCAGCCGGGCGAGGAGAAGAGGCGCTGCTGGATCTCTCTGCGGTAGTCGTCCAGCGTGTTGTCGATGTGCGTGGCCGCGGCATGCGCGGCCGCCTCCGGGTCGCCGGCGCGGATGGCCTTGTAGATGGCCTCGTGCTCCTCGACGGCCTTGGCCGCGTGCCCGCCGACGGAGCCGCGCAGCCCGATGATGCTGGACTGAGCCTGCAGGCGGCGGACCTCGCGCACCGCCACCTGCAGGAACATGTTGTGCGCGGCGGTGGCGATGCCGGCGTGGAAGGCGTCGTCGCCCTCGTTGAACACGGCCTCGCGTCCGGTCTCGAATCCCTGGCGGCACAACTCGGCCGCCTTCTCGATGGCTCCGAGCTCGGCAGGGGTGGCGCGGTGGGCGGCCAGCCGGCTGGTCTCCATCTCCTGCGCCCGCCGGAACTCGAAGAGCATGTAGACGTGGTCCAGGTCGGTGGGGAGGAAGAAGGACGCCCATCGTCCCGCGCCGAGCATCCCCTCGTCGTCGGACACGTAGATGCCGCGGCCCTTCTGGGCGCGCACCCGGCCGAGCGCAGAGAGTATCTTCACGGCTTCCCGCACGACGGTGCGGCTGGTGCCCAGTTGCCGGGCCAGTTCGTTCTCGGTGGGCATGCGGTCCCCGGGGCGCAGACGCAGCCGCGCGATCAACTCCAGCACCTGCTCGGCGGCCACCTCGTAGCCTGGCCGGTAACCGCCCTCGCGTGGAGTCTCGGTCACAATGCTCCCTCCTTGTGATCCCTCGCAAAAGTATGACTCATCGGCCGACCGGCCGCCGGGTGACTGTTTTCCGTCGCCGGTTCACCGGCGCGCGGTTTCGCCGGCCCCGGGGCGCGATCGCTGGATCGTCCTACGGTGAATTTCCAGCACGGTGCTTCTCGGGCGATATGTGGTCCAGGAGTAAGGCGGCGTTGGATCCGCGGACGCCGGATGGATGCTACTTAATCGTCCTTGACGGGTCTTCGTGCATCGGATTTGCTCCACAGCGTCCCGCCGGAGAGAACGACTCAGAGGAATGATCGCCGCGGGGCGCAGGCGCCGGAATAGGTCTTGTCCGTCTGGCGGCCGGCGGACGAAGGCGGCTGAAAGTTTCAGCTCCATGCAAGATCGACGTCCCCCTCCGCGAGACTTTGTCGTCCAGTTCAGGAGGGCTCTCGCGGCGCGACTGTGAGCGGGGAAGGGCCGGGCGCCTTGACCCGTCTCTCGCGCATGAGGTTGGCTCCGCGCGTGGCGGTGGAGATGCGGCCGCCCTCGGCGCACACCGGCAGGGATCGTGGGCGGCGGCCCGTGCGATTGGCGACTCCTTTGTCGCCGATTGAATTGTGAGCGCTAACAACTTCCGCAGGAGGGAATTCTGCGAGGTGAATTCCCTCCGAACACGAGGCGCAAGGCGAGTGGTTACCGCCTTTGAAAGGTGATCATGAGATTCACGTTACCGCTTCCAGATCTCGGATCCAGGCGTGGCGTCGTCTGGCTGGTGGGCCTGCTGTGTCTGGTGGCGTTGCTGCCCGCGGTTCCGGCCAGGGCGGACAATCCGATCGTTCAGACGATCTACACCGCCGACCCCGCCCCGCTGGTGTACAACGGCCGGGTCTACCTCTACACCGGGCATGACGAGGACGCCTCGACCTACTTCACCATGAAGGAATGGCGGGTCTGGTCCTCGGCGGACATGGTGAACTGGACCGACCACGGCCCCGGGATGAACGTGTCCACCTTCAGCTGGGCCAGCCAGGACGCCTGGGCCGGACAGACGGTCTACCGCAACGGCAAGTTCTACTGGTACGTGCCGGTCAAAGACCGCGCCAGCGGGCAGATGGCCATCGGAGTCGGGGTGTCCACCAGCCCCACCGGCCCGTTCACCGACGCCATCGGACGCCCCCTGGTCAGAAACGGCGAAATCGACCCCACGGTGTTCATCGACGACGACGGCCAGGCCTACCTGTACTGGGGCAACCCCAACCTGTGGTACGTCCGGCTGAACACCGACATGATCTCCTACTCGGGCAGCCCCACCAAGATCCAGCTGACCACCGCCGGGTTCGGCACCCGCACCGGCGACGCCAACCGCCCCACCCTGTACGAAGAAGGCCCCTGGGTCTACAAGCGCAACAACACCTACTACAACGTGTTCGCCGCCAAGTGCTGCTCGGAATTCATCGGCTACTCCACCGCCACCGGCCCGCTTGGACCCTGGACCTACCGCGGCACCGTCATGCCCACCCAGGGCAGCAGCTTCACCAACCACCCCGCCGTCATCGACTTCAACGGCGGATCCTACTTCTTCTACCACAACGGCGCCCTGCCCGGCGGCGGCGGTTACACCCGCTCGGTCGCGGTGGAGAAATTCACCTACAACTCCAACGGCACCATCCCCACCATGAACATGACCACCACCGGCGCCCCCCAGATCGGCACCCTCAACCCCTACATCCGCCAGGAAGCCGAGACCGCCGCCTGGTCCCAAGGCGTGGAGACCGAAGCCGCCAGCGAAGGCGGCCGCAACGTCGGCTTCATCGAGAACGGCGACTACATCAAGGTCAAGGGCGTCGCCTTCGGCACCGGAACCACCGCCTTCAACGCCCGTGTCGCCTCCGCCACCAACGGCGGCCGCATCGAACTACGCCTGGACAGCACCACCGGCACCCTCGCCGGCACCTGCACCGCCCCCGCCACCGGCGGCTGGCAGACCTGGACCACCATCACCTGCCCCGCCACCGCCACCGGCACCCACGACCTCTACCTCCGCTTCACCGGCTCGACCGGCAACCTTTTCAACTTCAACTACTGGCAGTTCACCCCCACGGGCGGGCCCACCCCGACGCCCACGCCCACGCCCACGCCGACCCCGACTCCGACGCCCACCCCGACCCCGACCCCGACGCCCACGCCCACGCCGACCCCGACTCCGACCCCCACCCCGACTCCCACCCCCACGCCGACCGTGAGCGGCGCCTGCGACGCGACCTACCGCACCACCAACAGCTGGTCCGGCGGCTTCCAGGGCGAGGTCACGGTGACGGCCGGCACTTCGGCGATCACGGGCTGGACGGTCAGATGGACCCTCGGGAACGGCCAGACGATCAGCCAGGTCTGGAACGGCACGCTGAGCAGCAGCGGTTCGGCCGTGTCGGTGGCGAACGCCTCCTACAACGGCTCGCTCGCGCCGTCCGCCTCGACGACGTTCGGTTTCCTCGCCAACGGCACGGCTTCCACACCGTCTCTCACCTGCACAGGTTCGTGACGGTGACGGCGCCCTGACGACGGGTGCCGCCGCTGCCCGTGGCGATCGCGGGTCGTGCGGACCGCCCCGGCCGCGGCACTCCCTCAGCGCGAGGGGGTGCCGCGGCCCATGCGGCAGGTCAGGTGCGGTGGCCGGCTCGGGCGCCTGGTGGCGCGACGGACTCGCGGGCGCGGATCGGCATCGGGACGCGGTGGACCTCGGTCTCGGGGGCGGCGCCGGCGCGGTGGTGGCGGATCTCCGTGAAGAGCACGTCCACGGCCCTCCGGCCGAGCTCGTAGTACGGGAGGGCGACCGTGGTGAGCTTGGGGCGCATCCACGAGGCGAGGGGATGGTCGTCGAACGAGACCACCGAGACGTCCTCGGGGACCCGCAGGCCGTACTCGCCGAGCGCCTGGTAGGCGCCGAAGGCGAGGCGGTCGTTGAAGCAGATCAGCGCCCGCGGGCGCTCTGAGGCGAGGATCGCTCGCGTGGCGTCCAGGCCGTAATCAGGCTGCCAGTCGGCGCAGAGACGCCCGCCGGCGATCTTCACCCCTGCCTCCCCCAGCACCTCGCGGATGCCGGCGAGCCGTTCGACGGCGGCGGCGCCGCCCGGCGGCACGTCGCGTGTGCGGGGGCCGGCGCCGATCAGGTGGATGCCGTCGCGGTGGCCGGCCTCCAGCAGCACGCGCGCGGCGGTGCGCCCGGCCTCCACCTCGTCGGGCAGGATGCACGGCAGCGTCGACGGCTGCTTGGGCAGCGCGTTGAGCAGGACGGCGGGCGAGGCCGTGATCTCTTTGGGGACCTTGATCGCCCTTGTGTACATGGCGGCCAGGACGATGCCGTCGACCTGGCGGTCGTGCATGGCCTGCAGCAGACGCCGCTCGAGCTCGGGGTCGCCCTCGGTCTCACCGATGAAGAGCATCACGCCACGGTCTCGCGCGGCCTCCAGAGCACCTTTGATCATGTCCCCGGCGAGCCGCGAGGTCGCGACCGTGTCGGACACGAAGCCGATCGTCCTGGTCGTGCCGGTGCGCAGGCCGACCGACACCGCGTTCGGGCGGTACTCCAACTCGTCCGCCGCCTTCAGGACCCGCTTGCCGACCTCCTCGGAGATGCGCATCTCCCGCCCACGGCCCGACAGCACCAGAGATGCGGTGGTCGGGGAGACACCGGCGGCCTTGGCGACGTCGGCCAGTGTGACCCGGCGTCGGCTCACCGGCGGACCTCCAATGTTCAGATCGTATTACGGGGTCTTGACATCGGCGGAGACGTACGGTGAGACTATCGCACCGCTAATACGATTTAGCAAACCAAATCCGGGACATCTGGCGCAGGCCGGCGGTCCCATTGCACGGAGGAGACGCAGATGTCGCGTCGAGCTCGCCCCCGCTGGCAGGCGGCCGCGCTTGTGGTCATCACGGGAGGGACGCTGGCCGCCGGCTGCGCCGCACCCGGAAGCGATGCGCCGCAGGCCGAACCCACCACCGGCACCTCCCCCTCGACGGCTCCGGCCTGCGGCACGGCACCGGTCACGCTCAACGCCTACTTCGAGACCGGGTTCCCCCTGGCCAAGGCGCTCACTGTCGAATTCTCCAAGCAGCACCCGAACGTCAAGTGGAACATCCGCGAGGACCAGTTCGCGGTGATCACCCAGAACGCCCCGCGCGTCCTCGCCGACGACCCGCCGGACCTGATGCGGCTCCCGCAGGTGTCCGAGCTGGTCAAGGACAACCTGCTGAAGAACATGGACGGCTACGCGCAGGCGTTCGGCTGGGACAAGTGGCCGGCCTCGCAGCTCCAGCAGATGCGCCTCGCCCCCGGAGGGAAGACCCGCGGCGAGGGGTCGCTGTACGCGATGGGGCTCAACTTCAGCATGACCGGCGTCTTCTACAACAAGAAGCTCGCCGCCAAGATCGGCATGTCGGCCCCGCCCGCCACGCTGGCGGAGTTCGACGACCTGCTCGCGAAGGCCAAGGCCGCGGGCGTCGACCCGATCGCCCAGTTCAACGGCGGGGCCACCGGCGGTCTGGCGTTCCCGCTGCAGAACCTCATGGCCGCGTACGGCCCGGCGGCGCCGATCAACGACTGGATCTTCCAGAAGCCGGGCGCCACGATCGACACGCCGTCCAACCTGCAGGCCGCCCAGCACCTGGAGAAGTGGATCAAGGCCGGGTACTTCTGGAAGGACGTCAACGCCGTCGACTACGCGACGATGATGAGCCGCTTCATCGGCGGCAAGGGCCTGTTCATGTTCGACGGCGACTGGGAGTCGGGCAACCTCGACAAGCAGATGGCGGGCGACGCGGGCTTCTTCCTGATGCCGTCCGCGCAGGACGGCGGCAAGCTGGCCGCGATGTCGGCCCCGCTCACCTTCGGCGTGGGCGCGCGGGCGAAGAACACCGACTGCGCGGCGTTCTTCCTCAACTGGGTGGCGACCGACACCAAGGCGCGTGACATCACCGTGGAGATCGGAGGCTCGCACCCGATGGGCCCGGCCGACGCGCACATGCCGTCGGTGAAGCCCGGCACCGTCACCGAGAGCACGCTCGCGGCCGGCGCGAAGATCGCGGAGGACAACGGCGCGATGGACTTCATCGCCAACGCCACCGGTGCGATCTACGCCAAGAGCTGGACGCCGAACCTGCAGAAGATGATCGCCGGAAAGCAGACCCCGGACGGCCTGCTGAAGTCCGTGCAGAGCGACTACCAGAGCCAGACCGGAGGGAACTGAGCACCCATGGAAGGGCCGACTCCCGACACAGCGGTCGATCTCGCCGAGAGCCGGCCCGGACCGGCGAGCCGGACGCGAAGCCGCCTGCGGCGCAGGGGGCTTCGCGGATCGGTCCTCGTCGGCTGGTTGTTCATCCTTCCCGCGCTCGCGTTCTACGCGGTCTTCGTGCTGCGGCCGATCGCCTTGACGTTCCAGTACTCGATGTACACGTGGGACGGCATCGGGCCGTCCACCTGGGCCGGGTTCGGCAACTACGTGAAGGTGTTCACCGACCCCGACCTGTTCGCCTCCATCCTCAACGCCGTGAAGCTGATCGTGTTCTTCAGCGCGATCCCCGTCGTGCTCGGCCTCGCGATCGCCTCGACGATCCGGCGCATCGCCACGAGCCGGCTGGCCCTCGTGGCGCGGACGGTCATCTTCCTGCCGCAGGTCATCCCGCTCGTCGCGGCCGGCATCGCCTGGAGCTGGCTGCTGTCCTCCAACGGGGTGGTCAACCAGATGCTCGCTCTCGTCGGCCTCGACGGGGTGACGCGGGCCTGGCTGGGCGACTTCTCGACCGCGCTGCCCGCGGTCGGCGTGATCGGCGCGTGGGTGCTGCTCGGCCTGTGCATGCTCCTCCTGCTCGCGGGCATGAGCAAGATCGACCCGGCGCTCTACGAGGCCGCCCGGCTGGACGGCGCGGGGCCGCTGCGCGAGTTCCTCTCGATCACCCTGCCGAGCCTGCGGCAGGAGATCGCCGTCTGCGTGACGGTGACGGTCATCGCGGCCCTCGCGAGCTTCGACATCGTCTACATCTCGACGCAGGGCGGCCCCGGCAACGCCTCCATGGTCCCCGGCCTGGAGATCTACTACCTGGCCTTCTCGGAACGGAAGGTGGGCGTCGCGTCGGCGCTGGCCGTGGTGCTCATGGTGCTCGTCATCGCCGTCGCGCTGCCCATCCAACGGCTCTCCAGGGACAGGTCCTCATGATCACTGCGCGCCGGGAGGCGTGGACCGGAAGGCTCCTCCTCGTCCTGCTGATGGCGGTCACCCTGCTGCCGTTCCTCAGCCTGTTCGTCACGGCCCTGCATCCGCCGGGCACCTACCCGCCCGGCCTGAGCTGGCCAGGAGACCCGCACTGGGGGAACTTCCTCCAGGCGTTCGAGGCGGCCCGCATGGGCGAGATGCTGAAGTCGAGCACGCTCATCGTGCTCGGCGTGGTGCCGCTCTCGCTGGTGATCGGCACAATGGCCGGTTTCGCGATCGGCCACCTGCGGACGGCCGGGCGGAACGTCGTGTTCATCGTGTTCGTCCTCGGCCTGACCCTGCCGTTCGAGGGCGTCATCACGCCGCTGTACTACCAGGTGCGCGACATGGGGCTGCTGAACACCCGGTGGGCCATCATCCTGCCGCTGATCGGGCTGTTCATGCCGTTCTCGGTGTTCTGGATGCGGGCGCACTTCGTGAACATGCCCGAGGAGCTGTCGGAGAGCGCGCGGATCGACGGGGCGAACGTGTGGCAGCTCTTCTGGCGCGTCCACGTGCCGCTGGCCATGCCGGCGATCTCGTCCCTGGCCATCCTGCTGTTCCTGTGGACCTGGAACCAGTTCCTGCTGGCGATCGTGCTGGTCGACGACCCGCTGAAACGGACGATGTCCGGCGCCCTCGGCGCCTTCCAGGGGCAGTGGGGCACCGACATCCCGCTGCTGTGCGCCGGGTCGCTGCTCATCCTGGCCCCCACACTCCTGATCTTCCTCATCTTCCAGCGCCGGTTCGTCACGGCTCTCCTGCAAGGTTCCCTGAAGGGCTGATGGACGACACCACCGATCACGACGCGGTCGAGGCGAGCGGCGCCACATGGGCGGGGCCGCGCGACGTCGAGGAGCACCGTGTGAACGACACCCGGCCGGCGCGGTGGACGCGGCGGCATCTGGACCTGCTCGTCGAGAGCGCCGCGACGACGGCGCCGGCCGTGCCCGCCGGGCCCGCGCCGCGCGCGCTGCCGCACGACGACGTCTGGGACCCGTGGCCGGTCCAGGAGGAGGACGGCACGCCGGCCACCGTCCTCGGCCAGGAGCTGTGGATGGCGCTGTCGGCGCCCGCCACCGGCCACCCGGAGGAACGCCACTCCCGCGCCCGCCTGCGCCTGCTCGGCAAGGACGCCGGCGGCTGGACGGACCTCGGGCACGTGTTCGCCGACGGCGCGTCCCTGGGCGGCCGCGAGTGGTCGGGGTCGGCGGTGCGCAGGCCGGACGGCACGGTCTCGGTGTTCTACACGGCGGCGGGCCGGCGCGGGGAGCAACGGCCGACGTTCTCCCAGCGCGTCGCCGAGGCCCGGCCCCGCCTGCTCACCGGCGGCGGCCGCGTCACGCTCGGACAGGACGCCGAGCACCGTGAGATCCTCAGCTCGGACGGCCGCACGTACCTGCCGGCCGACGAGACCGAGGGGGCGCCCGGCGCCATCCGCGCCTTCCGCGACCCCGGATGGTTCCGCGATCCCGCCGACGGACGCGAGTACCTGCTGGTCGCCGCGTCCGTCCCGTGGCACGACGGGTTCATGGGGGCGATCGCCCTCGCCGGCGCCCGGCCCGGCGGTTGGTCGCTCGGCCCGCCGCTCCTGGTCGCCGACGGGATCAACCACGAGATCGAACGGCCGCACATCGTCGTGCACGACTCGGCGTACTACCTGTTCTTCGTGACGCAGCGCCACAACTTCCACCCGCGCGACCGCGCCCCCACCGGCCTGTACGGCTTCGCCGCCCCGGCACTCGCCGGGCCGTACGAGCCGCTCAACGGCAGCGGGCTCGTGGTCCAGAACGCGCCCGGGGATCCGGACCTGGCGTACGCCTGGCTGGTGCTGAGCGATCTTCGGGTGGTGGGTTTCCTGAACTACCGCTCCATCGGCGGCGCGGACCCGAGGCACGCCGGCCCGCCGGAGGCCCGTGCGGCCTTCGGCGGGACGGTCGCGCCGGTGCTGAAGCTCGCCCTCGACGGGCTGAGCACCTCGGTGATGGTGTGGTGACCGGCGGCCGTTATGGAGGACACAGCCGCCGGTCTCCACGATCAGGGGGTCACGGGGTCGTCAGGTCGAACCGGCGCACGGTGACGGAGCCGCCGAGAGCCTGGGTCGCGTAGTTGAAGATCCCGTATCGGTGCCCTGGGAAGAACTGCCAGGCGTTGCCCAGGGTCATCGCGGAGCCGAACGAGGTGAAGTTCACCCCGTCGGTGCTGTAGGAGAAGCGGGCCTGCCTGCCGGTTCCCGGGCGGATGTCGGCCGTGGCACGCAGCCAGATCCGGCCGCCTGAGACGGACGCGCTCGCGACCTCGCTTCCGGTACTGGTCGTGTTCCAGCTGCTGTTCATGGTCAGGTTGTTGGTCATCACCACGCGGGTGGCGCCGCTGTCGCGCCGGACCCCGATCCAGGCCGAGGAGTCGCGCAGGATGGCGAGACCGGTGCGGTCACCGTCGCGCATCGTGGAGTAGTCCAGCTCGATGGTGGCCGTCGAGGACGGTCCCTGGGTGCGGTGGGTGAGCGTGTTGCGGGCGTTGTAGAGGTCGTTGGTGACCGTCGCCGTCTGCAGGGTCAGGCCGTTGTTCACCGAGTACTTGGTGGTGTCGGGGTTGTGGTTCCACTCCCACTGCGGCCCGAGCGCCGTGCCGGAGAAGGTGTCGGCGCCGGTCAGCGGCTTCACCTGGCGTGGCGGCGTGGGCAGGTTCGGGCGCGGGTAGGTCGCGCCCCAGCCGCCGTTGACGGTCGTCACGGTCGGCCAGCCGTCGGAGGTCCAGGTGATCGGGGCCATGGCGGGCACCCGGCCGCCGGGGTAGGCGTCCACGAACGCCATGTAGTACCAGTCGCCGTTCTGCGTCTGCACGAGGCCGCCCTGGTGCGGCACGCCGCCACCGGAGATGGGGCTCGGCATGTTGAGCAGCACCTGGCGCATCTCGTACGGGCCGAAGGGGCCGTTGGTGGACTTCAGCACGTACTGGCCGTTGGCGGGACGGGTGAGCCAGATGTAGTAGGCCCCGTTGCGCTTGTAGAAGCGCGACCCTTCGAGGGTCCCCACGCTGGAAGGCGTGGTGAACACCTGCTGCGTCCGCACCTCGCTCGTGCCGTCGGCGGAGAGCTGCGCGACGCTGATGTTGCTGTTGCCGTAGGCGACGTACATGGTGTCGTTGTCGTCAACGAGCAGGCCCGCGTCGTAGTAGCACTTGTTGATCACCGATCGCCGCTGCCAGGGGCCTTCGACGGCCGAGGCGGAGTAGACGTACGTCCGGGCGAAGTCGATGCAGCCGAGCCAGTAGAACTGGTTGTCGCTGTTGCGGTGGCCGAAGGCAGACGCCCAGATGCCGTCGACGTAGGCGCGGTCGCCGTTCAGGCTGTACTTGTTGCCGAAGTCGAGCGTCGGCACCGAGTGCCCGGCGAACTCCCAGTTCACGAGGTCATAGGAGCGCAGGATCGGCGCGCCGGGCGAATAGTGGAAGGTCGAGGACGACATGTAGTACGCGTCGCCGACCCGGATGATGTCGACGTCGGGGAAGTCCTGCCAGACCACCGGGTTGTTGTACGTGCCGCCGCCTCCGGTCGGTGTGGGCGTGGGCGTCGGGGTCGGGGTCGGCGTGGGGTTGGTGCCGCCGACCTGGACGAGCTGCCACTGCTGGTTGTTGCCGCCCCAGTCGTCGTACTGGACGATGTTGCCGCCGTCGGCGGTGGAGGCGCTCTGGACCTCCATGACCTTGTTGCTGTTGCGGTTGATCAGCCGCACGTACCCGCCCGCGGAGTCGGCGAGGCGGAACTGCTGGTTGGTGCCGTTGGTGTCGCTCCACTGCACGATGGCCCCGCCGTTGGCGGTGGAGAAGCCGGAGACGTCCAGCACCTTGCCCGACAGCCGGGACTTCACCCGGTAGTAGCCGCCGCCGGAGTCGACGAACTGCCACTGCTGCTGGTTGCCGTTGTTGCGGGTCCACTGGGTGATGCGCGCGCCGTCGTTGGTGGCCAGGTTGTACACGTCCAGGGCCTTGCCGCTGTTGCGGTTGACCAGCACGTACCAGGCGGTGGTGTCGACGGTCGCCGCCGACGCGGTCGCCGAGTTCACCGCCGCCGCCGTGCCGGCCAGCAGGATCGCGACGACGACGGCGGCCAGCCGCGACCACGGACTTCGCCGCCGGGGCGCCTGCCGCCGGGGCTCATCAATGGTGATCATGACTCTCCTTCAGGGCGAGATGGTTCCAGGAACCACTGGAATGAGGCGTCGTCGATGGAGAGGCCGTCGGTGCCCGACGCGGTCTCCACGGAGAAGGCGGCATCGGACACGCCACGCCTCGTCGCGATGGCGGCGATCGGCGGAGATGTGAGTCTCACAACCACCCTCCGGGTGAAGTTCGCACGCTTCCGCCGCCCTCCGACTCGGCCGCGGGCATGCGTCATGGAACGTATGGATCGGCACAGCCTGGGGGGATCCTCGGGCGAAACGCCGGACATCCGATGGGATTCCCTGGCGCGGGACACGGATGGCACTCGAAGAAGTCAGGTCGAGCGCAAGCATTGTTAGCGCTAACATTCATCGCTGGTGCCGATCGCTCCTCTCTTCGGGGGACCGGAGTCGGTGGTGGGGCGGAGCCAATACGACAGGATCGTTTTCGTCAACGTCCCGGCCTCCCGCGTCACGGCGTCTCCCGGCCGCCGAAGCACGTCTGGTGTGCGGATATCCGAGGCCCGCGGCGAGCCCCACGCCGTCGCGGAGGTGAAACTTTCACCGCCCTGTATCCCGATGTCATCACCGGCTCCCGCGTGATCGGCGCCGGCGCGCGCCCGCGGCGGCACGACCGGGCGGCACTGTTCCAGTCGTGGTCTTGACAGGTTTCGCCGATGTTTCCAAACTGGCGACCGGGACGGTCCCCTGCCGGAGCCGGTGGTGCGCACGGCGGAGATCGCCGGCCGCGGCGCGGTCCGGCGACGGGTGGAACGTGGAGTCGCACGCCGGCTCACCCGTCCTGTCACCGCGCGTTCCCCTGCGATGGCGACGAGGCTCACCGGTCCCGGACGGCGCCGGAGAGGCGCTGCCCGCCCCACGTCGACCGCCGGCCGCGCGTCGAATCGTTCGCCGGCATCGGCGCCCGCCGCTCCGGCGCCGCCTTCCACCTCCGTCGCCCCTGGTCATGAGCCACGGCGTCGCACCACCTCGTGCAGGACCCCGCCCGCAACGCGTCGTCCCCCTGAGAAAGGTCAGCCCTCCATGACCCTGAGCCGCCGAGCATTCACTCAGGCCGCCCTCACCACCGCCGCGCTCGCCGCCACCGGCATGGCCTCGCCCCTGCGGGCGAGCGCGGCGGCGGCGAACACCGCCTACGCCTTCGCGTACTTCACCGAATCCCCGAACTCCCAGGGCGCGGACTACGGCCTGCACCTGGCGGTCAGCCGGGACGGCCTGAACTGGACCCCGCTGAACCAGAACAACCCGGTGGTCACCCCGACGGCCGGTCAGCAGGGCCTGCGCGACCCGTTCGTGTACCGCAAGCAGGACGGCACGTTCGTCGTCATCGCCACGGATCTCAAGGGCACCAACTTCGGCCTCAACAGCCAGTACCTGCACGTCTGGGACTCCACCGACCTGGCGTCCTTCACGGGGTACCGCCTCGTGCGCATGCACACCATGAACACCCACACCTGGGCCCCCACGGTGTTCTGGGACGCCTCTCGCGGCCAGTACGGCATCGTCTACTCGGCCAACAACGGGCGCGACGTGTTCATGGTGAACTACACCAGCGACTTCCGCACCGTCAGCGCCGCCCAGGTGTACTTCAGCCCGAGCGCCGGCGTGCTCGACGGGGACATCGTCGTCGACGGCGCCACCACCTACATGTATTACAAGAACCTCGCCGACGGGTACATCTACGGCGCGCGGTCCTCCACCGGCGCGCCCAACAGCTACACCACCTACACCGGCGGCCTCCGGCAGGGCAGCGGCATGGAAGCGCCGCTGCTGCTCAGGACCAACGAGGGCGGCTGGCGGCTGTGGGGAGACTCCTACAGCCCCGTCAACAACGACTTCTACGCGTGGTCCTCGAACAACATCTCCGCGAACGCCTGGACCGTGCTGAACCAGCGCGACTACACCCCGCCGCTGAACGCGAAGCACGGCTCCATCGTCGGCATCACCGACGCCGAGTACAACGCCATGGTGTCCCGGTGGGGCACCCCCAACTGGGTCAGGCTCAAGTCGTCCAACTATCCCGACCGCTATGTGCGGCACGCCGACCGCGTCGGCCGGATCGACCCCTACCCCTTCGACCCGTACCAGGACCAGCTGTGGCGCATGGTCTCCGGCCTCGCCGACCCGGCCGGCGTCTCGTTCGAGTCGGTGAACTACTCGGGAAACTATCTGCGCCACTACGACTACGCCCTGCGCCTCGACCCGAACGAGAACACCGCGGTCTTCCGCGCCGACGCCACCTTCTACCGCACCGCCGGCCTGGCCGACGCGTCCTGGTCCTCCTTCCGCTCCTACAACTTCCCCACCCGCTACCTGCGCCACTACAACAGCCTGCTGCGCATCGACCCGCTCAGCTCCGCCTCCAGCGCCGTCGACCGGCAGGACGCGACCTTCCGCGTCGTCTCGTGACGCGGCCGATCCCGGGGGCCTGCCCCGGAGCGGCATGATCACGCCGAGACCGGGCTGATCGCCGGCAGCGGGGCGGGTGGTCCTCTCCCGTGCTGAGGGACGAAAATCTGTCCATGTCGTTGACCGAGCAGGCGATCGAGCACATCAGGCAGCTCATCAAGGAAGGAACGCTGTCGCCGGGTGCCCGGTTGCCTCCTGAACAGGAGTTGGCCGTGGAACTGGGCCTTTCTCGGAATCTGCTCAGGGAGGCCGTGCGCTCTCTCGTCACCACCCGCGTGCTGGAGGTGCGCAGGGGGGACGGCACGTTCGTCACGAGTCTCAAGCCTGAGCTGCTGCTGGAAGGAGTCGGCCTCGCGGTCGAGATGATGCGGGGCGACGACCTCCTGGAGATCATGGAGGTGCGCCGCCTGTTCGAGCCCGTGGCCACCGGGCTGGCCGCCACGCGTATCACCGCCGGCCAGCTCGCGGTGGTCGAACGTCACCTCGAAGCGATGCGCGCCGCGCAGGACGACGTGGAGGCGCTCAACCACCACGACGACGCCTTCCACCGCGCTGTGTTCGAGGCCACGGGCAACAGGTCGCTGTTCGCCCTGCTCGGCGGCATCGCGAGCCGCACACTTCGCGCCCGGGTGTGGCGCGGGCTGGTCGAGGACAACGCGGCCGGCCGCACCGTCGCCGAGCACACCTCCATCTACCAGGCGCTGGTGCACCGCGACGCCCCGCTCGCGCAGGCGGCGGCCCTCATGCACGTCAGCACCACGGAGACCTGGTTGAGGGAGAACCTCGGCAGATCGTTCACCGAACCTGAGGCGCGGGAACGCACCGAAGGGACCGACGCCGGCGGGACGGCGGCCGCGCACTGAGCCGGGTGCGCGTCCGCCGGTGCCGTTCGCCGGGTGACGGCGCGGGCGCCGGACGCCGGTGAAGAGGCGTGATCCGGTCCTGGGCGCCGGTGCGGTCGTACGGCCGGCGACATGCGATGTGTCGTTATCGTCCCCTCCCGGAAAGGCGTATACATCGGAGCGCTAGCCGGAGCTTGGAGGGTCTCTGCGCGCATTTTGGCGATTCTGTCGCAGAGGTATGGACACCGACCCAGGTTTGGTCATAGAAAGACATCCCATGTCCTGTTGGTGAGTGGGCGAGGCGGACCTCCCCGGAGTTCTCCGCGTCAGGAGCGCGGGCCCGCCCCGAATGCGGTGCGTCGGCGACGGCAGGGCAGCCGTGGTGCTTTCAGAAGGAGAGACGATGGAACGCAGACGGTCCGCGCTCGTCGCGGCCTTGGCCATATCGGGGAGTCTGGTCGTGGCCTGCGGCGGGAACGGCGGGAACGGCGGGGACGGCGGGGGCGGGAACGCCGGCGCCAGCAGTGCGCCCGCGAAGCCGATCATCGGCGTGGACTACCCGCGCTCGGACACCGACTTTTGGAACTCCTACATCAGCTACGTGCCGAAGACCGCTGATGAGCTGGGCGTGGAGCTCAAGACCACCAACTCCCAGAACGACATCGCCAAGCTGACCGCCAACGTGCAGACGCTGGTCGGGCAGGGCGTGCGCGGCGTGGTGATGGCGCCGCAGGACACCGCCGCCGTGGCCCCCACGCTCCAGCAGCTCGAAAGCAAGAAGATCCCCGCCGTCCTGGTGGACACCCGGCCGGACACCGGCAACGCCTTCATGGTCGTGCGCGCCGACAACCGGGCGTACGGCGAGAAGGCCTGCCGCTTCCTCGGAGAGAAGCTGCAGGGCAAGGGCAAGGTGATCATGCTGCAGGGCGACCTGGCCTCCATCAACGGCCGGGACCGCACCGAGGCGTTCAACGAGTGCATGCAGAAGAACTACGCCGGCATCAAGGTCTTCGGCGAGGCCACCAAGTGGGACGGGGCGATCGCCGCGCAGAAGCTCTCGACGGTCCTCACCGCGAACCCGGACCTCAAGGGCGTGTACATGCAGTCCAGCTTCGCCCTCGCCGGCACGCTGCAGGTGCTCAAGCAGCGCGATCTGCTCGTGCCGCCGACCGACGCCAAGCACGTCTTCGTCGTCTCCAACGACGGCATCCCGCAGGAGCTGAAGGAGATCGCCGCGGGGAACATCGACGCGACCGTCTCCCAGCCGGCGGACCTGTACGCGAAGTGGGCGCTCTCGTACGCCCAGGCGGCGGTCGAGGGCAAGACCTTCCAGCCCGGCAAGACCGATCACGACAGCACGATCATCGAGGTCCGTCCGGGATTGCTGGAGGACCAGCTGTCCGCGCCTCTGGTCACCTCGGACGGCGGCACGTACGGAGGCATCTCCAGCCTGAAGAGCGACGACAAGTCGCTGTGGGGCAACAACCTGAGCTGAGAGGTCCGGTCAATGGGCGAGTTCGCGGGAGGGCCCGCGAGCCCTTCGTCCGCCCCCGATGACGAGCCGGCCCCCACGGGCCGGCCCGCCGTCGCGGAGGCGGAGCACATCACCAAGAAGTACGGCGAGACGGTGGCGCTGGACCGTGCGCACATCACGATCCGGCAGGGGGAGGCCCACGCCCTCGTGGGACGCAACGGCGCGGGCAAGTCGACCCTGGTGTCCATCCTCACCGGGCTGCAGGCGCCGGACGACGGCGAGATCCGCTTCTCCGGTGCCCCCGCCCCCCGGCTGCCCGACCGCGACGCGTGGCGCGCGCGGGTCGCCTGCGTGTACCAGAAGTCCACGATCATCCCTGAGCTCACCGTGGCGGAGAACCTGTACCTGAACCGGCACGAGCGCGACAGGTTCGGGCTGGTCCGGTGGAAGAGCCTGTGGAGGAAGGCGGCCGAGCTGCTGGAGATGTGGTCGGTGGACGTCGACGTCCGGCGGCCGGCCGGTGAGCTCGGGGTGGAGCAGCGGCAGTTCGTGGAGATCGCGCGGGCGCTGTCGTTCGGCGCGAGGTTCATCATCCTGGACGAGCCCACCGCGCAGCTCGACGGCGCGGCGATCTCCCGGCTCTTCCAGCGGATGCGGGCGATGCGGGAACAGGGGGTCACCTTTCTGTTCATCAGTCACCACCTGCAGGAGGTCTACGAGATCTGCGACACCGTCACGGTCTTCAGGGACGCCCGGCACATCCTCACCGCACCGGTGGAGGAACTGCCGCAAGGAGATCTGGTGGCCGCGATGACCGGCGAGGCCGCGGGCCTGCGGCAGCACACCGCCCGCCCGCCGCTCCAGCCGGACGCCTCGGTCGTCCTCGACGTCCAGGGCCTGACCGGCGAGGCCTACGAGGAGGTGGACCTGAGGGTCCGCTCCGGAGAGATCGTCGGGCTGGCCGGCCTCGGAGGCAGCGGGAAGACGGAACTCGCCGAGGCCATCGTGGGCCTTCATGCTCCGCGGGCGGGAACCGTGCGGGTGGCCGACGGCCGTCCGCGCCCCGGGAGCGTGCCGGCCTCGCTGGAGGCGGGCGTGGGGTTCGTGCCGAGGGACCGCCATCACCAGGGCCTGGTGCCGTTGATGTCGATCGCCGACAACGCCACGATGACCATCCCCGAGCGGCTCGGCACGGCGGGCTTCGTCAACGGCCGGCGCAAGGACGACCTGGCCCGCGAGATGATCGGCAATCTGGCGATCAAGACGCCCGGCCCTGAGCTGCCCGTCTCAGGCCTGTCCGGCGGCAACCAGCAGAAGGTCGTCATGGCCCGCGCTCTGGCCAACGACCCCCGCCTGCTCGTCCTGATCACGCCGACCGCCGGGGTCGACGTCCGGTCCAAGGAATTCCTGCTCGGCAAGGTCGAGGAGATCGCCGGGAACGGAACCGGCGTCGTGATCGCCTCCGACGAACTCGATGATCTGCGCCTGTGCGACCGGGTGCTCGTGATGTTCCACGGCCGCGTCGTCGCGGAACTGGCCGCCGGCTGGCACGACCACGAGATGGTGGCCGCCATGGAAGGAGTCGACCTCGATGCCTGAGACCACCGAGGCTCACGCCACGACGGAACACCCGCCGGGCCCCCCGCCGCCGGACGGCGAGCGAAGGCGTCGCGCCGGGCTCCGCCTGGCACGGCTGCGGGACCTCGCGCTGGTCCCCGCGGTCATCGTGATCGCGATCGTCGGGCAGATCGTCAACCCGATCTTCCTGCAGGGCGACAACGTGATCAACATCCTGCAGACCATGTCGGAGATCTCGCTGCTCGTCCTGGCGCAGACGCTCGTGCTGGTCAGCGGGAGGATGGACCTCTCGCTTGAGTCGACCTTCGGGCTGGCGCCCGGAGTGGCCGCCTGGATGACGGTGGCGGCGGGGGCCGGGCACGGGCTCGGGCTGCTGCCGGGGGCGTGGGCCATCCCCGTGACCCTCGCCGTCGGGGTGCTGGCCGGGGTGGTGAACGCGCTGTTCATCGTCCGCTTCGGGCTGAACGGCTTCATCGTCACCCTCGGCATGCTCATCGTGCTGCGAGGCCTGCTCACCGGCATCTCCGGCGGGCAGACGTTCTTCAACCTGCCGTCGTCCATGACCTACTTCGGCTCGGCCATATGGTTCGGCGTTCCCGCGTCGATCTGGATCTGCCTTCTGCTGTTCGCGGCGGGCATCGTGCTCCTCGGGCACACCCGGTTCGGCCGCTCGCTGTACGCCATCGGCGGGAACATCGACGCCGCCAAGGCGGCCGGCATCCGCACCGGCCGGGTCCTGTGGATCACGCTGATCGCCGCCGGCCTCCTGGCCGCGCTCGGCGGCCTGCTGCTGTCAGGCCGGCTGGCCTCCGTCGCCGCGGGCCAGGGCAACGGAGCGATCTTCACGGTGTTCGCCGCCGCCGTCATCGGCGGCGTCAGCCTCAACGGCGGCAAGGGCACGGTGTTCGGCGCCTTCACCGGCATCCTGCTGCTCTACATGATCCAGAACGTGCTCACCCTCGCGGGCGTCCCGGCGCAGTGGATCGAGGCGCTCAACGGAGGGATCATCCTCACCGCCCTCGCCATCTCCCGCCTCACCGGTGGAAAGTCCCAGGAATGACCGGTGGCCGGTCGCCTCTGCGAAGGTCACGGCGAGAGCAGCGGCAGCAGCGCGTTGAGGCGACCGGAGGCGAACCCCGACAGATCAAGCGAGCAGAAGGTGAAGCCGGCGCCGCGGACGGCGGCGTCGGCCCGCTCGCGCAGCTCGCTGAGGCGGGGGATCTCCTCCCGCGGCACCTCGATGCGGGCGAGCGTGCCGCCGGCGTGGGCGCGCACCCGGCACACCGGGAAGCCCAGATCGCGCAGCGCGGCCTCCGCGGTCTCGACCTTGCGCAGGACCTCGGGGGTGACCGGGTCTCCGTAGCTCACCCGCGAGGCCAGGCAGGGCGCGGCGGGTTTGTCCGCGGTGGCCAGGCCCAGCTCACGGGCGGCGGCGCGGACGCCGGCCTTGGTCAGCCCGGCGTCCACCAGCGGAGCGATGGCCCCGCGCTCGGCCGCGGCCCGCTGACCGGGGCGGTGGTCGCCGAGGTCGTCGAGGTTGGTGCCGAGCGCCACGCGGGCGCCCATCGCCGCCGCCAGCGGCGCGAGCGCGTCGAACAGCGCCGACTTGCAGTGGTAGCAGCGGTCGGCGCCGTTGGCGGCGTACTCGGGCCGGTCGGCCTCGTCGGTGCACACCTCGACGTGGGCCAGGCCGTGCTGCCGCGCGAACGCGCGGGCCGCGGCGCGTTCGGAGGCGGCCAGGCTGGGGGACACCGCGGTCACGGCGAGCGCCCGCGCGCCGAGCACCTGGGCCGCGGCGAAGGCCAGCAGCGCCGAGTCGGCGCCGCCGGAGTAGGCGACGACGACGGCCGTCTCCTCGCGCAGCCGGGCCGAGAGGCGCTCCATGCCGTCGCTCGTCGCGGCGCCGGCCGGTCGAGCGAGAGCGAGGTGATCAGACATCGATGCCACCGCCATAGGTATGCGAATCGGTGAGGCTCTCTTCCACGCCGAGGACGTGCAGGGCGGCGTGGAGGCGGGCACGCTCGGGGTCTCGCGCGAGCAGAGCCCGGTGGACGGCCCGGTGCTCACGCAGCGAGCGCTGGACCGCCTCAGGGTCGGTCATGCCGCGCCAGATGCGGGCCCGTGCGGTGCGGCCGGACATGTTCTGGATGACGGCGGCGAGCACGGCGTTGCCGCAGTGGGAGATGATCAGCGAGTGGAAGTCCTCGTCGAGGGCGATCAGTTTCCCGTGGTCGACCTCGCTCTCGGCGGCGAGCCGCTCGGTCTCGTCGAGCAGCTCGCCCAGGCGGAGCAGGTCGGCGTCGGGGATGCGCGTGGCGGCCGCCGCCGTCGCCTCCGGTTCCAAGATCCTGCGCACGTGCAGGAACTGCCCGGCCCCGGCGTCCATGTGGAGGTCGGCGGCGAAGCCCATCGCGTCCAGCAGCAGGCCAGGGGAGAGGCTGGTGACATAGGTGCCGTCGCCCTGGCGCGTCTGCACGACCCGCATGGCGATCAGCGCGCGGACGGCCTCGCGCAGGGTGTTGCGGGCGACGCCGAGCTGGTCGGCGAGGTCCTTCTCGACGGGGAGCTTCTGTCCAGGACGCAGCTTCCCATCGATGATCATCTGTTTGATCGTGTCGACCGCGCCCTCGATGACGCCCATCTCACCCTCCCCATCGCCGCCCATCAGGGTAGCGGTAGTCGGCCACGGAGCCGGAGTGCATGCGGCTGCTGTAGCCGGGCAGGTCGGGCAACCGGTAGCGGCCGCGCTCGACGCGCACGGGGTCGGTGAAGTGCTCGTGCAAGTGGTCGACGTATTCCAGGACCCGTCCCTCGAGGCTGCCGCTCACGCAGACGTAGTCGACGACCGCCAGGTGCTGGACCAGTTCGCACAGGCCCACGCCCCCGCCGTGCGGGCACACCGGCACCCCGAACTTGGCCGCCATCAGCAGGACAGGGATGATCTCGTTGACCGAGGCCAGGCGGCAGGAGTCGATCTGGCAGTAGTCGATCGCCCCCGCCTGCAGGAGCTGCTTGAACATGACCCGGTTGTGGCAGTGCTCGCCGGTGGCCACTCCGACGGGCGCGACCGCCTTGCGGATGGCCGCGTGGCCGAGGACGTCGTCGGGGCTGGTCGGCTCCTCGATCCACAGCGGCTCGTACGGCGCGAGCCGGTTCACCCACTCGATGGCCTGGGGCACGTCCCACACCTGGTTGGCGTCGATCATGAGCGTGCGGTCGCCCAGCGCCTCCCGGGCGATCGACAGCCGGCGGATGTCGTCCTCGACCTTCGCGCCGACCTTGAGCTTGACATGGGTCCAGCCGTCGGCGACGGCCTCACCGCACAGGCGGCGGAGCTTGTCGTCGTCGTACCCGAGCCAGCCGGGGGATGTGGTGTAGGCGGGGTACCCGTTCGCGGCGAGCTCGGCGACGCGCCGCTCGCGTGTGGGGGCGAGCGCGGTCAGCATCTCGACGGCCTCGGCGGGAGTGAGCGCGTCGGAGAGGTAGCGGAAGTCACAGGCGGCGACCAGCTCCTCGGGCGGCATGTCGGCGATCAGGCGCCACAGCGGCTTGCCCGCCCGGCGCGCCGCCAGGTCCCAGGCGGCGTTCAGCACGGCCGCGGCGGACAGGTGCACCACGCCCTTCTCGGGCCCGAGCCAGCGCATCTGGCTGTCGGACATGATGTCGCGGTACAGGCCGCCGAGGTCGGCCGCCACCGTGTCCACGTCGCAGCCCGCCAGACGTTGCCCGATCTGCTTGGCCGCGGTCACGCACAGGTCGTTGCCCCGGCCGATCGTGAACGTCAGGCCGTACCCCGAAAGGTCGCGGTCGTCGGTCTCCAGTACGACGTACGCCGCCGAGTAGTCGCCGTCCGGATTCATCGCGTCCGAGCCGTCGAGCGTGGCGGAGGTCGGAAACCTGATGTCGATCACGTTCACCGAGGTGATCGTCGGCATGAGTGAACTCCAATTAACCCGATGAATATGTTTCGAACAGTAAGGTTATCCCTGGATGTAGGTCAAGCCAGCGGGCCCGCTCGTAGCACAGGCTTTACATTAACCCGATGAATCCCGCAAGCCTGTCACGAGACGCGTCTGGAGGAGTCGGCGGAGGCGAGCCGGCGCCCTCGCGGGCCGATCCGCAGGAGGACGTCCTGGAGCGTCGGCATCCACATGGGATGTCTACTCCGACGGAACCTTCCCGTCGACCGGACCCTCCTGGGCGAAGAGGATGAATCATCGTGCCGAGTCGACCGTCATAGGCTCGATCCTTGAGGGAACGTCCGTGATGTGCGCTTCACATCCCATGTCTGTAGTTGAAACTTTCAGATCAAGCGCCTTGCGCCCGGCCGCTCTCCCGCCTCCGCGGAGGCCTTCCCGGTCCGCCGTCCGGCTCAAAACCCCTGGTACGGAGGCCTGGCCCTATCTCACCGAGTCAGAGGTCCGACCTGTCGTCGCGCACCATGGCGTCTGATGCGCGCTTGACACCCGGAAACCCCCGCTTAACGTCGGGTGTCTGGTGGTCAGATCCATTGAGGAACAGAGGTGGAAGACCTCTGCGAGCGACGCACATATGGCAGCAGCGCGGCGACGCGTCATGCCCGACCAGACCCACGGCTCCCGGCGGCACCCGCCGCGTCCGCCAGGGCCGGAGCCCCGTCCGCAACCCCTTCGGGATGGAGAACCAATATGTCTGACTTGTCGCGCCGGCAAGTGCTGCGATTCGGCGCGGTCGGAGCCGGAGCAGCGCTGTTGCCGTTCCAGTGGACGGCGGTCGCGCGGGCCGCGTCGGTGGCGCCCGCGCAGGTGCTCGCCGCGAACGATCTGGCCCTGTGGTACGACGAGAGCGCCGGGACGGACTGGCTGCGTGCGCTTCCGATCGGCAACGGGCGCCTGGGCGCGATGGTGTTCGGGAACGTCGACGTCGAGCGGCTGCAGCTGAACGAGGACACCGTCTGGGCCGGCGGGCCGTACGACCAGAGCAACACGCGTGGCGCCGGCGCGCTGGCACAGATCCGGCAGGCGGTCTTCCAGAACCAGTGGAGCCAGGCCCAGTCCCTGATCGACCAGAACATGCTCGGGAGCCCCGCGGGGCAGCTGGCCTACCAGACCGTGGGCAACCTGCGGCTCACCTTCAACGGCTCCAGCGGGGTCTCGGAGTACAACCGCATCCTGGACCTGACCACGGCCACCACGACGACGACGTTCCTGCAGAACGGCGTGCGCTACCAGCGCGAGACGTTCGCGAGCGCGCCCGACCAGGTCATCGCCATCCGCCTGACCGCCGACCGGGCCGGCTCGATCACCTTCTCCGCGACGTTCGACAGCCCGCAGCGGACGACGCGCACCAGCCCCGACAGCACGTCGGTCGGCCTGGACGGCGTCTCGGGCAACTTCGAGGGCAAGACCGGCTCGGTCCGGTTCCTCGCGCTGGCCAAGGTCGTCGCCGACGGCGGCAGCGTCAGCAGCTCCGGCGGCACGCTGCGGGTGCAGAGCGCCAACAGCGTGACGGTGCTGATCTCCATCGGCTCCAGCTACGTCAATTACCAGAACGTCGGCGGCGACTACCAGGGCATCGCCCGCAACCACCTGAACGCCGCCGTCGGCAGGAACTACGACGACCTGCGCTCCCGGCACGTGGCCGACTACCAGCAGCTGTTCGGGCGCACGACGCTCGACCTCGGCCGCACCGGCGCGGCCGACCAGCCGACCGACGTGCGCATCGCGCAGCACTCGAGCACCAACGACCCGCAGTTCTCGGTCCTGTTGTTCCAGTACGGCCGGTACCTGCTCATCTCCTCCTCCCGCCCGGGCAGCCAGCCGGCCAACCTGCAGGGCATCTGGAACGACTCGCTGGCCCCGGCGTGGGACTCGAAGTACACCCTCAACGCCAACCTGCCGATGAACTACTGGCCGACCGACACCACCAATCTGTCGGAGTGCTACGAGCCGGTGTTCAAGATGATCAATGATCTCGCGGTCACCGGCGCCCGCACCGCCCGGGTGCAGTACAACGCCGGCGGCTGGGTCACCCACCACAACACCGACGCGTGGCGGGCCTCCTCGGTGGTCGACTTCGCCGCGGCGGGCATGTGGCAGACCGGCGGCGCGTGGCTGTCCACCCTGATCTGGGACCACTATCTGTTCACCGGCGACGTCGCGTTCCTGCAGCAGTACTACCCCGCCATGAAGGGCTCCGCGCAGTTCTTCCTCGACAGCCTGGTGAACGAACCGAGTCTCGGGTTCCTGGTCACCAACCCGTCGAACTCCCCGGAACTGAACCACCACTCGGGCGTGAGCGTGTGCGCCGGCCCGACGATGGACAACCAGATCCTGCGCGACCTGTTCAACGGCGTCGCCCAGGCCAGCCAGGTGCTCGGCACCGACGCCGACTTCCGCACGCGGGTCCTCGCGGCCCGTGACCGGCTCGCGCCGATGAAGGTCGGCTCGCGCGGCAACATCCAGGAGTGGCTGTACGACTGGGTGGAGACCGAGCCGAACCACCGGCACATCTCCCACCTGTACGGCCTGCACCCGAGCAACCAGATCACCAAGCGCGGCACCCCCTCGCTGTACACCGCCGCGCGGCGGACGCTTGAGCTGCGCGGTGACGACGGCACGGGATGGTCGCTCGCCTGGAAGATCAACTACTGGGCGCGGATGGAGGAGGGCGCCCGGGCGCACACCCTGATCCGCCTGCTGGTGTCGACGGCCCGGCTCGCGCCGAACATGTTCGACCTGCACCCGCCGTTCCAGATCGACGGCAACTTCGGCGCCACGTCCGGCATCGCCGAGATGCTGCTGCAGAGCCACAACGGCGAACTGCACGTGCTGCCCGCGCTCCCGTCCGCCTGGCCGAGCGGGAAGGTGCAGGGCCTGCGGGGCCGCGGCGGCTACACCGTTGGCACGACGTGGAGCAACGGCGCGTCCAGCGAGATCCTCCTCAAGTTCGACCGCGCCGGCACGGTCAACGTGCGCAGCCGGATGTTCACCGGAACCTACGAGGTCGTCGACACCTCGACCGGCGGCGCCGTGACCGTCACCAAACCCGAGTCCGACGTCGTCAGGCTCACCGGCGAGGCCGGGCGCACGTACCGCCTGACCCTGCTGCAGAGCGGTCCGGAGCCGACGAGTTATGTCCGCATCGCCAACGGCACCACCGGCCTGATGCTGGACGGCGGCGGCAACGTCGCGTCCGGGTCCAACGTCAAGCAGTGGACCAACAACAGCAGCACCAACCTGCAGTGGCAGATGGTGGACCTGGGCAGCGGCTGGTACCGCATCGTCAACCGCACCAACGGCATGGTCATCGACAGCTGGGGCAACACCGCCAACGGCGCTCCGGCCAGGCAGTCCGCCTGGAGCGGCAGCAACAACCAGCAGTGGCGCCTAGCCAGCACGGGCAACGGCCGCAACCAGATCATCAACCGCGGCACCGGCACCGCCCTGGACGGCGCCGGCGTCACCACGTCCGGCTCCAACGTGGTCATGTGGACGCCGAACGGCAGCTCCAACAACCAGTGGACCATCACCGCCGTCTGACGACCGGAGACCTGCCCACACACCTGACCCGCTCGACGCCTCGCCGCGACCGATCACCGGTCGCGGCGAGGCGTCGGGCGGGTTCGGGCTGTCGCCGATCAGGCGACCGGCGCGTCAAGGCAGCCGGCGGGACTCCGATCCGGCGGGACTCCGATCCGGCGGGGCCACGGATGCGCGGAGCCCCGCCGGCGCGGACGAGGAGGTCACACCGCGGTGATGGTCCACTGGTTGTTGGTGCTGGCGTTCGGAGTCCACAGCTTCACCTGGGAGCCGGCCGTGGTGGCGCCCGCGCCGTCCAGCGCGGTGCCGGTGCCGCGGTTGATGATCTGGTAGCGGCCGTTGCCCATGCTGTTGAGCCGCCACTGCTGGTTGTTGCCGCCGTTCCAGGGCGCCTGCGGGCAATCGGCGCCGTTGGCGGTGTTGCCCCAGCTGTCGGCGACCATGCCGTTGGTGCGGTTGACGATGCGGTACCAGCCGCCGCCCAGGTCCACCAGCTGCCACTGCAGGTTGGTGCTGCCGTCGTAGTTCCACTGCTTGAGCGCCGATCCCGAGGCGACATTCCCGCCGCTGTCCAGCGCCAGGCCGGTGGTGGCGTTCGAGATCCGCGTCCACCCGGTGGGGGTGGGGCCGGAGCCGAGGGCGGGGATCTGGCCGGAGAAGGTCAGCCTGACCACGTAGGCGGGGGCGCTGAAGGGGGCGCTGGAGGACGGCATCGTGATGTGCAGGCCGGAGCCGTCCTGGGTGCGGGTGGGCAGGTTGGTGAAGGACCCGGCCGTGGAGCCCAGCAGCTCCACCGAGGCCAGGCTGCTCAGGTTGATCCGGTTGGAGCCGAGCGTCGCGATGTTCAGCGTGCCGCCGGGCCAGCCCATCACGGTCGCGTACAGCACGGTGTTGCTCTTGTTGCGGGTGAACCGGATGTCCTGGTTGGTTCCCGCCCGCGGGGTGGTGAAGGAGCCGCCGCCCATCTGCGTCGGTCCCTCGCCGAAGGTCGTCCAGGCGCGGGTGGCGTAGATCGACTCGCCGAAGCGCCTGAGGTAGTCACCGATGCCCAGCAGGATCGACCGTTGCCCCGACGGGATGGTGCCGTCGGCCATGGGGGCGATGTTCAGCAGCATGGTGCCGTTCTTGCTGACCCGGTCGATCAGCGAGTGCAGCATGGCGTTGAGGGAGTAGTAGCCGATGCCGACGGTGTAGCACCAGCTGGTGCTGGAGATGCTGTCGTCGGTCAGCCAGAAGGGGGTCTGGATGGCGGCCGGCCCGCCGCGTTCGTAGTCGAAGACCTCACCCCTGGTGTTGAACCCGTCCTTGTAGGTCGCGACGACGTCCCTGTTCCAGGCGACGGCCTGGTTGTAGTAGTACGACAGGAAGTTCAGCCGCTGGTTCTCGGGGATGCGGCTGAGATTGAAGTCCTGCCAGATGAGGTCGGGCTGGTAGCCGTCGATGACCTCTTTGAGCTTGTCGTACCACAGCTGGTTCTCTGTGGCCGTGTCGAGCTGGCCGTACAGCTTCTTCAACGAGGTCGTGGACTGCGCGGGCGCCCACTGGTAGAAGCCGGTGAAGTTGTAGGCGTGGTGCAGCGACACGATGAGCTTCAGGCCCTTGGCGCGGACGGCGTCGGCGTGCAGCCGCAGCAGATCGAGCCTGGGGCCGGTGGCGACCGAGTTCCACTCGTTCACCCGGCTGTTCCACATCGAGTAGCCGTCGTGGTGCTCGGCCACCGGCCCGGCGAACTTGGCGCCGGCGTCGGCGAACAGCTGCGCCCACGCGCTGGGGTCGAAGCTGCCGCCGGCGGACGTGAGCTTCGGCGCGAACTGGACGAAGTTGCCGGCCTTGTCGCGGGCGCCGTTGATGAAGTTGTGGTACGGCCAGGCCGACGGATCACCGTAGACGCTCTTGTGGTGATTGTTCTCGCTCGACCCGTTGTTGTACATGTTGCGGGGGTACCACTCGTTGGCGAACGCCGGGACGCTGAAGACGCCCCAGTGGTAGTAGATGCCGAACTTCGCGTCCTGGAACCACTCGGCGGCCGGCGGGTGCTGGTCCACCGACGCCCAGCTCGCGGTGTAACTCTGCGGACCGTCGGTCGCCCACGCGGTGCGGACCCCCAGTAGACCGGCGGCCGCGACACCCCCGGCCCCGGTGAGCAGTGCGCGGCGGCTGAACTGGTACGAGGACGAGGACATGGGGCGCCTTCCCGGGGACGAGTGGAGCTCCCTCCTGACTCGCGGAACTCCACGTGGCGAGACATTGGATGTCTTTGTAAGTCAGCCCCGGGCGGTACGTCCAGCGTTTCCGGTGCCGACCAGGAACACCGACTTCAGGTCCATGGCGACATAGGATGTCTGTGAATGTTTCACCGCGCTGTCAATGACAACGTCGGCCGAACGGGCCTCCCGGCCCCGGTCGTGCGCGCCGCGCTCCGCGGCCCCTCGCCCGCCGGTCACCCTGTCCGGACGGACCGGCTTAGCCGCGGCCTCGCCTGTCCGGACGGACCGGCTAGCCCGCGGCCTCGGTCATGTCGGAGGCGCCGAGGAACACGGCGAGCTGACGCAGCCGCTCGCGCACAGGGCGGCCCCCCGGGCGGTGGTGGACAGTGCGGCGTGCCTGTGGGGGAAAGTGCCCGGGGTCGGGTGGAGTCCTCCCCCGGGCGAGGTGGTCAGGTCTCGGCCAGGCGGCTGGTGAAGGTCGTGACGGGACGGTCGCGGAGCGGATCCACCCGCTTGTCAGGAAGTCGCGCCGGGCAGACCGGACGGGTAGTGTTTCAGCATATTCAACTATTCAAGTAGGAATAGTGTGTTGTCAATGTCCCAAGGGGAGGGAATCGGCCATGGAGAATCCCTCCTCCGGGGTGGTCACAGGACGTCCTCGCGGAGCTGCGGGAACACGCCGGCGACCTTGGACAGCAGATAATCCCCGTATGTGCCGGTGAAGGCCCGCAGGTCCTTGCCGTCCCACCGGGGCCGGCCCGCGGTGGCCGGCAGATCGCGCCGTATGGGGAGGGGCGGCACCTCGGCGGTCCAGGACGGGTCGAAGAAGAAGGGGTACGACAGCCGGTCGTGGCCACTGACGTTGCGGACGCGGTGCGGCGTCGAGCGGTAGTGCCCGCCCGTCAGCTTGTCGAGCATGTCGCCGATGTTGCAGACGAACGTGCCGGGAAGCGGCGGCGCGTCGATCCAGCCGTCGCGGGTGTGCACCTGCAGGCCGCCGTACCGATCTTGGGCCAGCAGGGTCAGCAGGCCGTAGTCGGTGTGCTCGCCGACCCCCCAGTCGTCCGCGTCCGCCGGCGTGGGCGGGTAGTGGAACATCCGGAACAGGATCGTGGGGTCGGCGGTGTACCCCGCGGCGAAGTAGTCCTCGTCCAGGTCCAGGCCGAGCGCGATGCCTCGCATGACCGACTGGGCCACGCCGGTGAGCGTGGTCATGTACTCCAGAACGGCCGGGCCGAGCTCGGGGACCTGCCGGGGGAACAGGTTGCGTCCGTGCAGCGGCACGCCGGCCCGTACGCGGCCGTCGTCGTCGGGCAGTTCGGCGCCGAAGTAGACGCCCTCCTTCAGATCGGGACGGCCCGAAGTGAGCTCGGCCCCGACCGGGAAGAATCCGCGCCACGCGCGCCCGCCCCGCGCCATCGCGATCTCCATCTTCTGCTCGTGAGGCAGCGCGAAGAACCGGCGGCCGGCGGCGTCCAGCCGTTCGACCAGCGCGGACGGCACGCCATGCCCGGTGACGTAGAAGAAGCCGCTGTCCCGGCACGCCGTGGCGATCTCCCGCGCGGTGGCGTTCCGGCCGGCCGGGGATCCTCGGCCGGAGGTCAGGAGGGAACTGATGTCGATCACCGGCAGTGCGGACATGACCCCATCATGCCGTGCGGACGTGCCGCGGCGGCCTTCCACGCGGAGCGCGGCGGAGGATGGCGCGACCGGTTCCGGCCGACCTCGGCCGCTTTCTATGCAAAACGGGTAGCTTAAGCTGATTTTGCTCTCACGGGAGCGTACGTTGAGGTCTTCGCCGCGCTCGGGAAGGTAGTGGATGACGAGGCATGAGGCGGATGTCGTCGTCGTGGGCGGCGGCGGGATGGGGTCGGCGGCCGCATGGCGGCTGGCCGGTCGCGGGGCCGACGTCGTGTTGCTGGAGCGGTTCGAGGCCGGGCACGTACGCGGAGCCTCGCACGGAGCGTCGCGGATCTTCCGCCTCTCCTACGCCGAGCCCGTCTACATCAGGCTCGCCCAGGAAGCCGGGAGGTCGTGGCGGGAACTGGAGGCCGCCGCGGGCGTCTCTCTGCTCACCGTCACCGGTGGAGTCGACCACGGGCGGACGGCGGACCTCCGGCCGCTGGCCGAGGCGGTCGAGGCGGCGGGCGCGCCAGGTGAGTGGCTCGCCCCTGAGGAGGCCGCCGAGCGCTGGCCCGGCCTGCGCTATGACGGCAAGGTGCTCTTCCATCCGGCGAGCGGGCGGCTGCACGCCGACGACGCCCTGTCGGCGCTCCAGGCACAGGCGGTGCGGCTGGGCGCCGTCGTCCGGCATGAGACGCCGGTCACCTCGATCGCCGTACGCGGCGACGACGCCGTCGAGGTGACGGCCGGGGAGGACGTCTACCGCGCGAAGAGAGTCGTCGTCGCGGCCGGGGCGTGGGCGGAGAAGCTGCTCGGCGGGCTCCTCCCGCTGCCGCCGCTGCGCGTCACGCAGGAGCAGCCGGCGTACTTCGCCCCGCTGGGCGAGGTGGCGTGGCCCAGCTTCACCCACCACCTCGACGACGCGTCGCTGAAGGCCACGGGCTTCCCGAGCGGTGTCTACGGCCTCGGCACGCCCGGCGAGGGGGTCAAGGCCGGGTTCCACGGCACGGGCCCGGTGATCGACCCCGACGAACGCGACTTCCGCCCGGAGCCCGTCCAGCTGCGCCTCCTGCGTGAGTACGCCCGCGCATGGCTGCCCGGCGTCGACGCGGACGCCTTCACTCCGATCAGCTGCACCTACACCACGACGCCGACCTCCGACTTCGTCCTGGACCGCGTCGGCCCCGTCGTCGTGGCGGCCGGCTTCTCCGGGCACGGCTTCAAGTTCGTCCCTGCGGTCGGACGGATCCTCGCCGACCTCGCCATCACCGGTGAGCGGCCCGATGCGCGCTTCGCGCTGAGACGCCCGCCCGTGGGGGCCTGACCCGGACAGTCGCTCCAGCGCTTCGATCTCCCGGAGGTTCCATGTCAGCACCGTCTTCGTCCGATCGTCTGGCGGGCCCCGTCGACATCGCCGGCCACGGGGAGTACCGCATCACCCGCCGGGCCGACGACCCCCGCCCGCTCTACCGGTTCACCGGCCGGATCAGCGAGGACGGCCGGACCGGCTTCACGCCGGACGCCGGCCGGTACCACGTGTACGCGGGCTGGTTCTGCCCGTGGTCGCAGCGGGTGACGATCGCCCGGGCCCTCGCCGGCCTCGGCGACGCCATCAGCGTCTCGTACGTGGACAACGCGCGGGACGGCCGGGGCTGGGCGTTCCGCGAGCGGTACGGGCCTGACCCGGTCAACGGCTTCACCCTGCTGCGCGAGGCCTACGAGGCGACGGAAGCGGGCTTCGACGGCCACGTCTCCGTGCCGACGCTGTGGGACCGGGTCACCGGGACCGTGGTCAGCAACGACTTCAAGGGCATCGGCATCGACATCGGCACCCGGTTCCGGCGTCTCGCCGAGCCGCTCGTGGACACCTACCCCGAGCGGCACCGCGACGAGATCGAGGAACTCGACGCCTGGCTCGGCCCGGCGGTCAACCACGGCGCCGGCGCGGCCGGCCGGCCCGGCCCGGACGGCGCGCGGGCCCGCGCCACGCTGCTGGACGCGTTCGCCGCGCTCGACGAGCGGCTGGCCACCCGGCGATACCTGGTCGGATCGACGCCGACCGAGGCCGACATCCGGCTCTGGGTGACCCTGGTCCGCTACGACGCCGGGCCGAACGCCCGCCGCGCCATCAACCCGGGCCTGCATGAGTACCCGCATCTGTGGGCGTACGCGCGGGATCTCTACACCGTCCCGGCCTTCCGGGACACCACCGAGTTCGCGTCCTTCACGGCGCCCGGCGCGGAGGTGCCCGACTGGCATGCTCCGAGGACGAGGGCGCTACCGACTCCAGGTACGCGAGGTGCAGCAGCACACGTGGGGTGATCGCGCCGGAGGCCCTCGCCGAGTTCGCGGAGTCGCTCGCCGGGGACGAGCGCCACCCGGCCCCGATCGAGGCGCACGCGACCTGACGCCCTCGCGCAGATCGCGGCCGCCGGACCGGCGGATCGCCGAGAGGTACGCTCGACCGCACGCCGCCTGAGCCGCCGGTTGTGGAGCATTCTTGACGCCGTCTCTATTTTATGGTTACTTAGTAGGAAATGTAGGTTGTTGGCGCGGGGCGACGGCCGGCGCTGATCTCGGCTCGCGGACGACGGTGACGGCGGCTGGAGAAGGGCGTTGACCTTGAGGCCGATTGACCGCTGCTGTATCTTCCGGCGGAGCCTCGAATGGATTTTGTGGACCATCGATTCGCGATAGACCGACGGGCGGAACCGCTCGAATTAATTCGCAGGTTATTTGCGGACGCGTCCGCGGACGAGCAGATGTCGGCGAAAGTCGCGACAATCGTCGATGAATGGCTCGGCCGGTCGCGTCCGGAGGTCGTCACCGCATTATCAGTGCGGTTGATGCTGCTGCACGGGCACACCCGCGAGGCCGCGCGCCATCTGCGGGAGTTCCACGACGCCGGCTCGTTCCCGGAACTGGCCGACTGGGTGCGATGCTGGTATCCCGGCCTGTCCGGCCTGGTGTCCGTGCCGCCCGCGGCTCCCTCGTTCGAGGTCAGCACCGGGCTGGAGGGGCTGCGCGTGCTGGCGGCGTTCTTCACCGGGCACGACTCGGCCGCGGCGGTCGCGCGGGCCGACCAGGTGCTGCGAGCGTGCCCGATGGGAGAGCCCGGGCTGGAGTCGCTGGTCTCGGCGCTGGCCACGCTCGTGTACGCCGACCGCGCCGACCTGGCCGCCCGCTGGTGCGAGCCGCTGCTGGAGCAGACGACCGACCACTGCGATCCCTACTGGCAGGGGGCGTTCGCCGCGATCAGGGCCGAGACCGCGATCCGGCAGGGCCGGATCAAGGACGCCGAACGGTGCGCCCGCAACGCCTTCTCCCATCTGGCGATGGGGGCCTGGGGAGTGGCGCTCGGGACGCCGCTGGCGGCCATGACGATCGCCAAGACCGCCCTCGGCAAACTCGAGGACGCCGCGCGCTACCTGGCCGTACCCGTCCCGGACGCCATGTTCCAGACTCCGGTCGGGCTGCACTACCTCAACGCGCGCGGCACCTACCGGCTTTCGGCAGGGGCCGCCGACGAGGCCCTTGCCGACTTCCTGACCTGCGGCGAGCTCATGCGCAGCTGGGGGATCGACCTGCCGGGCGTCGCCGCCTGGCGGCTCGGCGCCGTGCGCGCGCTGCTCCGGCTCGACCGCAAGGGGGAAGCGCGGCAACTGGCCGACGAGCAACTGGCCAGGGCGGAGCACACCCGTACGCGCGGGATCGCCCTCCGGCTGCGGGCCGCCACGCTGCCCCTGGCGGAACGGCCCGAGGTCTTGGAGCAGGCCGTGGAGACGCTCCAGTCCGTCCAGGACACGCTCGAACTGGCGCACGCCCTGGCCGACGCGGGGTCGGCGTACTCCCGGCTGGGGGACGGGCCGAGGGCCCGTTCGGCGGAGCGGCGGTCGCGGCAGCTGCTGCGGTCGTGCGGGGCCTCGCCGCAGGAGCGGCCCGGTCCGCCGCCGGGCGCCGACCTGAGCGAGGCCGAGCGGCGGGTGGCCACGCTGGCCGCCCGGGGGCAGACCAACCGTCAGATCTCGGGGAAACTCTTCGTTACGGTGAGCACCGTCGAACAGCATCTCACCCGCATTTACCGGAAACTCGGCGTGTCTCGCCGGGCCGATCTTCCGGTGTTTCTGGACTGACCCCGCTTAGGGGCTTTTAGGGGTACTGCATTAGGGACCGGTTGGCGAATCTGTTAGCAGCTTGCCGCCGGTTCATAAATGTGGAGCGAAAATGAGTGTGGGCCGTTTCGCGCCGGTCGCCGTCGTCGGGGTCGCCTGCCGGTTGCCGCAGGCGCCCGATCCGGCGGCGTTCTGGGAACTGCTGCGGGACGCGCGCTCCGCGATCACGGCGCCCCCTCACGGCCGATGGGAGGAGGCGCCGGACGCGCCCCGGTTCGGCGGTTTCCTCGACGACCTCGACAAGTTCGACCCCGAGTTCTTCGGCATCTCCCCGCGTGAGGCGGCGGAGATGGATCCGCAACAGCGGCTCGTCCTGGAACTGGCCTGGGAGGCGCTCGAAGACGCCAGGCTCCCGCCGGCCCGCCTCGCCGCCACCTCGGCCGGTGTCTACGTCGGGGCCATCGCGGCCGACTACGCCGCCCTCGTCGCCCGCGGCGGCCCGGCCGCCGTGACCCGGCACACCCTGACCGGGCTCAACCGGGGACTGATCGCCAACCGGGTCTCGCACGTGCTGGGGCTGCGCGGGCCGAGCCTGACGGTCGACTCGGCGCAGTCGTCGTCGCTGGTGGCGGTGCACCTGGCCGCGGAGAGCCTGAGGTCGGGCGAGTCGTCGGTGGCCATCGCGGCGGGCGTCCATCTCAACATCGGCACCGACGGCGCCGTGGCCGCCGGCCGGTTCGGCGCGCTGTCGCCGGACGGGCGATGCTTCACCTTCGATGCCCGGGCCAACGGGTACGTGCGGGGCGAGGGCGGGGTCGCGCTGGTCCTCAAGACGCTCGATCAGGCCCGAGCAGACGGCGACCGCGTGTACGCCCTGATCGCCGGCTCGGCGGTCAACAACGACGGCCGCACCTCCGGCCTGACGGTGCCCGACCCGCGGGCCCAGGCGCAGGTCATCCGGCAGGCCGTCACGCGCGCGGGCGTCGATCCCTCCGATGTCCAGTACGTCGAACTGCACGGCACCGGCACCAAGGTCGGCGACCCGGTGGAGGCCGCCGCCCTCGGCGCCGCCCTTGGGACCGGAAGAGCCGAGCCGCTGCACGTCGGCTCGGCCAAGACCAACGTCGGCCACCTGGAGGGCGCGGCGGGCATCGTCGGCCTGCTCAAGGCCGTCCTGTGCGTCCGCCACCGGCAGCTGGCCGCCAGCCTCAACTACGAGACCCCGAACCCCGGCATCCCGCTCGGCGAGCTCCGCCTTCGGGTCCGCACGTCGGGCGGGGCGTGGCCCCGCCCGGACCGCCCGCTCGTGGCCGGGGTGAGCTCGTTCGGCATGGGCGGCACCAACTGCCACGTGGTGCTCACCGAGGCGCCCGCGGAGATCACCCCGGAGCGCGGCGCCGGGGCCTCCGGGGTGCTGCCGTGGGTGCTGTCCGGTGCGAGTGAAGGGGCGCTGCGGGATCAGGCGGCCGGGATCCTGAAGCTGCTGGAGAAGCCCGGCGCTCCCGCCGGCGCGGATGTCGCCTTGTCCCTCGCGGCGACGCGGGCGGTGTTCCGGCACCGGGCGGTGCTGGCCGGGGACGAGGGCGAGGTCAGGGACGGTCTGCGGGCGCTGGCCGAGGGCGCGCAGGCGACCGCTCTGGTGCGGGACGTGGCCCGGCCGCGTGGACGGACCGTGCTGGTGTTCCCCGGGCAGGGGTCGCAGTGGGCGGGGATGGCCGTCGCGCTGCTGCGCGAGTCGCCGGTCTTCGCGGAGTCGATCGAGAGGACCGCGCGGGCGCTGGCCCCGCACACCGGCTGGTGGCTTCCTGACCTGCTGATCGGGCGTCCGGGCGCGCCGCCCGCCGACCGGGTGGACGTGGTGCAGCCGACGCTGTTCGCGGTCATGGTGGCGCTGGCCCGGCTCTGGGAGTCCGCCGGGGTGCGGCCCGACGCGGTCATCGGGCACTCGCAGGGGGAGATCGCGGCGGCGCACGTCGCGGGCGCCCTGTCGCTGGAGGAGGCCGCCACCGTGGTGGCGCTGCGCAGCCGCGCCATCACCGCGATCGCCGGGCACGGCGGGATGGCGTCGGTGCTCCTCCCGGTGAGCGCCGTGCGGGAGCGGCTCGCGCGTTACGAGGGCGGGCTGGCCGTGGCGGCCGTCAACGGGGCCGCCTCGACGGTCGTCTCGGGAGACGCCGCCGCGGTCGCCGAACTGGTCGCCGCCTACCAGGCGGAGGGGGTGCGGGCGCGGGCCGTGCCGGTCGACTACGCGTCGCATTCGGCGCACGTCGAACCCCTGCGGGACCGGCTCCTCGAAGAGCTCGCCGGGATCACACCGCGCACCTCCGAGGTGACCTTCTACTCCACCGTCACGGGCGAGCCCCTCGACACGGCGGGGCTCACCGCCGAGTACTGGTATCGCAACCTCCGCGAGCCGGTCGAGTTCGACCGGGCCGTGCGGAGCGCCGTCGCCGGCGGGCACGACGTCTTCGTGGAGAGCAGTCCGCATCCCCTCCTGGTGGAAGGCGTACGGGAGACCGCGGGGAACGTGCTCGCCACCGGGACCCTCCGGCGCGACCACGGCGGGCTGCGCCGGTTCCTGCTCTCCGCCGGCCGCCTCCACGCCGGGGGCGGGGCCGTCGACTGGGCCGGGCTGATCGGCCCGGACGCGCGCCTGACCGACCTGCCCACCTATCCCTTCCAGCGCCGCAGCCTGTGGATCGCCCCCTCCGCGCCCACAGCGGCTCCGGTCCCTACGGAAATCACCGCCGAAGCCGCTGTCGAAGCCGTCGTAGAGGCCGCCGCCGAAGCCGCCGCCGAGGCCGTCGTAGAAGCCGTCGTCGCTGACGCGCCGGAGGGTTTCCGTGAGGTCGTGGCGGCCAGCGCGGCGCTCGTCCTCGGCTACTCCTCGGGCGACGACGTCGATCCCGACCTGACCTTCAAGGACCTCGGGTTCGACTCGGCGGCGGCCGTCGAGTTCGGGCAGCGGCTCGCCGAGGCCACCGGCCGCAGGCTGTCCTCCTCGCTCGTCTACGACCACCCGACGGTCCGGGCCGTCGCCGACCACCTCTCCGGCGGCACGCGGCCCGAGGAGGCCGCCGCCACGGCGACCGAGGAGCCGATCGCCGTCGTCGCCATGAGCGGGCGCTGGCCCGGCGGCGCGCAGACGCCCGAGGACCTGTGGCGGATCCTGTCCGCCGACCAGGACGTCATCAGCGGGTTCCCCCTCAACCGGGGCTGGGACCTGGCCCGGCTGAGCGGCGCGGGCGGCTCGGCCACCGGTTCGGGCGGGTTCCTGCACGACGCCGACCGGTTCGACGCCGCCTTCTTCGGGCTGAGCCCCCGGGAGGCCGCCGTCATGGACCCGCAGCAGCGGCTGCTGCTGGAAGCGGCCTGGGAACTGTACGAGCGGGCCGGGCTCGACCCGTCGGCGCAGCGCGGCAGCCGCACCGGGGTGTTCGTCGGCGTCACCCCGCAGGAGTACGGCCCCCGTCTGCACGAGATCCCCGACGACTACCAGGGCCACGCCCTCACCGGCACCCTGACCAGCGTGGCCTCGGGCCGCATCTCCTACGTCCTCGGGCTGGAGGGCCCGGCGATCACGATCGACACCGCGTGCTCGTCGTCGCTGGTGGCCGTCCACCTGGCGGTGCAGGCGCTGCGGCGCGGCGAGTGCGACCGCGCGGTCGCGGGCGGCGCGGCGATCATGTCCACGCCGGGCATGTTCACCGAGTTCAGCCGCCAGGGCGGGCTCGCCCCGGACGGCCGGTGCAAGCCGTTCGCCGCCGCCGCCGACGGCACGGCGTGGGCCGAGGCGGCCGGACTGGTCCTGCTGGAGCCCCTGTCGGCGGCGCGGCGCGCGGGTCATCCCGTGCTGGCGGTGATCAGGGGAAGCGCGGTCAACCAGGACGGCGCGTCCAACGGCCTGACCGCGCCGAGCGGCCCGTCGCAGGAGCGGGTGATCAGGGCCGCGCTCGCCTCCGCCGGGCTGGCTCCCGGCGACGTCGACGCGGTCGAGGCGCACGGCACGGGGACCACCCTGGGCGACCCGATCGAGGCGGGGGCGATCCTGGCGACGTACGGGAAAGACCGTGAACGGACCCTGCTGCTCGGCTCGACCAAATCCCATCTCGGCCACACGCAGGCGGCGGCCGGGGTCACAGGGCTGGTGGCGATGGTGCAGGCCATCCGGCACGCGACCCTCCCGGCGACCCTGCACGTCGACCGGCCCTCACCCCACGTCGACTGGACCTCGGGCGACGTGGCCCTGCTCACCGAGCCGACCCCCTGGCCGCGGACCGGACGCCCCCGCCGGGCCGCGGTCTCCTCGTTCGGCATCAGCGGCACCAACGCCCACCTGATCCTGGAACAGGCCCCGGAACCGGAGCATCGCGACGTTCCCGACCTCGGCGCGCCGCTGGTGCTGTCGGCGAAGTCGGAGCAGGCACTGCGCGGCCAGGCATCCCGGCTGCGCGCGTGGCTGGCGGACAATCCGGACGGCACCGGCCTCGCGCGCACTCTCGTCACCGGCCGTGCCCTCTTCGAGCATCGGGCGGTGCTGCTCACCGACTCGCGCGACGACGGGCTGTCCGCGCTGGCCGACGGCGCCGACCTGCCCGGCCTGGTGCGCGGGACCGCCACCCGCAGAGGCGGGCTGGCCGTCATGTTCACCGGTCAGGGCAGCCAGCGGGCCGGGATGGGCCGTGAGCTCGCCGCCGCGTTCCCCGTCTTCGCCGACGCGCTCGCCGAGGTCGCAGGGCACCTGGACACGCACCTCGACCTGCCGATCCGCGAGGTCATGTTCACCGGCGGGCAGGGGGCGCTGGACACGACCGAGTACACGCAGCCCGCGCTGTTCGCCTTCGAGGTCGCGCTGTTCCGGCTGGCGGAGTCGTTCGGGCTGCGGCCGACCCATCTGATCGGGCACTCGATCGGCGAGCTGACCGCCGCGCACCTCGCCGGGGTGTTCCCGCTGGCCGACGCCGCGGCGCTGGTCACCGCCCGGGGCCGCCTCATGCAGTCGGCACGTGCGGACGGTGCGATGGCCGCCCTGCGCGGCACCGAGGACGAGATCGGCGGCACCGTGGACCTCGCCGCCGTCAACGGCCCGGATTCCGTCGTGGTGTCCGGCGGCCGCGACGCCGTCGCCGAACTTGTGGCCCGCTGGCGCGAGCGGGGTCGCCAGGCCACGATGCTCCAGGTCAGCCACGCTTTCCACTCGTCCCACATGGATCAGATCCTGGCCGGGTTCCGGGAGGTCGCCGAGCGGGTGACGTTCTCGGCGCCGCGCCTGCCGCTGGTCTCCAACGTGTCCGGCGGCCTGGCCGGGGACGAGGTCCGCGACCCCGGGTACTGGGCCGGGCACATCCGGCACGCGGTCCGGTTCCGCGACGGCGTGGCCACGCTCCGGTCGCTCGGCGTCACCGACTACCTGGAGGCGGGTCCCGGCGGGGCGCTCACCACGCTCGCCCTCGACACCCTCGGCTCCGGCGGGAACCTCGTGGTCACCGCCGCGTCCCGGGGCGGCAGGCCGGAGCCACTGGCCTTCCGCACGGCCCTCGCCGAGTTGCACGTCGCCGGAGTGACCGTCGACTGGCGCGCCGACGTGGCGAGGCCGGGCCCGCCTCCCGCCGGCCTGCCCACGTACGCCTTCCAGCGCAGCCGCTTCTGGCTGACCCCTGCCCCGGCCGCCGGGACGAGCGCCACCGGCCACCCACTGCTGACCGCCGAGGTCGACCTGACGGACGGGTCCACCGTCCACGCGGGCCGGCTGCCCGCAGCGTGGCCCGATGACGACGCCGTCGCCGACCTGGCCGCGCACGCCGCGCGCCGTGCGGGCGGGCTCCGGATCGAGGAGCTCACCGTGGAGACGCCCCTCGGGGCCGACGTGCAGGTCCAGGTCCTGGTGGGCGCGGCCGGCGGCGACGGGCGCCGCACGGTCACCGTGCACTCCCGCCGGTCCGCCGCCGAACCGTGGGCCCGGAACGCGAGCGGGACCTTCGCCCCCGAGCCGGAGACGGCGGAACCGCCGGACTCGGCGCGCCACGCGCTGACGGCCGCGCTGCTCGGACGTCCGGAACCCGACCAGCTCGATCGGCTGCTCGACCTGGTCCAGGCGACGGGAGCGGCCGTGCTCGGGCATACCGACGTCCAGGCCGTGCCGCCCGACAAGGGGTTCCTGGACGGCGAGTTCGACTCGCTCAGCAGCGTCGAGCTGCGCAATCGGCTGGACCGGGCGACCGGGCTGCGGCTGCCGTCGACGCTCGTGTTCGACCATCCGACCCCCCTCGCGGTGGCGGCCTACCTCCGGGAACGGCTCGTTCCCGCGGAACCGGCGGACTCCGGTCCGGACATCGAGCCGGAGATCGGCCCCGAGTTCGACAGTGAGATCGACGGGGCGACGAATGACGAGCTCTTCGAGCTCATCGAGAACGAACTGCGTCTTTCGTGAAGGGCACCGCGCACATGTCCGAAGAAGAGAAACTCCGTACCTACCTCAACCGGGTGACCCACCAGCTGCGCCAGACCCGGCAGAAGCTGGAGACCGTCGAGTCGGCCGCCAGGGAGCCGATCGCGATCGTCGGCATGGCGTGCCGGTTCCCCGGCGGCATCGCCTCACCGGACGACCTGTGGCGGGTGGTGGTCGAGGAGCGGGACGCGATAGGGCCCTTCCCCGCCGACCGGGGCTGGGACCTCGACGGCCTCTACCACCCCGACCCCGCGCATCGCGGCACCTCCTACGTCCGGGACGGCGGTTTCCTGTACGACGCCGGCGACTTCGACGCGGAGTTCTTCGGCATCCCGCCCCGGGAGGCGCTGGCGATCGACCCGCAGCAGCGGCTGCTGCTCGAGACGGCGTGGGAGGCCCTGGAGGACGCGGGGATCGACCCGGCCGGGCTGCGCGGCGGCGACGTCGGCGTGTTCGCCGGAGTCATCGCCCAGGAGTACGGTCCGAGCCTGCACCATCCGCCCGTCCGGGGCACCGACGGCTATGTGCTGACCGGCAACACCACGAGCGTGGCGTCGGGGCGGCTCGCGTACACCTTCGGTTTCGAAGGCCCGGCGGTGACCGTCGACACGGCCTGCTCGTCGTCGCTGGTCGCGCTGCACCTGGCCGCGCAGTCGCTACGGCTGGGCGAGTGCTCCTTCGCCCTGGCCGGCGGCGCGACCGTGCTGGCGGCGCCCGGGATGTTCATCGAGTTCTCCCGCCAGCGCGGCCTTGCCCCCGACGGCCGGATCAAGGCCTTCGCCGGGGCCGCCGACGGCACCTCCTGGGCCGAAGGCGCCGGGCTGCTCGCGCTCGAACGTCTCTCCGACGCCCGGCGGCACGGCCACCGTGTGCTGGCCCTGCTGCGCGGCAGCGCCGTCAACCAGGACGGCCGCAGCAGCCAGCTCACCGCCCCCAACGGCCCCGCCCAGCAGCGCGTCATCCGCCGCGCCCTGGACTCGGCGGAGGTGGCGGCGCACGAGGTCGACCTGATGGAGGCGCACGGCACCGGCACGACCCTCGGCGACCCGATCGAGGCCGGCGCCCTGCTCGCCACCTACGGCCAGGGTCGCGCGCCGGGCCGTCCGCTGTGGCTGGGCTCGCTGAAGTCCAACATCGGCCACTCCCAGGCCGCCGCCGGCGTGGGCGGCGTGATCAAGGCCGTGCAGTCGATCCGGTACGGGCTGCTCCCGCGCACCCTGCATGTGGACGAGCCGTCTCCGCACGTCGACTGGTCGGCGGGCGACGTGGAGCTGCTGACCGAGGCCCGCGCCTGGCCGCAGGACGTGATCCGCCGGGCGGCCGTGTCGAGTTTCGGCGTGAGCGGCACCAACGCCCACGTGATCGTCGAGCAGGCCCCGGCCGCCGCCGAGACCGCCGCACCCCCGCAGGATCCGGCCGCGCCGGGCGCGGGTGTGAGCGGCGCCGACGCCCACGTCGTCATCGGGCACACCCCGGAGCCGGTCACCGGCCCGTCGTCGCGAGGACCCGCCGGGGTCGTCCCGTGGGTGATCTCGGGCCGGACCCCCGCCGGGCTGAGGGCGCAGGCCGGCCGGCTGGCCGAGTTCGTGACGCCCGATCTGGACCTCGCGGACGCCGGCCACTCCTTAGCCCGCCACCGCGCGTCACTGGACGAACGCGCGGTGGTCATCGGAGGGCACGACGAGCTGGTGGCGGGGCTGCGGGCGCTGGCGGCGGGCGAGCCGTCGGCCTCGGTGGTCGCCGGCCGGGCGGGCCGGGGCCTCGCTTACCTGTTCACCGGGCAGGGCAGCCAGCGGGAGGGCATGGGCCGCGAGCTGCATGAACGCTTCCCCGTCTTCGCGCAGGCGTTCGACGCCGCCGTCACCGAACTGGACCGTCACCTCGACGGGGTCTCGGTCAGGGAGGCGGTGTTCGGCGCGGAAGGGCTGCTGCACCGGACCGTCTACACGCAGACCGGCCTGTTCGCGTTGCAGGTGGGCCTGTTCCGGCTGCTGGAGTCGTGGGGGGTGCGGCCTGACCATGTGGCCGGGCATTCGATCGGGGAGCTCGCGGCGGCGCATGTCGCGGGCGTGTGGTCACTGGCGGACGCGGCGCGGGTGGTCGCGGCGCGGGGCCGGTTGATGCAGGCGCTGCCCACCGGTGGCGCGATGGCCGCCGTCGAGGCCACCGAGGACGAGATCCCGTACGACGTGGAGATCGCCGCGATCAACGGCCCGTCGTCGATCGTGATCACCGGCGACGAGGAGCTGATCGACGAGCTCGTCGCCGAGTTCACCGAGCACGGCCGGCGCGCGCGGCGGCTGACGGTCGGCCACGCCTTCCACTCCAAGAGGCTGGACCCGATCCTGGACGAGTTCCGGCACGTCCTGGAATCGGTGGCCTTCCACGAGCCGCGGATCCCGCTCGTGTCCACCCTCACCGGCCAGGTCAGCGAGGTCACCACGCCGGACCACTGGGTCCGTCAGGTACGGGAGCCCGTCAGGTTCGCCGATGCGGTCATCACCCTTGACGCCGCGAACGTCACGACGTTCCTCGAACTGGGACCCGATGCGGTCCTGTCCGGCATGGCCCGCGAATCGCTGCCCGCCGAGCGGGTCGTCGTCCCCGTCCTGCGCAAGGACCGGCCCGAGGACGTCACCGCGCTCCTGGCGCTCGGCCACGCCCACATCCACGGCCGGCGGATCGACTGGGAGGCCGTCTTCCCCGGAGCCGCGCGGGCCGACCTCCCCTTGTACGCCTTCCAGCGCGAACGCTTCTGGCTCGACGCCACCAAACCCGCCGGCGCCGAACCGCAGGGCGCCGACGCCTGGCGCTTCCAGATCATGTGGCGTGCCCTGCCCGACGCCCCCGCCGCCACCGGGCTGGGCAGGTGGCTGGTGGTCGCACCGGAAGGCGCCGGAGACGCGGCAGAACAGGCGCTCAAGCGCCGGGGGGCCGAGACCGCCAGGCTGACCGTCACGTCGCAGGGCCGGGAGGAACTGGCCGCCGGCCTGGCCGCGGCCGGGCCGGTCGACGGGGTCCTGTCACTGCTCGCCGAATCGGACGCCGACGCGCAGGAAGACCTGCCATGGGCGTACGAGACGAATCTGGCCCTGCTCCAGGCCGCGCACGACGCCGGCCTGACCGCCCCCGTCTGGTACGTGACCAGGAACGCCGTCTCGACCGGCCCCGACGACGCGCCGCCCGAGCCGGCGCAGGCGCTGCTGTGGGGCCTCGGCGCGATCGCCGCTCCCGAGAGCCCGGAGAACTGGGGCGGCCTCGCCGACCTGCCCGCCGACGCGGGGGAGGCCCACTGGGACCGCCTCGCCGACGCCCTCGGCGGCCCCGAGCACGAGATCGCCATCCGCGCCTCCGGCCGGTACGCCCGCCGCCTGACCCGGACCATTCCGCCTTCGGAGCCACCGGGGGGCACGCCGTGGACGACGACCGGGACCGTCCTCGTCACCGGCGGCACCGGCGCGCTCGGCAGGCACCTCGCGCAGCTGCTGGCCGGACGGGGAGTGCGGCACCTCCTGCTGGTCGGCAGGCGCGGCGGGGACGCTCCCGGCGCGGCGGAGCTGCGGGACCGTCTCGCGGCGCTGGGCGCCGAGGTCACCTTCGCCGCCGCCGACGTCGGCGACCGGGCCGCGCTCCAGCGGGTGCTGGCCGAGATCCCGGCCGACCGGCCGCTGACCGCCGTCTTCCACGCCGCCGCCGTCCTGGACGACGGCGTGATCACCGAGCTCAGCCCCGAACGGGCCGAGCGGGTGCTCCGGGTCAAGGCGGGCGGCGCCCGCCACCTGGACGAGCTGACCCGCGACCTCGACCTGACCGCGTTCGTCCTGTTCTCCTCGCTGGCCGGCGTGTGCGGCGTGCCGGGGCAGGCCAACTACGCGCCCGGCAACGCCTATCTGGACGCGCTCGCCGCCCGCCGCCACGCCGAGGGCCGGCCCGCCACGGCCATCGCCTGGGGCCACTGGGCGGGCGCGGGCATCGCCGGCTCCGAAGCCACGCGTGCGCTCGCCCGGTACGGCCTGCGCGGCATGAACCCGGAGACCGCGATCACCGCTCTCGGCCTGGCGCTGGACCGCGGCGAGGTCAACGTGGTCGTCGCCGACGTCGACTGGGCCACCCTCTTCGCCGCCCGCCCCCGCGCGCTCGTCAGCGAACTCCCAGGCGCCCACGCCGACACCCCGCAGGCCGTCGCGGAGGAGGACCTGACCGCCCGGCTGTCCGGGCTCGGCGGCGCCGACCGGCATCGGACGGTGCTGCGGCTGGTCCGCACCCAGGTCGCCGCCGTTCAGGGGCGTCCGTCGGCCGACGCCGTCGACCCCCGGGCGAACTTCCGCGACCAGGGCTTCGACTCGCTCACCTCGGTCGAGCTGCGCAACCGGCTCGGCGCCGCGACGGGCCTGCGGCTGCCGCCGTCCATGGTGTACGACCACCCGACCCCCGAGGCGCTCACCGCCTACCTGCTGACCGAACTCGCGCCCGCCGCGCCCGCGGCGCCCGGTCTCCTGGACCGCATCGAGGAGCTGGCCACGGCCGAGGCGACCCCGCAGGAGCGGGAGGCCGCCGCGGCCCGGCTGCGCACCCTGGCCGCCGCCTGGGACAGCCGGCCCGACCTCGCGTCGGCGGGCGACGACGAGCTGGTCGACTTCATCACCCGAACCCTCGGCATCTCCTGACCTTTGGACGAACGACATATGAGCGACGACCAGATCAGGCACCTGCTCAAGCGGGTGTCCACCGAACTGCACGAGACCCGGCGGCAGCTCCAGCGAGTCGAGGAGGAGCGCACCGAGCCGATCGCCGTCATCGGCATGGCCTGCAGGCTCCCGGGCGGCGTCCGGTCACCGGAGGACCTGTGGCGGCTGCTCGAGGACGGCACCGACGCCGTCACGGAGTTCCCCTCCGACCGGGGCTGGGATCTCGATGCCCTGTACGACCAGGACCCCGACCGGCCCGGCACCACCTACACCCGCCATGGCGGCTTCCTGGACGGTGTGGCCGACTTCGACGCGGACTTCTTCGGCATCGCGCCGCGGGAGGCGCTGGCCACCGACCCGCAGCATCGGCTGCTGCTGGAGCTGGCCTGGGAGGCGTTCGAACGGTCCGGCCTCGACGCCACCGAGTGGCGCGGCGGCCGGACGGGCGTGTTCGTGGGGATGAACGGCCAGGACTACGCGGCGAGGCTGCCTTCCGTCCCGGCCGCCGTGGACGGCTACCTGTCGATCGGCACGGCCATGAGCGTGGCGTCGGGACGGGTGGCCTACACCTTCGGCTTCGAGGGCCCGGCGGTGACGGTGGACACCGCGTGCTCGTCGTCGCTGGTCTCGCTACACCTGGCGGCCCAGTCGCTGCGGTCCGGTGAGTCCGAGCTGGCGCTGGCCGGCGGGGTGACCGTGATGACGTCGCCCGTCGGGTTCGTGGAGTTCTCCCGGCAGCGCGGCCTGGCGCCCGACGGGCGCGTCAAGGCCTTCGCGGCCTCCGCCGACGGGACCGGCTGGGCGGAGGGGGTGGCGTTCCTGCTCCTCGAACGCCTCTCCGACGCGCACCGCCTCGGCCACGACGTGCTGGCCGTGCTGACCGGTTCGGCGGTCAACCAGGACGGCGCCTCCAACGGCCTGACCGCGCCCAACGGCCCGTCGCAGCAGCGGGTCATCCGACGCGCCCTTGAGTCGGCCGGGCTGTCGGCGGGTGAGGTCGACCTGCTGGAGGCCCACGGGACGGGGACGACCCTCGGCGACCCGATCGAGGCGGGGGCGCTGCTGGCGACGTACGGGAAGGACCGCGACCCCGGGCGGCCGCTCTGGCTGGGCTCGGTGAAGTCGAACATCGGGCACACCCAGGCGGCGGCCGGCGTGGCCGGAGTGATCAAGGTCATCGAGTCGATCCGGCGCGGCGTGCTGCCGAGGACCCTGCACGTGGACGAGCCCACGCCGCACGTGGACTGGACGGCGGGGACGATACGCCTGCTCACCGAGGCCAGGCGGTGGCCCGCGGACGGCCCGCGCAGGGCGGGCGTGTCGGCGTTCGGCGTGAGCGGCACCAACGCCCACGTCATCGTCGAACAGGCCCCCGCGCGTCCTCCGGCGGCGACGGCGGAGGGGACCGAGGGGCCGGTGCCGCAGGTGGCGACGGCGGGGAAGACCGAAGGGCCGGCGCCGCAGGTGGTGTCGGCAGGGAAGACCGAGGGGCCGGTGCCGTGGGTGGTGTCGGCGCGGACGCCCGAGGCGCTCCGTGCCCAGGCCGCCGCGCTGGGCGCGCACCTGGCGGAGCGATCCGACCCGGCCGGCGTCGCCCGATCTCTGGCCCGCAGGGCGCGGCTCGGCGAACGCGCGGTCGTGGTCGGGTCGAGCAACGACGAGCTGGTGGCGGGGCTGCTCGCCCTGGCGGCGGACGAGCCGTCACCCCAGGTCGTGAAGGGCGCCGAGGGCGGCGAACTCGCCTACCTGTTCACCGGGCAGGGCAGCCAGCGGGAGGGCATGGGCCGCGAGCTGCATGAACGCTTCCCCGTCTTCGCGGAGGCGTTCGACGCCGCCGTCGCCGAACTGGACCGTCACCTCGACGGGGTCTCGGTCAGGGAGGCGGTGTTCGGTGCGGAAGGGCTGCTGCACCGGACCGTCTACACGCAGACCGGCCTGTTCGCGTTGCAGGTGGGCCTGTTCCGGCTGCTGGAGTCGTGGGGGGTGCGGCCGGACTACGTGGCCGGGCATTCGATCGGGGAGCTCGCGGCGGCGCATGTCGCGGGCGTGTGGTCACTGGCGGACGCGGCGCGGGTGGTCGCGGCGCGGGGCCGGTTGATGCAGGCGCTGCCCACCGGTGGCGCGATGGCGGCCGTCGAGGCCACCGAGCAGGAGGTCGCGGGGTTCGCGGGGATCGCGGGCGCGGTGGAGATCGCGGATTCCGTGGAGAACGCGGGAACTGAGCAGATCGCGGGATCTGTGGAGATCGCCGCGATCAACGGGCCGTCCTCGGTCGTGGTGACCGGTGACGAGGACGCGGTCGAGGCGGTGGCGGCGGAGTTCGCCGCGCGCGGCCGGCGCGTACGGCGGCTCACGGTGAGCCACGCCTTCCACTCCGCGCGGCTCGATCCGATGCTGGCCGGATACCGGCAGGTCCTGGAATCGGTGGCCTTCCACGAGCCGCGCATACCGCTGGTGTCCACCCTCACCGGCCAGGTCGGCGACGTCACCACGCCGGACCACTGGGTCCGTCAGGTACGGGAACCCGTCAGGTTCGCCGACGCGATCACGGCCCTCGATGCGGCAGGTGTCACGACATTTCTTGAACTGGGCCCTGATGGGGTCCTGTCCGGGATGGCCGGCGAATCGCTGCCCGCCGATCGTGTGGTCACCTCGGTCCTGCGCAAGGACCGGCCCGAGGACGTCACCGCGCTCCTCGCCCTCGGGCACGCCCACATCCACGGCCGGCGGATCGACTGGGACGCCCTGCTTCCCGGCGCGGGCAAGGTCGACCTGCCCACCTACCCGTTCCAGCGCTCCCGCTACTGGCTCGACCTGCCCGGGGAGGCCGCAGGCGTAGGCCACGACCATCCGCTGCTGAACGCCGTCGTCCACCTCGCCGACGGAGGCGTGCTGCTCACCGGCCGGTTCTCCACGCGCACCCACCCGTGGCTCGCCGACCACGCCATCGCCGGCACCGTGGTGCTCCCCGGCACCGCCCTCGTCGACCTCGCGCTGCGCGCCGGCGCCGAAGCAGGGCTGCCCGTCCTAGACGAGCTGGTCATCGAGAGCCCGGTGGTCATCCCCGAAGACGGCGCCACGGACATCCAGCTCGCCCTGGACGGCGGCGACCTCGTCGTCCACTCCCGATCGGGCGAGGGCGACTGGGTCAGGAACGCCACCGGCCGCCTCACGACCGGCGACCGGGAACCCGGCGCGGGCGTGTGGCCGCCCGAGCACGCCGAGCCGCTCGGCGTCGACGGCCTCTACGAGCTGCTCGCGCTGGGCGGGCTCGACTACGGCCCCGCCTTCCAGGGCGTGACCACGGCCTGGCGTGACGGTGAGACGATCTACGGCGAGGTTTCCCTCCAGGACGCCCGGGCCGCCGAGGACGCCGGGCGGTTCACCGTGCACCCGGCCCTGCTCGACGCGGCCCTCCACCTGGCCGCCGACCCGGGCCGGGTCCTGGTCCCGTTCGCCTGGCGGGGAGTCCGCGTCCACGGCTCGGCGGCCACGAGCGCCCGCGTCCGGCTGACCCCGATGGGCAACGACGAATGGACGGTGGACCTGGCCGACGCCGCGGGCGCCCCGATCCTCTCGGTCGAGGGCCTGCGCTCCCGCCCGATCGACCCCGGCGCCCTCCGGCCGGCCGCGCTGTACGTGGTCGAATGGATCGACGCCCCGGCCGGGCCGCCGGTGGAGACCGCCACCACGATCGACATCGGGACGACCACGCCCGGCCGGCTCGACCGGGCCGGCGGGGAGGCCGCCGCCGGAACCGGCGTGGCGCAGGACGGGCCCGGTCTCCATGACCTGGTGAACGGCACGCTCGCCGAGTTGCGCGACCGGCTCGACGGGCCGGGCACGATCGTGGTCCGCACGTCCGGCGCGGTGGCCGCCCTGCCGGGCGAGAGCGTCGACCCCGCGGCCGCCGCCGTCTGGGGGCTGGTGCGGTCGGCCCAGACCGAGCACCCGGGCCGTGTCGTCCTGATCGACGGCGACGTTCCGTCCTCGATCCCCGCCGGCGAGCCGCAGGTCGCGGTGAGGGACGGGCGGATCCTCGTGCCCCGCCTCACCAGGACCACGGGAGACCCGGCCGCGCCGCTCGACCCCGAGGGGACCGTCCTGATCACCGGCGGCACCGGTGGCCTCGGGGCGCTGCTGGCCCGGCACCTCGTCACCCGCCACGGCGTCCGGCGGCTCGTCCTGACCAGTCGCCGGGGGGCGGGGGCGCCCGGGGCGATCGAGTTGCGGGAGGAACTGGCCGCGCTCGGCGCCCGGGTCGACCTCCTCGCGGGTGACGTGGCCGACCGGAGCTTCCTCGCGGGCGTGCTGGCCTCCGTGCCGGAAACGCACCCGTTGACCGCCGTGGTGCACGCGGCCGGCGTCGTCGACGACGGGGTGCTCGGCTCGCTCACCCCCGAGCGGGTGTCGGCGGTGCTGCGGCCGAAGGCCGACGCGGCCCGACACCTCCATGAGCTGACCAGAGAGCGGCCGCCGGCCTGGTTCGTGCTGTATTCGTCGATCGCGGCCACGCTCGGCAGCGCCGGTCAGGCCTCCTACGCCGCCGCCAACGCCTACCTCGACGGCCTGGCCGCGCACCGCCGCGCGCTCGGCCTGCCCGCCGTGTCGCTGGCCTGGGGCCTGTGGGCGGAGAGCACGGGGATCAGCGCCCACCTGAGCGAGGCCGACCTGGCGAGGGCGGCCAGGAGCGGGGTCCGGCCGCTGGCGACCGCCACCGGACTGGAGTTGTTCGACGCCGCGCTCGGCCTGGACGCTTCCCTCGTGGTCCCGGCCGCGCTCGATCCCGGCGCCGTGCCGCTGCTGCGCGGCGCCTCCCGCCCGGCACGCGGGCCCGCCACCCAGGACGTCCCGCCGGCCCGCAAGCTCGCCGGCCTGGCCGGGGACGCCCGGAGCGAGGCCGTGCTGGCGCTGGTCCGCGCGGAGACCGGAGCGGTGCTCGGCACGGACGCGGTCGGCGGAAAGCGGGCCTTCGGCGACCTCGGGCTCGACTCGCTGATGTCGGTCGAACTGCGCAACCGCCTCACCGCCGCCACCGGGCTGCGGCTGCCCGCCACGCTGACCTTCGACCACCCGACGCCCGCCGCCGTCGCCACCTTCATCGAGTCCCGGCTCGAACCCGCGGCCCCCTCCGCCCCCGCCGCCCCCGCGGCCGCGCCCCGGCGCGTGCGGACCGACGAGGACCCGATCGTCATCGTCGGCATGGCCTGCCGCCTGCCCGGCGGCGTGGCCGGCCCCGACGACCTGTGGCGGCTCGTCGAGTCGGGCGGTGACGCGATCTCCGGGTTCCCGGACGATCGCGGCTGGGACCTTGAGGCCCTGTACGACCCCGACCCCGCCCGTCCCGGCACCTCCTACACCCGGCACGGCGGTTTCCTGCACGACGCCGCCGACTTCGACGCGGCGTTCTTCGGCATCTCTCCCCGGGAGGCGCTGGCCACCGACCCCCAGCAACGCCTGCTGCTGGAGACGGCGTGGGAGGCGTTCGAGCAGGCCGGGATCGACCCCGAGACGCTGCGCGGCAGCCGTACCGGCGTGTTCGCCGGGGTCATGTACCACGACTACGCGCCACCCGCCGGGACCGCGCCGGCCAGCCTGGAAGGCTATCTGGCCAACGGCAACGCGGGCAGCGTCGCGTCCGGCCGCATCGCCTACTCCTTCGGGTTCGAGGGGCCGGCCGTCACCGTCGACACGGCCTGCTCGTCGTCGCTGGTGGCGCTGCACCTGGCCGCGCAGTCGCTGCGGACCGGCGAGTCGGACCTGGCGCTGGCGGGGGGAGTGGCGGTGATGGCCACGCCGTCGGTGTTCGTCGAGTTCTCCCGGCAGCGCGGCCTGGCCGCCGACGGTCGCTGCAAGGCCTACGCGGCGGCGGCCGACGGCACCGGCTGGGCGGAAGGGGCGTCTCTGCTGCTGGTCGAGCGGCTGTCCGACGCCCGCCGGCTCGGCCATCCCGTGCTGGCCGTGGTCCGCGGCACCGCCGTCAACCAGGACGGCGCGTCCAACGGCCTGACCGCTCCCAACGGGCCGTCTCAGCAACGGGTGATCCGGCAGGCCCTGGCCAATGCCGGGCTCACCCCCGGCGAGGTGGACGTGGTCGAGGGCCACGGCACCGGGACCACGCTCGGCGACCCGATCGAGGCCCAGGCCCTGCTGGCCGTCTACGGGCAGGACCGGCCCGGCGACCCGCTCTGGCTCGGCTCGCTGAAGTCGAACGTCGGCCACACCCAGGCCGCCGCGGGCGCGGCCGGGGTCATCAAGATGATCCAGGCGATCCGGCACGGCGTGCTGCCCAAGACCTTGCACGTCGACGAGCCGACCCCGCATGTCGACTGGTCGGAGGGCGCGGTCCGGCTGCTCACCGAACCCCGCGAATGGACGTCGGAACGGCCCCGCAGGGCGGGGATCTCCTCGTTCGGCGTCAGCGGCACCAACGCCCACGTCATCATCGAACAGCCACCCGCCACCCCGGTGGTGGAATCCACCCGGGAACCCGGCCTGCCTTCGGTCTGGCCGATCTCCGCCCGGACGTCCGAGGCGCTGGCGGGCCAGGCCGCCCGGCTCGCCGAGGTCGCCGCGGATCCGGCCGATGTCGGGTTCTCGCTCGTCACCGGCCGGGCCGCGCTGGAGCAGCGCGCCGTCGTCGTGGCCGGCGACGCGGCGGGGTTCGCCGAAGGCGCTCGCGCGCTGGCCGCCGGGACCTCGTCCGGGCGTGTCGTCCGCGGCGCCGCCGACGCCGAGGGCAAGGTCGTGTTCGTCTTCCCCGGGCAGGGGTCGCAGTGGGCCGGCATGGCGGTCGAGCTGCTCGGACAGTCGCCCGTCTTCGCCGCCAGGTTCGCGGAGTGCGGGCGGGCGCTGGCCCCGTACATCGACTGGGAACCCGAAGAGGCCCTGAAGGACGACCTCGGCCGGGTGGACGTCATCCAGCCCTTGCTCTGGGCCGTCATGGTGTCGCTGGCCGCCGTGTGGGAGCACCACGGCGTGCGGCCGGACGCCGTCGTCGGGCACAGCCAAGGTGAGATCGCGGCGGCCGCCGTGGCGGGCCTGCTCACTCTCGACGACGCGGCCCGCGTGGTGGCGCTGCGCAGCCGGGCGATCGTCGCGCTGGCCGGCACGGGGGCGATGGCCTCCATCGCGCTCCCGCCGGACGAGGTCGAACCCCGGCTCGGTCCTGGAGTCTCGATCGCGGCCGTCAACAGTCCCGCGCAGGTCGTCGTGTCGGGCGATCCCGAGGCGGTGGAGGCGCTGGTCGAGGCCGTGAAGGCGGAGGGCGGGCGGGCCCGGCGGATCCCCGTCGACTACGCCTCACACTCGCACCACATCGAGCGCATCGAGACCGCCGTCCGCGACGTCCTCGCGCCGGCGAAGCCGCGGCAGGGCCGGGTGCCGCTGTTCTCGACGGTCACCGGCGACTGGCTCGGCGACACCCCGCCGGACGCCGGCTACTGGTACGCGAACCTGCGGGAACGGGTCAGGTTCGAGGAGGCCGTGCGTCGGCTCGCCGACCAGGAGTACGGCGTGTTCATCGAGGTCAGCCCGCATCCCGGGCTGACGGCGGGCGTCCAGGAGACGCTGCCCGACCGGCCCGTCGTGGTGGCCGGCTCGCTGCGCCGCGACCAGGGCGGCCTCGAACGCTTCCTCACGTCACTGGCCGAGGTCCATGTGCGGGGCGTCGCGGTCGACTGGCGGCCGGTCTTCTCCGGCGCCCGCCGGGTGCCGCTGCCCACCTACGCCTTCCACCGCCGCCGCTTCTGGCTCGACCAGGCCCCCGCCGGGCCGCGCGCCGCCGACGTCGTCACCGCCGAACCGGAGCGGGCGCCGTCACTGTCCGCGCTCACCGGCGCCGACCTCGAAGCCGCCGTGCTGGCGCTGGTCAGGGCCGAGTCGGCGATCGTGCTGGGCCACGACGACGCCGCGGCGGTGGAACTGGGCCGGCCCTACCGCGACGTCGGGCTCGACTCGCTCACGGCCGTCGACCTGCGCAACCGGCTCAACACGGCGACCGGGCTGCAACTGCCGCCCACGCTGGTGTTCGACCACCCGACCCCGGCGGCCGTCGCCCGTTACCTGCGCGACGAGCTGTCCGGCTCGGCCGTCCGGTTCCCGAACGCGGCGGCCTCCCTCGACTACCTGGAGACGGTGTTGTCCGCCGATCCGGAACCCGAACTGCTCAGCCGGATGCGGCGGCTGCTCGACCAGTGGGACACCGGTCCCCGCGCGACGGTCGACCTCGACTCCGCCACCGATGAGGAGCTGTTCCGGCTCCTCGACCACGACCCGCTTTAGGAGCTCTTCCCATGGCTGACGACGCACAGCTTCGCGAATATCTCAAACGCGCCATCGCCGACGTCCAGAGCCTGCGGTCCCGGCTCCACGAGGTGGAGTCGGCGCGGCGGGAACCGGTCGCGATCGTGGGCATGGCGTGCCGGTTCCCCGGCGGGGTGACCTCGCCGGAGGACCTGTGGGAGCTGGTCGCGTCCGGGCGCGACGCGGTGACCGCGTTCCCCGCCGACCGGGGCTGGGATCTCGACTCCCTGTACGACCCCGACCCCGACCACCAGGGCACCTCCTCCACCCGCCACGGCGGGTTCATCGAGGACGTGGCCGGGTTCGACGCCGGGTTCTTCGGCATCTCCCCACGGGAGGCCCTCGCCACCGACCCGCAGCACCGGCTGCTGCTGGAGACGGCGTGGGAGGCGTTCGAGCGGGCCGGGATCGACCCCGAGACGTTACGCGGCAGCCGTACCGCCGTGTTCGCAGGGCTGGCCGGCGGCGACTACGGCGTCGGGGCCGGTCACCCGGTGGAGCTGGAGGGGCAGATCGGCATCGGGACGCTGCGCAGCGTCGCCTCCGGCCGCATCGCCTACGCCTTCGGGTTCGAGGGCCCGGCCGTGACGGTCGACACCGCCTGCTCCTCGTCGCTGGTGGCGCTGCACCTGGCGGCGCTGTCGCTGCGGTCGGGGGAGTCGGACCTGGCTCTGGCCGGGGGCGTGTCGGTGATGGCGACCCCGCAGGGGTTCGTCGAGTTCTCCCGCCAGCGCGGTCTGTCGGCCGACGGCCGCTGCAAGGCGTTCGCCGCGTCCGCCGACGGCACCGGCTGGGCGGAGGGCGTCGGCTTCCTGCTGGTCGAGCGGCTCTCCGACGCGCAGCGGCTCGGCCATCCGATCCTCGCGGTGGTCCGCGGCTCGGCGGTGAACCAGGACGGCACCTCCAACGGCCTGACCGCCCCGAGCGGCCCTTCGCAGCAGCGCGTCATCCAGGCGGCGCTGGCCGGGGCCCGCCTGTCGCCGGCCGACGTCGATCTCGTGGAGGCCCACGGCACCGGCACCAGCCTGGGCGACCCGATCGAGGCCACGGCCATCCTCGCCACCTACGGCCAGGGGCGCGCGCCGGGCCGTCCGCTGTGGCTGGGCTCGCTGAAGTCCAACATCGGGCACTCCCAGGCGGCGGCCGGCGTCGGCGGGGTCATCAAGGTGGTGCAGGCGATCCGGCACGGGCTGATGCCGCGGACCCTGCACGTCGACGAGCCCTCTCCGTATGTGAACTGGTCGTCGGGTGAGGTGGAGCTGCTCACCGAGGCCCGCGAGTGGCCGTCGGAGGGGCCGCGGAGGGCGGGGGTCTCGGCGTTCGGCGTCAGCGGCACCAACGCCCACGTGATCATCGAGGAGGCCCCGGCCACCACAGAGCCCGGACGCCCCGCCGGGACGGGCTCGGTGCCCTGGGTGATCTCCGCCCGCACGCCCGGCGCGCTGCGCGCCCAGGCGGCCCGGCTGGCGGACTTCGTGACCTCGGGTGACGATCCGGCGGACGTGGCGTGGTCGCTGGTCCGTACCCGGGCGCGGCTCGACGAACACGCCGTGGTCGTGGGTTCGAGCCCCGCCGAGCTGGTGGAGGCGCTGCGGGCGCTGGCGGCCGAGGAGCCGTCGGCCTCGGTGGTCACCGGCCGGGCGGGCCGGGAGCTGGCCTTCCTGTTCACCGGTCAAGGGAGTCAGCGGGAGGGCATGGGCCGGGAGCTGTACGACCGGTTCCCGGTGTTCGCCGAGGCGTTCGACGCCGCCGCGGCCGAGCTCGACCGGCACCTCGACGGCGTCCCGGTCCGCGACGTCGTGTCCGGGTCCGACGGTCTGCTCGACCAGACCGTCTACACCCAGACCGGCCTGTTCGCGCTGCAGGTCGGCCTGTTCCGGTTGCTGGAGTCGTGGGGGGTGCGGCCCGACTACGTGGCCGGGCACTCGATCGGCGAGCTCGCGGCGGCCCATGTCGCGGGCGTGTGGTCACTGGCGGACGCGGCCCGGGTGGTCGCGGCGCGGGGCCGGTTGATGCAGGCGCTGCCGCCGGGTGGCGCGATGGCCGCCGTCGAGGCCACCGAGCGGGAGATCCCGGACACCGTCGAGATCGCCGCGATCAACGGCCCGTCGTCGATCGTGGTCACCGGCGACGAGGACGCGGTCGAGGCCGTCGTCGCGGAGTTCTCCGGCAGAGGCCGCCGCACCCGGCGGCTCACCGTCAGCCACGCCTTCCACTCGGCCCGGCTGGACCCGATGCTGGCCGAGTTCCGGCAGGTCCTCGAATCGGTCGCCTACCACGACCCGCGCATCCCGCTGGTCTCCACGCTGACCGGGAAGGCCGGCGACGTCACCGACCCCGGCTACTGGGTCGCCCAGGTGCGCGAACCCGTCAGATTCGCGGACGCGGTCACGGCCCTCGACGCGGCGGGCGTCACGACGTTCCTCGAACTGGGACCCGATGCGGTTTTGTCCGGCATGGCCCGCGAATCACTCCCCGAAGACCGGTCCCTGGTCCCCGTACTGCGCCGGAACCAGCCGGAGGAGCGCACCGCGCTGCTCGCCCTGGGCCGCGCGCACATCCACGGCCGGCCGGTCGACTGGGACGCCGTGCTCCCTGAGGCGCGCCGGGTCGACCTGCCGACCTACGCCTTCCAGCACGACCGCTACTGGCTCGGACCCGCCACGCTGAACTCCGGCGACCCGGCGTCGCTCGGCCTCACCTCGGCCGGGCATCCGCTGCTCGGCGCGACGGCCGTGCTGGCCGACGCCGGCGGCGTGCTGCTGTCGGGGAGGCTGTCGCTGCGCACCCACCCCTGGCTGGCCGGGCACACCGTCATGGGCACCGTCATCGTGCCCGGCACCGCGCTGGTCGAGCTGGCCGTCAGAGCCGGGGACGAGGTGGGCCTGACCACCCTGGACGAGCTCGTCGTCGAGACCCCGCTCGTCGTCCCGGCCGGCGGCCCGGTCGACGTCCAGGTCTCCGTCGGCGCGCTCGACGACGAGGGCCGCCGTCCCGTCACCATCCACTCCAGCACCGGCGAGGGCTGGACCAGGAACGCGGCGGGGACCCTCGGCGAATCGGGCCCGGCCCCGGAGAGCAGCGGTAGCTGGCCCCCGCCGGGGGCCGTCCCCGTCGAGATCGGCCACGTCTACCGGGAGCTCGCCGACGCGGGCCTCACCTACGGACCCGCGTTCCAGGGGCTGCGCGCCGCCTGGCGGGACGGCGACGACTTCTTCGCCGAGGTCGCGCTGGGGGAGGCCGAGCAGGGCGAGGCGGCCCGGTTCGGCGTGCACCCGGCGCTGCTCGACGCCGCCCTGCACATCGCCGCGCACCACGGGCTCAAGGACAGCCCGCCGGGGCAGAACCGCCTGCCGTTCGCCTACGGCGGGGTCCGGCTGCACGCCTCGGGCGCCGGCGCGCTGCGCGTCCGGCTGGTCCTGCACGGCCCCGACGAGCTCTCCCTCGACGCCGCCGACGAGACCGGCTCGCCGGTCGTGTCGGTCGCCTCGCTCCGGGCCCGCCTGGTCTCGGCCGACCGGTTGCGCCCGGCGGGCCACGACTCCCTGTTCACGGTCACCTGGACCGAGGTGACCCCGCGGCCTTCCGGCGGGGAGGCCCACGTCGTCCAGGTCACCGGCACGAAGCCCGGCGACCTGGGCACGGAGGCCGCCGTCCACGGGCAGGTGAACCGGGTGCTCGGCCAGGTGCAGGAGTGGCTCGCGGAAGAGAACGAGAGGCCGCTGGTCGTCCTCACCCGGCATGCCGTCGCGGCCACCCCGGAGGAGAGCCCCGACCCGGTCGTCGCGCCGGTCTGGGGGCTGGTCAGATCCGTACAGGCGGAACATCCCGGGCGGGTGTTCCTCGTGGACGCCGATGACGCCGCACCGGAGGCGGTGCGTCTGGCGGTCGCCGCCGTGCTCGGCTCGGAGGAGCCGCAACTGGCGGTGCGGAACGGGAGGTTCTTCGCGCCCAGGCTGGCGCGCGCGTCCGCGCGCGACGGTGCGGCGCGGGAGTGGAACCCGGACGGCACGGTGCTGATCACCGGCGGCACGGGCGCGCTCGCCGGCGAGCTCGCCCGGCACCTCGTGCGGACCGGGCGCACCCGGAACCTGGTCCTTCTGGGCCGCAGCGGACGGCTCGAACCCGGGCTGGAGGACGAGCTCGCCGGCCTCGGCGCGCACGTGACCGTCGCCGCCGGCGACGCGGCCGACCGCGCCGCGGTCGCCGCGGTGCTGGCCGCGATCCCGCGCGACCGGCCGCTGACCGCGGTGGTGCACGCGGCGGCCGTCGTCGACGACGGCCTGGTGGAGTCGCTCACCGGCGAACGGGTGGACCGCGTGCTGCGCGCCAAGGCCGATGGCGCGTGGGTGCTGCACGAACTCACGCGCGGCCACGACCTGGCCGCCTTCGTCCTGTACTCGTCGGTGGCCGGGCTGCTCGGCGGCCCGGGGCAGGCCTCCTACGCCGCCGCGGGCGGCTTCCTCGACGCGCTGGCCGCGCACCGCCGCACCCTCGGGCTGCCGGGCCTCTCGCTGGCCTGGGGCCTGTGGGAGCGCCCGACCGGGACGACCGCCCACCTCACCGACGCCGACCGGGCCAGGGCGGCGCGCGCCGGGCTCGGCGCGCTGACCACGGAGGAAGGACTGGCGCTCTTCGACGCGGCCCTCGATCGGGACGAGCCGCTCCTGGTCGCGGCCCGCTTCGACCTGCGCCCTCGCGAGGAGCGGCCGCTCGCCCTGCTGAGAGGCCTGATCCGCCCGGCCAGGAGCACCGCGGGGTCGCGCGCAGGAACCGGGCCGAAGCTCGCCCACCGCCTCGCGCGGCTGCCCGAAGGGCGGCGCGAGGAGGCCGCGCTGGAGGCGGTCACCGCCGAGGTCGCCGCCGTGCTCGGCGCGAACGCGCGCTCGATCGCCCCCGGCCGCCCGTTCAGCGAGCTCGGCCTCGACTCCTTGACCGCCGTGGAACTGCGCAACCGCCTCGACGCCCTCGCCGGGCTGCGGCTGCCCGCCACGGTCACCTTCGACCACGGCACCGCCGAGGCCCTCACCGGCTACCTCCTGACCAGGCTCGACACGGTGCGGCCTGAGCCGGAGCCGGAGCAGGTCCGCCAGGGCCCGCTGTCGGAGCTGTACCGCGCCCTCTACGCCAAGGGCCGGTACGCGGCGGCGGCCGAGCTGATCGGCGTCGCGTCGAGGCTGCGCGGCAGCTTCACCGCCGAGCAGACCTCCGATCACGTGCTGCCGCCGATCCGGCTGGCCGAGGGCCCCGCCCCGGCCGCCGTCATCTGCTTCCCCGCCGTCAGCGCCATCTCCGGCCCGCACGAGTACGCCCGTTTCGGCCAGGCGCTGAACGGCCGGCGGGACGTGCACGTGCTCCCGTCGCCCGGGTACGACCCGGAGGACCTGCTCCCCGACACCGAGGAGACCTACGTCCAGATGCACGCCGACACGGTTGCGAAGCTGGTCGGCGGGAGGCCTTACTTCATCGTCGGCCGGTCGATGGGCGGCTGCGTGGCCCATTCGGTCGCGGAGGAGCTGGACGGCCGGGGCATGCCCGCCTCCGGGCTGGTGCTGATCGACTCGTACCCGATCGACAGCCCCACCTTGGAGGGCATGCGCGACTGGTGGCTGAAGGCGATGCTCACCGGGATGCTCGAACGCATCGAGCGCTACCGCATGGTGTGGAGCGACGCGAGCCTCACCACCATGGGCGGCTACGGCCTCGTGCTGGCCGGCTGGCGGCCTAAGCCGATCTCGGCCCCCACCCTCATGGTCCGCGCCGCGGAGCCGCTGCGCGGGACCATCGTCGACCCGACGGGGCGGCTCGACTGGCGGCCCTCCTGGCCGCTGCCGCACGAGACCACAGACGTGCCCGGCGACCACTTCACTGTGCTGGAGGAGCACTCCGGCACCACGGTGGCCGCCGTGCGGGACTGGATCGAGACCATCGAGAAGAGGAGCGTATGAGCGCACAAGTCGTGGCCGTCACCGGCGCCGCCGGTGGGATCGGACGAGCCATCGTGGAGCTGTTCGCCGAGCGGGGCGCCCGCGTGGTCGCCGTCGACCTCGACAAACGAGGCCTCGACGAGCTCGCCGGTGACGGCATCGCCACCCTGGCCGGGGACATCTCCACCGAGGAGACCAACGAGGCGTTCGCCGAGCTGGCCTTGAGCCGGTTCGGCCGGCTCGACGCGGTCGTGCTCAACGCGGGCATCGGGGGCGCCGGGCCGCTGGAGTCGCCCGGCGCGATCGAGCGGTTCGACCGCGTCTGGGCGACCAACGTGCGCGGCGTGGCGCTCGGCGTGAAGGCCGCGCTGCCCGCGCTGCGGGCCTCGGGGGGCGGTTCCGTCGTGGTCACCTCGTCGATCTCCGGCCTGGCCGGCGACCCGGGGACCTGGGCGTACAACGCGGCCAAGGCGGCGGTGATCAACCTGGTGCGCGGGCTGGCCGTCGACTACGCGGTCGAGAACGTCCGGATCAACGCCATCGCGCCCGGCGGGGTGTCGGTGGGGCTCAACGCCGGCGCCGCCGCCCACCCCGTGCTCGGCCCGGCCATCCTGGAGCGGATCCCGCAGCATCGCTGGTCGGAGGCGCGCGAGCAGGCCGAGGCCGTCTGGTTCCTGACCTCGCCCGCCGCGTCGTACGTCACCGGCGTCACCCTCCCCGTCGACGGCGGCCTGAGCGCCAACAACGGCATCCTGCTGCCGCCCGCCCACCCGGGCGCCTCACCCCGATAGGAGCGTCAATGAGCATCGAGAAGAACAAGGAGACCGCGCGGCGGCTGTACGAGGAGTTGATCACGCTGCGCCGCCCCGAGCTCCTGGCGGAGCTGATCGCCGAGGACGCCGTCGACGAGACCGTCCAGCCCGGCGGCGGCGGCCGTGAGGACTTCCGCCGGCACATCGAGAACGTCTGGGCCACCGTCGAGGGCGTCAAGGCGACCGTCACCGACCTGGTCGCGGAGGACGACCGGGTGGTGGTGTTCTGGCGCATCGAGGGCGTCCAGCGGAAACCGCTCTTCGGCGTCCCCGCGAGCGGCCGTCATTTCATCGGCCACAGCATCAGCACCATCACCTTCCGGGACGGGCGGATCGTGCGATACAACGTTCTGCCCGACCGGCTCGGCATTCTCCAGCAGATTTCCTGAGGCGCAAATGGATAAATTGTCGTTCGAGGATATTTCGGACATCCGGGGCGTGCTCGCCCTGTTCTCTCACGTCTTCGACAACCGGGAGGTCGGCGACCTTCACCGCGTGTTCACCGAGGACGCCGTGATCGAGATGACCCGCGGCGCCGGGCGGGTCGTCGACGGCCTGCCCGCCATCGCCGAATTCTCGCTCGCGCTCGGCCCGGACGGCCCTGACCACCAGACTCTCGACAGCCACGTGTTCGTGGACGACGCGGGAGCGGTCAGGGCGCGCAGCCGCTACCTGGCGATCCTGCAGGACGGGAGCGTGCACAACGGCGACTACCTCGACGTGCTGGAACGCACCACGGAAGGGTGGCGGATCAGCCGCCGAGTTTCCATTCCCCGATATCCAAAGGAATAGCCCTTAGGGGCTTTTAGGGGTACCCGGCCGGTGGGTCGCGAATTAGCCTTCGACTGAAATATCGGCTAAGTATTCAAGCCCGCCGGATCGGTGAATATGCACGTACCCAGAATTATGAGATTGTCCGGAGCCGTCGCGGGGCTGGCGCTGTTCGCGGCCGCCTGCGGCGGCTCTCCGGCCGCCACCTCCGGCGCCCCGGCGGCGTCGGCCGCGCCGGCCGCGCCGGTCAAGGGCGGCTCCCTGACGTTCGCGGCCGACACCGAACCGGTCTCCTTCGACGTCCACCAGAGCTCCCAGGACATCACCGGCGCGATCATGCGCAATGTCTTCGACTCGCTCATCTCGCTGGACGCCTCCGGCAGGTTCCACCCGTGGCTGGCCGAGTCGTGGGAGGCCGCCCCCGACCTGAAGAGCTACACGTTCAAGCTGCGCAAGGACGTCGTCTTCCACGACGGCACCCCGTTCGACGCCGAAGCGGTCAAGATCAACTTTGACCGCATCCACGACCCGGCCACCAAGTCGCAGCTCGCGTCGAGCCTTCTGGGGCCGTACACGGGCACGAAGGTCGTCGACTCCCACACGGTCACCGTGGAGTTCTCCGCGCCGTTCGCGCCGTTCCTGCAGGCCGCCAGCACCGCCTACCTGGGCTTCTACTCGCCGAAGACGATCGCGGCCAACTCCGCGGCGCTCACCTCCGGCGGGCCGGTCGAGGTCGGCACAGGGCCGTTCGTGTTCAGCCAGTACGCCAAGGGCCGGCAGGCCGTCTTCACCCGCAACGACGCCTACAAGTGGGCGCCGAAGACGGCCGCGCACACCGGGCCGGCCTACCTCGACAATCTGACCGTGCGGTTCCTGCCCGAGGCGTCGGTGCGGGTCGGGTCGCTGTCGAGCAGGCAGATCGACGTCGCCGCCGCCGTACCGCCCGCCCAGACCAAGAGGATCCAGGGCAACGCCGCCCTGACGGTGCTGAGCGCCGACTACCCGGGCGGCAACTACAGCATCTACCTGAACACCTCGAAGGAACCGCTCAACGACGAGAAGGTCCGCAAGGCGATCCAGCGCGGCATCGACATCGACACCGACATCAAGGCGCTCTACTTCGGCCAGTTCAAGCGCGCCTGGAGCCCGCTCGCGCCGACCACGCCGGGCTACAACGCGTCCCTGGAGAACAGCTGGCCGTACGACCCGGCGCTCGCGAACAAGCTCCTCGACGAGGCCGGCTGGACCACCAAGGACGCCGAGGGCTACCGCACCAAGAACGGGAAACGCCTCGTCATCGACTGGCCGCTGCTGCCCGCCCAGTACGTCCGCGACCAGCGTGACATCCTCGGCCAGGCCTTCCAGGCCGACCTTAAGAAGATCGGCGTCGAGGTGACCCGCCCGCAGGCCGACATCGGCACCTACCTGGAACGCGTCTACGGCGGCAAGGCCGACATGGCCGACTACAGCTGGGCGCGGGCCGAACCCGACGTGCTGTGGCTGCTGCTCAACGGCACCAGCCGACCGCAGAAGGGCGGCCAGAACGCCACCTTCCTCAACGACCCCGACCTGACCAAGTGGACCGACGAGGGCAGGGCCACCCTGGACGAGGCCGTCCGCAAGGACGTGTACGGCCGGACCCAGCAGCGGGCCATCGACCTGGCCATCGTCATCCCGATCTACACCCAGTCGCAGGTGCTCGGCCTGAGCAAGCAGGTCCAGGGCCTCAGCCTGGACGCCAACGCCTGGCCGCTCTTCTACGACGCCTGGCTCGGCAAGCCGTCCTGATGACGACCGCCCTGAAAAGGGCCGGAGCGGGGTTCGCGGTGCTCTGGGGCGCCGCGACCCTCGCCTTCGCCGCCCTCATGCTCCTCCCGGGCGACCCGGTCGCCACCCTCCTCGGCCCGGCCACCATGGCCTCGGCCGAGGTCCGCGACCGGATCCGTGCCGAATACGGCTTCGACCGGCCCGTCCTGGTGCAGTATTTCGACTACCTGGGGAAGCTGGTGACGGGCGACCTCGGCTCGTCCTACCAGCTCCAGCGCCCGGTCTGGACGCTGATCACCGACCAGCTCGGGCCGACCGCGCAGCTGGCCGCCGCCGCGGTGGTCCTGGCCGTGGTGATCGCGATCATCAGCGCCGTCGTGACGGCGGGCCGGTCCCATACGGTGCGCGCGGCGGCCGGGGCGTGGGAGCTGGTGGCGGTGTCACTGCCGTCGTACTGGCTCGGGATCCTGCTGCTGACCGCGTTCTCCTTCCAGCTGCAGATCTTCCCGGTGATCGGCGCCCAGGACCTCGTGGCGCTGGTGCTGCCCGCGCTGACGCTGGCGCTGCCGATCGCGGGACTGCTCGCCCAGGTCCTGCGCGAAGGGCTGGAGACCGCGCTGGCCCAGCCCTTCGCGGTCACCGCTCGGGCGCGCGGGCTCTCCCAGCTCGCCGTACGGCTCCGCCACGCCCTGCGCCACGCCGCGGCGTCGCTCGCGACCCTGACCGGCTGGCTGGTGGGCACCCTGCTCGGCGGGGCCGTCCTGGTCGAGACGGTGTTCGGCCGGGCGGGCATCGGGGCCCTCACCCTCCAGGCGGTCGGCAACAAGGACATGCCGGTCGTGATGGGCGTCGTGCTGCTGTCGGCGGTGGTCTTCGTCGTCATCTCCAACGCGCTCGACCTGCTGCACGCGGTCATCGACCCGAGGGTGCGTCCCGCATGAGGCGATCCACGATCATCGCGGGGCTGGCGCTGGCGCCGCTTCTGGCGGCCGCCACCGTGCCCGACCTGCTGACCTCCGTCTCGCCGATCACCATCGACCCGGTGCGCGCGCTGCTGCCGCCCGGCGCCGGTCACTGGTTCGGCACCGACCAGCTCGGGCGCGACCTGTTCACCCGGGTCGTGTACGGGGCCCGTCCCTCCCTGCTGCTCGGGCTCGGCGCGACCGTGCTCGCGGTCGCCGCCGGGGCGCTGATCGGCGTCGTGGCGGCGCTCGGCGGCCGGGCCGCCGACCAGACGACCATGCGCCTGCTCGACGTGCTGCTGTCGCTGCCGCAGCTCCTGCTCGCCCTGCTGGTGATCACGGTGCTCGGCGGCGGCCTGGTCAACGTCGTGGTGGCCATCGCACTGGCCTTCACTCCCGGGTACGCCCGGATGGTCAGGACCGAGGCGCTGGTGGTGCGGCGGTCGGGCTACGTGGAAGCCGCGCACGGCCTCGGGCTGCGGCCCGTGGTCCTGGTGGTCCGGCACGTGCTGCCCAACGCGGTCGGGCCGGTGCTGGTGCTGGCCACGGTCGGGTTCGGCACCGCGCTGATCGCCGGGTCGGGGCTGAGCTTCCTCGGGTTCGGCGTGAAGCCGCCCGATCCCGAATGGGGGTCGATGCTCGCCGAGGGCCGTGACTTCCTGGCCGACGCCTGGTGGATCGGGCTGTTCCCCGGCGCCGCCATCACCGTCACGGTGATCGCCGTCAACGTGGTCGGCCGCGCGGCCCAGCGCCGCTACACCCGGAGGACATCATGATCGACGTCGACGGGCTGACCGTGTCGTTCGGCGGGCCGCCGGCCGTGCGGGACGTGTCGTTCCAGGTCGCACCGGGCGAGTGCCTGGCGATCGTGGGCGAGTCGGGCTCGGGCAAGAGCGTGACGGCCCGCGCCCTCGTCGGGCTGGCCGGGGACCGGGCGACGGTCTCCTCGCGCGGTCTCACCTTCGACGGACAGGACCTGTCGCGGCTGTCGGAGGCCGGATGGCGCGGCGTGCGGGGGCGGCGTATCGGGCTGATCCTCCAGGACGCGCTCGTCTCCCTCGACCCGCTCCGCACGGTCGGCGCCGAGGTGACCGAGACACTGCGCACCCACGACGTGGTGCCGGCCCGGGAGCGGAACAGGCGGATGCTCGAACTGCTGGCCGAGGCCGGCATCCCCGACCCTGAGCACCGAGCGGGGCAGCACCCGCACGAACTGTCCGGAGGCCTGCGCCAGCGGGCCCTGATCGCGTCCGTGGTCGCGGCCGGGCCGTCGCTGCTGGTCGCCGACGAACCCACCACCGCGCTCGACGCGACCGTGCAGGTCCAGATCCTCGACCTGCTCGGCCGCCTCAAGGAAGCCGGCTCCGCGCTCCTTCTGATCAGCCATGACCTGGCCGTGGTCTCGCGCCTCGCCGATCGCGTCGCGGTCATGTACGCCGGCCGCATCGTCGAGGAAGGCCCCGCCGCGGACCTGCTGGCCGATCCCGCGCACCCGTACACCAGAGCCCTGATGGCGGCGGTCCCCGCCGCCCACGCCAAGGGCACCCTGCTGTCGGTCCTGCACGCGGGCCCCTCCGGCGCGTGCGCCTACGCCTCCCGATGCGCCCTGGCCGACGACACCTGCCGCGAAGAGGACCCGCCGCACGCCGACGTCGCTCCCGGCCGCCGGGCCCGCTGCCACCGTCCGTTCGAGCGGCTGCCGGAACTTCCGCCGGTCGGCCTCGGCGGCGACCGGAAAGCCGGTCCGGTGCTGCTGTCGGCCGATGGGCTCGTCAAACGGTTCAAGGACCGGACGGCGGTCGACGACGTCTCCTTCGAACTGCGAGCCGGGGAAACCCTCGGGCTGGTAGGGGAGTCCGGTTCCGGGAAGACGACCGTGGCCCGGATCGCCCTGGGGCTGCTCGACCCCGACGAGGGGACGGTGATGCTCGGGGAGCGGCGCTGGAGCGGCGTACGGGAGAAGGAGCGCAGGCCGGGCCGCCGCCGGATCCAGGCCGTCTACCAGGACCCGCTCGGATCCTTCGACCCCCGGCACTCCGTCGAGCGCATCGTCGGCGAGGCCGTCGCGATCACCGGATCGCCCAGGAACCGGCGCCGGGCGCGGGTGATCGAACTGCTCGACCAGGTCGGGCTGGCGACCGGCCTGCTGGAGCGGCGGCCGCTGGAGATGTCCGGAGGGCAGCGGCAGCGGGTCGCCATCGCCCGTGCGCTGGCCACCGGCCCTGACGTGCTCGTCTGCGACGAGCCCGTGTCGGCCCTCGACGTGTCGATCCAGGCGCAGATCCTCGACCTGCTCGCCACGCTGCAGCGGGACCTGGCCGTGGCCATGCTCTTCATCTCGCACGACCTCGGTGTCATCCATCACGTCAGCGACCGGATCGCGGTCATGAAGGACGGCCGGATCATCGAGAGCGGTCCCGTCGCCGAGGTGTTCGGGTCGCCCAAGGAGCCGTACACCAAGGAGCTGCTCGCCGCCGTCCCCGCCCTCACGTCGGAACGGAGCCCTCGGTGACCGTCACCCCCGGCATCACCGTCGGCCGTGTTCTGTCCGAGAGTGGTGTGGAAGCCCTCGGCCGCGTCCTGGGCCCCGTCCCGGTCGCGTCACCGCAGCCGATCGCGCGGCGATCGGCTGCGGTGACGTGGATCAGGAGCGGCTCTTGACCCGGCCGAGCACGACATCGACGACCAGGAAGGCGAGCAGCGAGATGCCCAGGAGCGGGACGAGCACGCCCACCGCGATCGCCGCCACCCCCACGGCCAGCAGTACGGGCACGGGCGCCGCGCGCCAGCCGCCGCGCGCGTAGGGGGCGGCGAAGCCGCGGGTGGGCCGTCGCTGCCACCACATCCGGTACCCCAAGATGATCATCGTGATCAGCGACAGGGCGAGTGCGGCCAGCACGATCTGGTTCGCCAGGCCGAACAGCACGCCCATGTGCCCGTCGATGCCCCAGCGGGTCAGCTTGGCGCCCAGGGGGAAGTCGTCGAAGCGCAGTTCGCCGGTCACCTGGCCGCTCCCCGGGTCGACCGCGACCTGGTCGTTGCGCTGGGGCACCTGGCGGTCCATCTCCTTGACCGTGAAGGCGCCGCCGGCCTTCGCAGGCCAGGCGATCTCCAGCGGCCCGGACAGACCGGCGCCCGCCGCCGCCCGCACGATGCGGTCGGCGTCGACCTCCGCCGCGGGCCCGTCACCGTGCCCGGCGTGGCCGGCGTGGCCTCCCGTGGTGGCGGGCAGGGACGGGGTGCTCCAGCCGAGCGCGGTCTGGAGCTTGTCGACGTTCGCCCCGGCGTAGCTCGACCAGGTCAGGCCGGTCGCGGACAGGAACAGCAGGCCGACGGTGATCCACAGGCCCACCGAGCCGTGCCACGACAGGGTCCGGCGCAGGCCCTGCGCCTTGCGGCCGGGCCGCAGGGTGCGGCGACGGTGGCTCAGCCACAGCACCACGCCGCCGAGCGCGACGACCCACAGCCAGCCGGCCGCCAGCTCGCTGTACAGGCGTCCGGGCTCACCCAGGTGCAGGTGGCGGTGGAAGCCCGAGATCCAGGCGCGCACGGGAAGCGCGCCGGAACTGCCGTAGCTCGGAAGCACGCCCCGGACCTGACCGGTGTACGGGTCGACGAAGACCGCCAGCCGGGTGCTCTCCGGCAGGCCCTCCGCGTCGAGTAGGACCTGGGTGGTCTCTCCCGGCTCGGAGGCGGGCCGTACGGCGCCGATCGTCCCCTGCGGGTGCGCCTGCCGGGCGGCGGCGATCTGCCGCGCCAGGGGGAGCGGCGCCTGCCCGGCGGGCGGAGGCGGAGCGGTGAGCTCGTGAGCGTGGACGACCTTCTCGAGCTGGAAGGAGGCGGCGTACAGCAGGCCGGTGGTGGCGGCCACCAGCAGGAAGGGGGCCACGAGGATGCCGGCGTAGAAGTGCAGGCGCAGCAACAACGCCCGCGTCGCCGGCCAGGCGGTGGAAGGGGAGCGTTGAGGAGCAGGCTGAAGCTCGCGCACGTCAGAGGTCATGGAAGGTCTCCGTTCACGGAGGCGCGCACAGGCGGACGCACGCCTCGGCGGGGTTCGTCATGAGGGCGCCGCGCTGCCCGGATCCGCGAACACGGCCGCCGTGGTGGCGGCCGGCCCCGCGGTACCGGCCCGCCATACAGAGAGCCGGTCCGCGGTACAGAGAGCCGGCCCGCGGTACGGCGCAGGCGCCGAACCGGCGCGGACCGGGACGGCCCGTGCCGATGAACGTCTCACGGGCACGTGGCCCGGATCAGATGGCGAACATTCCCGCCGGCGGGCCGCGCCGGGAGACGGTCGCGGCGAGCAGCCGGGTGACGAACGAGGACCCGCTCTTCCCGGAGGGCCGCGGAAGGAGCCTCGGCGCGGACGGCGCGACCACCCGCACCAGCAGGGTGACCACGACGGCGACGAGCAGGCGCAGCAGAGTGGCCAGCGCCGTCTCCCCGCGTTCCAGCCAGTGCGCGGACAGCAGCGCCGTCACGGTGTGCGCCAGCAGCATCGCCACACCCACGGCGAGGCGGCCGTGCCCGTGGTAGGCGTCCGGCGGCGGCTGCGTCGCGGCCTGCGAGAACAGGTGGTGTAGCCCGTACTGGGCGGCGAACGCCGCGGCGAGCAGGGTTCCGAGCCCCCGCTGCCGCCGGGCGAGGAGGAAGGCGCCACCCGTCACGAGCGCCGTCACCCCGATGAAGACCGCCGCGCCGATGGCGGCGCCTCCGGCCAGCGCGTGCATGCCCAGCGACACCGCCACGCACACCACCGCGAACGCGGTGGCGCGCAACAGGCGCAGGACGGGCATGCCCCTTATCGTGACAGAGATTGATATAGCTGCCGAGTAGCCGGAGCCCTTGTCGCGGCGGCGACAGCCCTCGCACCCGCCGGCGCGGCGAAGTCCGACAGGCTGCCGGTGGCGACTCCGTCGACAGGGATGGTGCGTGCCCACTGATCCGCGCTCTGGTCATGGACGAGGCCGTGGCGGTCGCCGCGCGACACAACGCGATGTCGAACTCGGTGAAAGGTTCACTCCACCGCGCGTATGACGTGACCTCCGCGGGGTGCGGAGGTCACGTCATACGCCGATGATCCGGCCCGGCGGGCGCGACGCCCGTGGGCCGATCAGCGGGTTGCTAGCGGATCCGTACGAAGACGGGGTTGGAGTAGAACCACAGGTCCTCCCACGGGCTCTCCTTGCCGTCGGCGAGCGGCTCCTGCTCGTCGGTGCTGGTGCCGCGCACCCGGGCGTAGCAGTCGCCCTCCACGTCGCGGAGGGTGTACTTGATGACGTAGTCCTGGCCGGACCGGCGCCAGTCGCGGGGGCCGAACCGCGCCGCCACCTTGGTGGTGGGGTTGGTGTCGGCGCCGAGGTTGGCGTTGGGGCCGGTGACCTGGCCGACGATCAGGTCGACGCGACGCACTTCGGGACGCTCGCCGTTGCCGTTCTTGCCGTTGAGCGGCCGGAATCGGATCTCGATGTCGACGTCGGCGCGGTTGCGGCGGCTGACCGTCAGGGTCTCGCCCATCGCCGCCTCGCGGCCCTGGCCGCTCGCGGTGAGGTCGAGGCTGGTGATCAGGTCGCCGGTGGTGACCCAGATCCGCCCGTTGCGCAGACCGTCCATGATGTCGGCGTAGTCCTGCCGGGCGTGCACGTAGGTCTTGCTGTACTCGCCCGGCCAGAAGTCCGAGCCGCCGCGGGTCCAGTGCACGTGCGAGTCGGAGGTGGCGGTGATCCACCAGCGCCGGCCCTCGCCGAGCAGCGAGTCCCACAGGCCGCCGACGCGGGCGGTCATCTGGTCGAAGCCGCCGTAGGTGGGGTGGTTGCCGTACCCGCCGCGCGCGCCGCCGTTGAGCGGGCCGGCCTGGTGGCCGGGCGCGCCCTCGAAGCCGACGTAGATGTCCGGCGCGATGTTGTTGCCGTTGCGGAATTCCTTGGGCGTGTCCTGGCCGTAGACGCCCAGGCCGGTCGCTGAGCGCGAGGCGTGGTGGGCGAGGACCAGCGGCTTGTGCGGCATGGCCTGCGCGGCCGTCAGGAACTCGATCATCTTGGCTTCGGTGTCGCGGCCGGGGTCGGCGGGGAAGGGGTCGTTCTTGGCGAAGCGGCTCTCCAGTTCGAACAGCTGCTGCGCCTCGCCGTCGTGGTGCGGGATCATCAGGGTGTGGTGGTCCAGTGCCGGGGCGTCGAACTCCATGCCCCAGAACTGCAGCACCTCGGGAACCAGGCGGCGGGAGCGCAGGAGGTCGGGGTAGGCCTGCTCCAGGTTCACCTTCGAGTGGGTCGGCCCGCCGTGGTCGGTGCACATCGCCCAGGTCAGGCCGAAGTTCTTCGCCATGATCGCGTTGGTGACGATCGGGTACACCGCGTCGGCGCCCTTGATGAACTTCGGCGGATTGGTGGAGGTGTCGTAGTTCCCGCTGTACTCCGAATGCACATGGTGGTCGCCGGCCCGCCAGATGCGGGCGCGGTCGTTGCCGCGGCTCTGGCCTTGGCGCTCGTCATCGTCGTCGGCCGCCGCCGGACCGGCGCCCATGACCGAGTTCGCGGCGACCAGCGTCGCCCCGAGGCCGACGAACTTGGCCAACTGGCGCCGGGAGACTCCCGTGCCCTCGGGGTCCTCAATCTGCCTGTCTTGCATCGTGACGCCTTTCGTCCACTACCTCGGGTGCGACGAGCAGTCTCGGAGGGCGCCCTGAACGCGACTTGAACGACAAGCAGGATGATTAAGAACAAAGAACGCCAACACCGCTGAAACGGCTATCTCCGTGAGTGCTGGTCGCTCATCACGCAGCTCGGGCAGCTCGGCGGCGTGAACAGCCGCTCACGCGGGCAGCGGGTTCTGCGCCATGCGCTGCTCGCCGATCCGCGCGGCCTCGCGCACGACGGAGAACCCGTACGCGGTCATGTCGCGCTCGTAGCGGGACAGGGCTTCGCCGAGCTCGCCGTCTCCGGCGGCGACGGCGCGCAGCGCGCGGCCCAGCAGGGCGGCGTCGCGCATGGCGAGATTGGCGCCCCGTCCCAGGGTGGGCGTCATGGCGTGGACGGCGTCTCCCAGAAGCGTGACGTTGGTGGGCGCGTCCAGGCTGCCGGGAACGCTGGTGTGCATGCGGACCGGGAAGAACGCCTCGGCGTCGCCCTGGCGGACGAGGTCGGCGGCCTGGCCGTGCCAGTCCGCCACCGTGCCGGCCGCGAGGTCGCGCAGTCGTTCCCCGGACAGGTCGTCGGCGCCGGGGAAGAACCGGTGGCGTCCGCCGACGACGCACACGACGTAGTCGTCCTGATCGCGCATGGCGGTGCCCGGTGACCAGTGCGCCGCGGCCTTCGCGGGCGCGGTGGGGAATCGGACCGAGCCCAGACCGAGGAACACCTTCCGGTCGTCGGAGGCGATGGCGAAGATGTCCGTGAGGGCTTCCACGGGTACGCGCAGCCGGGCGGCGTCCAGGGGCAGCCGTCCGTAGATGGCGGTGATGCCCGCGTCGACGGTGGTCAGGCGCGGGGCGCGCTGGGCGCGCACGGCCGAGCGGACGCCGTCCGCGCCGACGAGGACGTCTCCGTGCGCGGTGGTGCCGTCGCTGAAGTACGCGGTGACGCCGTCCGCGGTGTTCTCGTAGCGCTCCAGCTTCTTGCCGAAGTGGACGACGTCATCGAGGCCGGACATGAGGATCTGGCGCAGTGTGGCGCGATCGACGTTCGCGTGGACGCTGTTCCCGCGGTCGGGCCAGACGTCCCCGTGGTCCCCGTGGTCGTCGTGGGAGGGCAGACGCTTGACGACGGACAGATCCGTACTCAGGATCGCGGTGAAGGGCTCGGTGAACTGCGAGGTCGCCTCGAACAGCGCGATCAGATGGCCGGGGAGCACTTCGCGGGCGGCATTGACGGCGTCGTCGTCGAGATGGAGGCGGTAGCCCTGGGGCCGGTCCCACGGGCTTGCGTCGCGTTCGAAGACGGCGACGTCGATCGCGCCGCCCCGCAGGGACCGCGCGAGCGTCAGGCCGCCGAGGCCGGAGCCGATGATGAGCACTTTACCGAGTGTGGACATGAGTGGCCCTTTGCTGAGTGGTTCGACAAAGGACGCACCGGTGGCCCGATCGGGCACTTGTACGGGCGCCATGGCCAGGCGCCGCCCGGACTACCTACCAGGCTGTGGCTTTCGTACGTCGCCCGAACGATAACACGACGGTCTGACCGGCGCCCGCGCCGGCGCCCACCGCGACCGGTTCGGCGTGGAGCCCGTCTGCCGGGTGCTGGAACATGTGATCTCGGCCTACTGCGCGGCCGGCTCCCGCCCGCCCTCGGCACGAAGCCACCCGCCACCACCGGACCCTTAAGTGGCCGGTATGCCTGCCGGCCGGGTGCCGGCGAAGTCCGGGAGGGTGAGCGCCGAGTGTTCGGGTCGCCCCTCCCCGGCGGGCATGACGGTCAGGCCGCGCAGCATCCGGTTGCGTCGCGCCAGGGCTTCGTCGGTACCGGGGAAGAGGGTGGCGTCGCCTTCCCTGACGAGTGCCTGGTTCATCTCGACGAACGCTCGGGCACGCTGTTCGTAGGCGTTCAACGCGGCCACGTGGTCGCGGTTCGTAGCCAGTTCCCCGGCGAGCAGGTAGGCGTCGACGAGGGCGAGGCTCGACCCCTGTCCGGTGAGGAACGAGGGGGCGTGGGCGGCGTCGCCGACGAGGGCGACCCGGCCGGCGGACCACCGGGGCATCCGGATCTGGCTGACGACGTCGAAGAAGAGATCGTCGGCCGTGCGCATGGCCGCGACCAGGCGCGGGACCTCCCACTGGTCGTCAGCGAAGATCGACGCGACGAGGTCGCGTTGCGCGTCGGGGTCCCGGAAGGCCTCGAACGGCGGTTCCGCCCGGCTGAAGCTCAGGAACCCGTGCACCGTGTCGCCGTCGCCGACGGCGTAGAGAGCCGCTGACCGGCCCGGGGTGTTCCACATGACGCCCTCGCGCGAGAGCCCCAGGTCGTTGCTCATGGTGAAGCCGGCGAAGCAGTACCCGAGATACCGGTGGAACCGCGCCTCGGGACCGAAGACGAGGCCCCTGGTGTGCGAGTGGAGTCCGTCGGCGCCGACGACCACGTCGAACGTGCGCCGGCCCCCGCCGCGGAAGGTGACGTCGACGCCGTCCGCGCGGGCGTCGAGGGCGGTGATGGTGTCGTCGAACAAGAACTCGACCTCGTCGCGGATGGTGTCGTAGAGGATCTCGGTGAGGTCGCCGCGGCGCACCTCCAGGTCGCGGACCTCGGCCCCGCCCGCCATGGACTGGGCGTCGACGGCGGCGATCACGCTGCCGTCCGGGTTGAGGAAGGTGATCCGCCGGGTGTTGATGTGAGCCGCCTGGAGGGCGGGAAGCACGCCCATCCGCCGGACGGCCTCGAGCGCGGTGCCGCGGATGTCGATGGGATACCCGCCGCCGCGCACCGCGCCCGCCTTCTCGACGACCGTGACCTCGAAGCCGTACCGGTGCAGCCAGTAGGCCAGCGCGGGCCCGGCGATGCTCGCCCCGGAGATCAGCACCCGGCCCTTCGACGTTGTGCTCATTCGCTCCTCCTCCATAATGGATAGCTACCTTAGGTAGCCTTTCCCCGGGTACGGGCAGGTGCTCGGTTCCCGGGGCCCTGGAGTAACTATATACCTAACTTAGGTATCTAATGGAGTGTGATGGCTGACACACGATCGTCGACCACGGACGACGCGGACGACGCGGACGACGGCGAACTCGACGTGCTCGCGGTGCTGCCCCGCCTGATGCAACTGGGCAACGTGCTGAACCGCAGCCGGCTCATCGAACGCGCCATGGATGCGGCCGGTGTCGCCCTGGACCGGCCCGCGATGTCGGTCCTGGTCACGCTGCAGATGGCCGCCCACCCGCTGCGCGTCGGCGAGATCGCCACGCGCATGCAGGTCGTAGGACCGCACGTCACCCGGCAGTTGAATGAGCTGGAGCGGCGCGGCCTGACGCGCCGGGTCCCGGATCCGCACGACCAGCGGGCCCGGTTGATCGAGCAGACGCCCGAGGGAGCCGCCGTCGTCGGCCGCTACCTGCAGACCGTCCTCAACTGGTTCGGCGACGCCCTCGCAGGCTGGTCCGAGCAGGATCGCCGGGCCTTCGGCAGCCTTCTCGAGCGCTTCGCGAGCGACCTCACCACCCGGTTGCAGGCCCTCGACGAGGAATGACCGGCCGGACGGCGATCAGCGCGGTGCCAGGATGCGCAGGTGCGGCATCGCGCCGTGCGCTAACGTGGGCGCGCCCATTCCACGTGAGTGAGGAGCGAGATGGTGCCCACCGGACGCCGGCGTGCCGATGTTCGGCGGTGGGTTCCCGACGTCCCTCCGGCTCCGAGACCGCCCAGCCGATCCGGCCGGCGCACCCCGATGAGGCTCCGATGAACATCCAGGTTCGACGGTCCCAGCCAGGCGCCGAGGCCGAGTTCGTGACGGGGCTTGAGTGGCTCTTCGCCCCGCCCGGCAGCCGTCCCCCAGATTGGGACCGCGACCGCGCCGTCGAGCGCACCGCCCAGGTCCTGGCCGACGAGAACGCCGCGCTGTTCGAAGCGCGCTCGCATCAGGATCGATTGGTCGGAGTGGCCAGCGTCTATCTGGACATCCTGTCGGTGCGGTTCGGTCGCCGGGCCTCGATCGAGGACCTCGCGGTGCACCCCGAATGGCGCTCCCGAGGCGTCGGCGCCGCCCTGCTGACGACCGCCAGGACGTGGGCACAAGATCACGGCGCCGACTACGTCTTCCTGGAGTCCGGCGTCGCACGAGCCGAGGCGCATCGCTTCTACCTCCGCGAAGGCGCGACCCACGGGGCCGCGGCGTTCAGATGGGACATAGAACGCTGACGGGCTCCGCGCCTGTTCGGCAGTAGTGCGGCGACGCTCCACACGCCCACTCGTCAACGACGTCCGAATCCTCGATTAAGTCGCATATTTCGTGGTTCGGGTCGGTCGAGGCCGGTCACGGCCCGGCGTTCTCTCCGATGGCCATGTCCTTGATCGCGAGCACCGTGGACGAGACGGCGGGGGCTGCTCCCGCTCATTCCTGTTTGCGGGCTCTCGACCCGCTTACCGGGCCTTCCGCCGTAGCTGGAGCCGCAGGCCATCTCAAGGTCCGCCCCGATGCCGGCCCGCACGGCACCGACGACTACGCCATCGTCCTGCACACCCCTGCGCCGGTCCCGCCGGCGCCCATGGAGATCGTATTCGAACCTGTGTACGAGTCTGTGGAAACTGTGGATAACTCCGCCTGACAGTGCGGGGCGCTGGTCTGGCGACGCCGCATCGTCAGTCGCCGATGCGGTAGGGGCGCATCATCTCGTTGTCCTCGTGTTCGAGGACGTGGCAGTGCCACACGTACAGGCCGGCGCGGTCGAACGTCATGCGGATCCTGGTGATCTGGTTCGGGTAGGCGATCACCGTGTCCTTGTATCCCGTCTCGGACTGCTCGGCCGGGCGGGCGGTGCCGTTGAACGGCCGGCGGTCGGCGACCTGGAACTCGACCTCGTGGACATGGATGGGGTGGGCGTCCTTGGTGAAGTTGTGGATCTCCCAGACCTCGGTGGCGCCCACCGCCGGGTTCTCGGTGATGGGGTCGCTCCACATCCTCGCCTTCACGCCTCCCTCCATGGTGCCGAGCAGGGCCGCTACCGGTCCCGCGTTGTCGACCACCGCTGAGTTCCTTTCCAGCAGCGCCACTCTGCGCGTCCTGCTCGCCGTGCCGACCGGCGTGAACGAGGGGAGCGTGAGCTGGTCTGGCGGCACCGTCCCGTCCCGCCCGGCGAGCGGTCGTACCACGAACTTCATCACCTGGCCCGTGGTCGCGGGATCGGCCGGCCGGTCCCGCGGGTCCCCTCGGAACGGGCCGTCGGGAGCCTCGTTGATGAGGTAGAGCTTCGTGCCCGCCGGGAAGGCGGCGAAATCGACGATCACGTCGGCCCGCTCGGCCGGAGCGAGCAGAAGGCGGGCCAGCCGCACGGGCTTCGGCAGGAACCCGCCGTCCGACCCGATCTGCCAGAAGGGCAGGACCGGGCTCGCCGGACGCCTGGCCACCGGGTTGGTGACGAGTTTCATGTCCAGGACCCGGCCGTTGCACCCGTTGAGGAAGCGGAGGCGGTAGCGGCGCGGCTCGACGGCCAGGAAAGGCCAGGTGCGGCCGTTGACCATCATGGTGTCGCCGAAGAATTCCGGGTTCCAGATGGGCGGCAGGTCGCTGTGCGGGATGTAAGGGCCGGGGAGACGGTCGAACAGGTTGCGGCTCACCGGATAGAGGAGCGAGCCGTCGGCGGTGAAGGACCGGTCTTGGACGACGATCGGGATCTCGTGGTGGCGTGTCCGCTCATCGTTGCGCTCCGCGGCCGCCGGTCCCGGCAGGACGCCCGGTGGAAGGTCGTCCGGGCCGCCCCGCAGGAGGTAGAAGCCGGCCATCCCGGCGTAGACGTTGAGCCGGGTGATCCCCAGGGTGTGGTCGTGGTACCACATCGTGGCCGGGCGCTGGTCGTTGTCGTACCGGAAGACGGCCGAGCCGGAATGCCACCGCGTGCCGTCCCGGTCGACGGATTCCGCGCCGAAATCCGCGTACTGCCTGCCTTCCGTCGCGTATCCCGCCGGGAGGTTCCGCGCCGCCGGCAGGTACCACGCCTCGGGGTGGCCGTCATAGCGGTCGACGCTGTCGCCGCCGTGCAGGTGGGTGATGATCGGGACCGGTCCGCGATAGGGGCCGGGGGTGGTGGTGAACGTGGGCCGCGAATCCCGCCCCGTCCTTCCGCCGGGTGGGTTGGCCCAGTGCAAGGTGGGGTCAACCGGCAGCAGGTGCCCCAAATAGTTTCCGCCGCCGTCTACCAGCTCGTTGACCCATTCGACCTGTACCGGGCGGCCGGCGGTGGCCTCCAGGGTGAATGCCGGGCTGCTGAAGGTCCGGGGGTGATGGACCGAGCCGTACCCCCAGACGGTGGTGGGCGGGTTTCCAGGAGGCAGGATCTGCTGCCGGAACTGCCGTACACCGATCACATACCGGTCGCCGGCGCCGTCTGCCGAGGCCAGGGACGGCATCACCGGTGGGATGGCCAGTGGCGTGACGTACTTGGCGATCGACGCCGGATTCATCAGGCCGGCCGCCGCTCCGCCCAGGTACGGGATCGTGCCAGAGACGAGGAGCACGGCACCGCTCGCCCCATTTCTCAGGAACTCTCGTCTTGTGAGCATCATGCCCCCGTCGAAGTGGATGCCGAAGACATGCGCCCCAGTCATGGCGCACTGGTTCGGCGATGGCATGTCGTCAGACCCGCGGAGGAATGCGTCCCTTGTAGCTCCAACGGCCTGCTTTCCAGATATACCCAGCTGTCAGGTGGTCCTCCGGTCGACGGCAAGGGAATGTCCGATGGACCGGCGGTCTTGGCCGGCCCCCACGGTTCAGCGCAGTCTTCGGCGGAACAGGGACGGCCTTCCGGCGTCGGGCGCCAGCCGGACGCGCGCGTCCACCGCTGTGACACCGGTCGGTGTGACGATGACGGGGTTGAGATCGACCTCGGCGATCTCCGGCAGGTCGTCCATGAGATGACCGAGCCGCACGATCTGGTTCTTCAGTCCCTTCACGTCTAGGGGAGGACTTCCTCGATAGCCGGAGAGCAGCGGTGCGCATCGAAGCTCTCCGATCATTCGTGCGGCCTCAGCGTCGCTGATCGGCGGCACCCGGAAGGCGCGGTCGGAGAGAAGCTCGGTGATGGTGCCGCCGAGACCGACCATGATGAGAGGCCCGAACGCCTCGTGCGCGACGCCACCGACGATCATCTCAAGGCCGCCGGTCATCATGTGCTGTACGACGGCGCCGGTCATGGCAGGGCCGATTCGCTCGGCCAACTCCCGGTACGCCTGCCGGACCTCCTCCGGCTTGCGCAGGCCCAGCCGGACGCCCCCGACATCGGTCTTGTGCACGATCTCCGGCCCGGTGGCCTTGACGACCGCCGGAAGTCCGACCCAGGCGGCGGCCTCGGCCGCGGTCTCAGGGCCGTCGACCGTCACGGAATCGGCGACCGAGATGTCGTAGTACGACAGCAGCCTCGTGGCGAGAGGAGTGTCGAGCCAGCGTCCTTGCGGGTACGCCGCCAGGTCCTGCTCGATGATCGCCCGAGCCCTCTTGAGGTCCGCTCCGCCGGTTCTCTCCGGCGGCTCAGAGGGGCGGTTTCGCCAGGCGGCGTAGTCGGCGGCACGACGCAAGGCGTGGACCGCCTGCTCGGGAAAGGCATAGCAGGGAATCCGGCCGTCGATGAGACCGTCACGCCCCATGACGCAGGCGAGCACGGTCTTGACCGACCCCGCCGTGGCGGTCCCGACGGCATCTCGCGTCGCCGCCAGACCCGAGCCGAACGGGGGCGTGTAGACGGCGAACAGGGCGTCGACCCCGGGATCGGCCAGGACGATCTCGATCGCCGCGGCGAACTCCCCGGCGTCGCCGCCGGCGGTCAGGTCGACAGGGTTGCCGACGGCCGCGGCCGCGCGAAGACGCGTTCTCAAGGCGTCCTGCGTGACGGTGGAGAGTTCCGGGACGCAAAGTCCTTGCTGCTCACAGGCGTCGGCCATGATGGCCTCCGGACCGCCGGAGTTGCCCACGATCGCGACCCGCCGCCCGGTGGGCAGGGGCTGGAAGGCCAGCAGTCTGGCGGTGTCGAGCATGTCCTGGACGCTGTCCTCGCGGATCACCCCCGACGCCCGGAGCAGTGCGTCCACTGCTCTGTCGGGCGTCGCGGCGGCGGCGGTGTGCGACCGGACGGCACGGCCGCCGGACGCGCTGCGCCCGCTCTTGACGACGATGATCGGTTTGCGTGCGCTGACTCTGCGGGCGATGCGGCCGAAGCGGCGCGGGTTGCCGAAGGACTCCATGTACATGGCGATGACGCCGGTGGCCTGATCGTCCTCCCAGTATTCGAGCAGGTCGTTGCCGCTGACGTCGGCCTTGTTCCCCACAGAGGCGAACGAGGAGACGCCGAGTCCCAGCTCGCGGGCTCGCTCGATCAGGGCGACCGCCACTGCGCCCGACTGCGACATCAGCCCCAGCCGGCCTTCAGACGGCAGGCTGGGCATGAAGCCGGCGTTCAGTGCAGCGGCGGTGTTCGCAATGCCCAGGCAGTTCGGACCCACCAGGCGCATCCCCGCCTCTCGGCAGATCCTGAGCAACCGATCTTCCAGGTCCTTGTTCCCGGCTTCCGCGAATCCTGCGCTCACCACGACCAGACCTCGGACACCGTGTCGCGCACAATCCCTGGCGACCTCGGGCACCGTGCCGGCCGGGGTCGCGATCACGGCGAGCTCTACTGGTCCCGGTACGGCCGACACGGTGGGGTAGGCCGGGAGGCCGCACACTTGCGCGGCGCCGGGGTTCACTGGATGCACGGGTCCGGAGAAGCCGCCGTCGATCAGGTTGCGCAGTACACGGTGTCCCACACTCGCCGAGTTCCGGCCGGCCCCTACGACGGCGACCGAAGCAGGGGAGAACATGTAGGCCAGGGAGTTGCGTTCGGCCTCGTGCGCTCGCCTTTCGATCTGCTCCAGCAGATCAGCCGTGGGATGCAGGCCGATACGCAATTCGATCTCGCCCTGCCGGCATCGCCGTTCGACCGGCAGGCCCAGGTCACCGAGTACCTGCAGCATCGGCCGGTTGCCCGCGAGGACGTTGGCCGTCAGCCGCTCGATCCCCCGTTGGGAGGCGTCGAGGGCGATGTGCTCCAGCAGCAGGGTGCCGAGTCCAAGACCGTGTACCTGGTCATCAAGCAGGATCCCGATGTCGGCCTCGGGACGATGAACGTCGGGGACGTACTCCGCGACCCCGACCACCCGGCCGGCGACAAGTGCCACCAGTGCATGACCGCGGTACGCAGGGCCGAGCAGGTGATCCATGTGGGCGCGGGCCGTGCCGAGCCCGCCGGTGAAGAACCGCAGGTATGCCGAGCGCTCGGATGACCGGCTCACCAGCGCGTGCAGAGCGTCCCGATCGGACACCCGCAACGGCCGGACGTGCGCGATCCCGCCGTCACGCAGGAGCACATCGCATCCGTCGTCCTCGCAGCGAAGCATGATTCGAGCCTGCGTCATGGATGACGCGCAATTCAGAGGCCTACTACCCCTGCGGCCAGGGCCTGTTGTCACTGGAGGAGACGGCGAGAGCGGCATGGATGCCGGCCGGCGCGGTGAGGGCGCCGAGCAGGGTCTCGATCCGGCAGTGGAAGCCCAAGAGTTGTCCAAGCCGGGATCTCATCCTCATCGGGGCTGAGTGCCACGCGGATGATGGGGCTATGAGGCCCGATGGTCGCTTCGACGCGTTTCGGGCGCTGGCGGACCGGCGTGGACGTCCGGGCGTCCGGTTGCTGGACGCCCTTGCCGATGCCGCGATCAGTGCGCCCGGCGGCGCGCGACGCTGGGCGCCCGAAGTCGCCGGACGGTTCGGCCTGCCCGCGGCGGCCGGCCTGGGCCCGGCCGGTTACTACGCCGATCTCGCGGTCCCGCGCGCCCGGCGTCACGTACGGGTCTGTGCGGCCGCGGCGTGCTTCGCGGCGCGCGGCGGACGGCACGTCGCCGAGGTCGAGGACGCGCTCGGCGCCGTGGCCGACGGCGCCGAACCGGTGAGGGCCGTGTCGCTGCAGACCGTGCGCTGCCTGGGGTTCTGCTACGCGAGCCCGGCCTGTCTCGACGGTGACACGCCCTGTACGGGTGCGGACCTCGCCGGCCAGCTGTGTGGTCGCGTTCCTGCCCGAGCCCCCGCCATCCCCGCCGCCGACGTGACAGGTGATCCCGTACTGCTCGCCGGGATCGTCGCCGGGCAGCCTTCCTGGCGGATGTGGCCGGAAACGGTGCGCGGAAGTGCGCCAGGGCGAGTGCGCGCGGAAGTGGAGGCCTCGGGGCTGCGCGGGCGGGGTGGGGCAGGGTTCCCTGTGGCGGCCAAGTGGGCCGCGGCGGGCGGCTCGCCGGAGACGGTCGTGGTGGCCAACGGTGACGAGGGCGATCCGGGGTCCTACGCCGACCGGCTGCTGATGGAGCTCGATCCGCAGCGGGTGCTGGAAGGGCTGGCTCTGGCCTGCTTCGCCTGCCACGCCCGCACGGGGCTTGTGCTGGTGCGTTCGGAGTACCCGGGTGCTCTGGCGCGGATGCGGGAGGCGACCCGGCGGGCGTACGAGGAGGGGCATCTGGGGAGGGCGGTCCACGGCAGCGCCGTCGATCTGGATGTCCGGATCGTGGAAGGGGCGGGATCCTACGTGGCGGGTGAGGAGACCGCGCTGATCGCCGGTCTGGAGGGGGGCAGGGGATGCGCGCGCCCGCGCCCGCCGTATCCCACGCAGCACGGGCTCTGGGACGCCCCGACCGTGGTGCACAACGTCGAGACGCTGGCCGCCGTGCCGTGGATCACCGGGCACGGCGGCCAGGCGTACGCCCGGCGCGGCACGCCGGCCGAAACGGGCACCAAGCTGGTGTGTTTGTCGGAAAGGTTCGCCCGGCCCGGCTGCTATGAGGTGGAACTCGGCACGCCCGTGGCACGCATCGTCACCGAACTGGGCGGCGGGCTGCGAGAAGGAGAAGAGCTGGCGGTGCTGCAGGTCGGCGGGCCTCTGGGCGGGTTCCTGGCCCCGGACGAGCTGGATGTGCCGCTGACCGAGGCGGCGCTGGCGGAGCGCGGAGCGGCCCTCGGTCACGCCGGTCTGGTGGCATTCGATCACCGGGTGGCGCCCGAGGAGGTGCTGCGGCACGTGTGGGAGTTCGCCGCCGCGGAGAGCTGCGGGGCCTGCTCACCGTGCCGCGTGGGATCTCGGCGAGGCCTGGAGATCACCTCGCGCGGCGTGCCGGGGGAGGAGTACGCGCGGCTGCTCCGGGTGATGGGTGAGGCGAGTCTGTGCGCGTTCGGCCGCCGGGTACCGGCCGCCGTACGCAGTCTGGCCCGCGCCTACGGTGACGAGCTCACGGGGTGGGACCGGTGAACGGCAGGAGGCGCCGGCCACGGCCCGCGGTGGTCGCGCTCAGGGGCGGCATCGTCTCCAGCACGGGCCCAGGGGCATATGACGGGCCCCGGCGGGGCCGGCGGTGAGAGTCGACGTGGACGGCATGGCCGTCACGGTGGCCGACGGGGCGTCGTTGCTCGACGCCGTACGGGCGGCCGGAGTCGAACTGCCCGCGCTCTGCCACGACGATCGGTTGACCCCGGCAGGCTCCTGCCGGTCGTGCCTGGTGAGGGTCGGCGGGAACGTGGTGGCCGCCTGCGTGACCCCCGCAAGGGACGGCATGCGGATCGGGGCGCGAAGCGAGGAACTGCGCGCACTGCGCCGGGAGTCCGTCGAGCTGATCGTCTCGGCGCTCCCGCCCCGGGCGCTGGCCGCCGGCGTTGAGGGGACCGAGCTGGCCCGGGTCTGCCACACGCTGGGCATCGGGCCGGAGGCGGCCCAGGCGGAAGACCAGCGGGGCCGCGACGACAGTCATCCCTACGTTCACCTGGACCGGGACCTGTGCATCGCCTGTGGCCGGTGCGTCCGGATGTGTGCCGAGGTCCAGGGGACCTTCGCCCTCACCCTGACCGGACGGGGCGCGGACACGGTGGTCGCCCCCGGCACCGGCGGATCGTGGGCGGACTCCGACTGTGTCGCCTGCGGCGGCTGTGTGGACACCTGCCCCACCGGCGCGCTCACCGAGCCCGGCCTGCCGGTCGGCGCCTCGCGGGCGGCTCCGATGCGTACTCGCACAACCTGCGGCTACTGCGGGGTCGGATGCTCGCTGGAGGTGCTGACGCGGAACGGGGAGATCACCGCCGTCCTGCCCGATCACGACGGCCCCGTCAATCGCGGCCACGCGTGCGTCAAGGGCCGTTTCGCTCACGGCTTCGTCGCATCGCCCGACCGGCTCACCCGGCCGCTGCTGCGGCGAGACGGCCGCCTTGAACCGGTGTCGTGGGCGGAGGCGCTGGAGCATGTGGCACGCGGCATGCGCACCGCGGTCGCCGAAGGCGGCCCGGACGCGGTGGCGGCGATCTCCTCGGCCCGGGCCACCAACGAGGAGAACTACCTGATCCAGAAGTTCATGCGGGTGGTGATCGGCACCAACAACGTCGACAACTGCTCCCGGCTGTGCCACGCGCCCTCCGCCGCCGGACTGACCGCCTCGTTCGGCCTGGCGGGCGGCACCGATCTCTTCGAGGACGCGGAGCGGGCCGACTGCCTGCTGGTGGTGGGCGCCAACCCGGCCGAGGCCCACCCGGTGGTCGGCGCCCGGCTGTTGCAGCGCGTCCTGCGCGGGGCGGGTCTGATCGTCATCGACCCCCGCGCGGTCGGGCTGGCCCGGTACGCCGACACGCACCTGCGGCCCCGGCCCGGCACCAACGTCGCCTTGTTTCACGGGCTGGCCCATGTCCTGCTCGCCGAGGGCCTGACCGACCAGGAGTTCCTGCGCGAGCACGCCATCGGTCTGCCGGAGCTCACCGAGCTGCTCGCCGCCTACCCGCCGGAGCGGGCGGCCGCGATCACCGGCGTCACCGCGGACGGTCTCGTCGCCGCCGCCCGGCTCTACGGCCGGGCCGAACGCCCCGCGATCTTCTACGGGCTCGGCGTGACCGAGCACCTGCACGGCACCGACGGCGTACGCGCCCTGGCCAACCTGGCCATCCTGCGCGGCGCGGTCGGCCCTGGCATCGGATACGGGGTGAACCCGCTGCGCGGTCAGAACAACGTGCAAGGAGCCTCCGACATGGGTGCCCTGCCCGACGCCCTGCCCGGCTACCAGAAGCTGGGCGATCCGGCGGCGCGGGCGCGGGCCGCGGCGGTCTGGGGCGTCCCGGTGCCCGCGCGGCCGGGCCTGCGGATCCCGGAGATGTTCGCTGCGGCGCGCTCGGGAGTGCTGAGGGCGTTGTGGGTGATCGGGGAGGACGTTTGCGCGACCGATCCCGACGCCGACCGCGTGGCGGAGGCGTTGGACAGCTGCCCACTTGTGGTCTGCAACGAACTTTTCCTGTCGGAGACCGCCGGCCGCGCCGACGTGGTGTTCCCCGTCGCGTCATGGTTGGAGAAGGACGGCACCTTCGTCAACTTCGACCGCCGTTTCCAGCGGGTGCGGCCCGCGCTCGACCCTCCCGGCGAGGCACGGCCCGACTTCGCCGTCGTCCACGCACTCGCCGCGGAACTCGGCGTCGATCTCGGCTGCCGCACACCGGCCGACGCGCTGGCCGAGTGCGGCCGAATCGCACCTGTGTTCGCCGGGCTGACCCACGAGCGGCTGGATAGGGAAGGTGCCGTTCCGTGGCCGTGCACGGACGCCGGCGCGCCTGGGGAGGGGCGGCTGTACCGCGAGCGGTTCGCCACCCCCGACGGGCTGGCTCACCTGGCCTCTCCTCCCTACCTGCCTCCAGGGGAGGAACCGGACCACAGCTACCCACTGGTGCTGGTCACCGGGCGACGCTGGGCGCATTACAACTCCGGCAGCATGACCCGGCGCACGGATGATCTCCGGCTCGACACGGTGGATCTGCTCGATCTCCACCCCGCCGATGCCACCCGGCTCGGCCTGCGTGACGGCGATCCGGTCGTCGTGGAGAGCCGTCACGGGCGGGCCGAGCTCGTCGCGAGACTCACCGAGGAGACGTCGCCCGGCCAGGCGTTCTGCGCCTTCCATTTCCCCTCCAGCGGGGTGAACACCCTCACCTCCAGCCATTCCGACACGGTCACGGCGTGCCCGGAGTACAAGGTCACCGCAGTGCGGGTGAGCCCTGCCCGGGAATGAGCCTCGTTTGATGGGAAGGAAGCAATAGGGGTGCGAGGCCATGGGAATCGAGGGGGTGCCGCCTGGCGAAGGCGGAGCGGATCGCTCGGAAGGGTTCGGTGAACGGCTGCTGGGGATCCCGCTGGACCTGGCCCACCGGTTGCCGCCCCAGTCGATCGCTCCACTGGTCGCCGAACAAGTGGCCAAGCTGGGCGGCCGCGAGGTCACGATCTTTCTGCAGGACTACACGCAAGAGCTGCTGGTGCCGCTGCCGGGAAGTGGTCTGGCGGTCACCGAACCGGAGCCGATCGATGACTCTCCCGCTGGAACGGCCTTCTTGCAGGGGAGGGTTGTCGAGGTGCCGAGGGCCGACGGCGTGCGGGTATACCTGCCGTTGGTCGCCGGGAGTGACCAGATGGGTGTGCTGGGGTGCACTCTTGACGCCAGCGACGACGACGTCCGCCGGTTGCTGGGCCGGCTGGGCGTCGTGGTCGCCGGCATGCTCGCCAGCAAGCAGTCCTATACCGACCAGTTCTTCAAGGTGCGGCGCCGACAACCGATGAGTGTGGCCGCCGAGATGCAGTGGTCGCTGCTGCCGCCGCTCGCGATGTGCATCCCACAGGTCGAGGTGGCCGGAGCCCTGGAGCCCGCCTACGACATCGCGGGGGACAGCTTCGACTACGCCCTCAACGACAGTGTCCTGCACGTCGCTGTATTCGATGCGATGGGCCACGATCTGCACGCCGCTACGATGGCGACCGTCGCCGTCAGCGTCTTCCGGCATGCCAGGCGCGCCGGCATCAGCCTCGGGGAGAAGTACGCGTTCATGGATCAGGCCATCGCCGATCAGTTCGGGCCAGATCACTTCGTCACCGGGCAGATGATGCACCTGAACATTTCCACGGGACGTCTGGAACTGGTGAACGCGGGCCACCCGGCCCCCCTGCTGATCCGTGAGCGCAGGGTCGTCCGTCAGCTGGAGGGGCCGACGACTCTGCCGATCGGGTTCGGCGGCCGGCCGCCTCGAGTCCGCGAGTTCGAGCTGCGACGCCGTGATCGTGTGCTGTGCTACAGCGACGGGGTGATCGAGGAGCGTGACGCGGACGGGCAGCCGTTCGGTGTGGAGCGGCTGATCGACTGCGTCCATCGGATGGAGCAGACGAGGGAAGGCGTCCGAGGGGCGGTGCGATGGTTGTCCCGGACGCTGAAGGATGAACGCGGCGGACGGACCAGCGACGACGCCACCGTTTTCCTGATCGAATGGTGCGGGGAAGGCGCGGTCGTCCGACGGCCCGGCATGAGCCGCCCCGTCGAGTCCTCCGACGCCATCCCTCCTGACGCCGGCACAAGATGATCGGGAGCACGCGTGCGGCCGTGCTGACCCCGCACTTCGGGCAGGAAGAGGAGACCTACTTCTCTCTGGTCCGAAGTTCCCCTCTCACCACGGTGGCCGACCGAGCGCCCGGCTCGTTCGGGGACGTCCGGCCGTCCCGCCGGCGCACGTACCGGCGGATCTCGTCGGCGCCCCAGACGATCAGCGGGAACGGGACGACGAAGGCCAGCATGTCCCAGGTCAGCGACGCGGTGCCCAGCAGCGCCTGGAACGGCGATGCGTAGATGAAGATCGCGGCGAGCGCCAGCTCGAACGCGATCCCCCACAGCAACAGTGGGTTGGACACAACACCGATCGAGCGCAGGGAAGCGCGTTCGGTCCGGACGGCGAATGCGGTGCCGACCTGGCCGGCGATCATGCCGAGGAACGTCATCGTGGTCGCCTGCCGGTAGGCATGGTGAAGACGCGTACCCGGACCGGTGGGCGCTCCGGGGTACCAGCCGGCCCGCAGCAGCACGTAGAAGAATCCGGCCATGGAAAGGACGGCGCAGATCACACCGAGGAAGAGCCAGGCGCGCAGCAGCATCGGCAGGCGGACGACGCTCTCGGAGCGTGCGCGTGGCGGACGTCGCATGAGGCCCGGCTCGGCGGGCTCACGCCCGAGCGCGAGCGCGGGGAGGGTCTCGGTGCCGACCTCGAAGGCCAGCAACTGCAGTACCGTCAGCGGCAACGGCACCGTACCGCCTGCCAGGGCGAACACCAGGAACGGAGTGACCTCCGGAGTGGTGTGGGCGAAGATGTAGCAGATGAACTTGCGGATGTTGTCGTAGACCTGCCGCCCTGTCCTCACGGCGGCGACGACGGTGGCGAAGTTGTCGTCGGTGAGCACCATGGTGGATGCCTCACGCGCAACGTCGGTTCCCGAACGTCCCATCGCCACCCCGATGTCGGCGCGGCGCAGCGCAGGTGCGTCGTTGACCCCGTCGCCGGTCATCGCCACGACGTGTCCCTCGGCCCGCAAGGCGTCGGCGATGCGCAGTTTCGCCTCCGGGGAACTGCGAGCGAAGATCAGCTGACGGTTCCGGCGCAGCAGCGCATCGAGTTCGTCCTCAGACATCCGGGCGAGCCGGTCGCCGGTCACCACTGTCGGATGGGCGCCCACGATCCCCACCTGAGCCGCGATCGCCGCGGCCGTCAGCGCATGGTCGCCGGTGACGACGATGATGCGGATGCCGGCGGTACGGCAGTGCCGGACGGCGTCGGCGACCCCTGGCCGCGGTGGGTCGTGCATGGCCACCAGCCCGAGTAGGGTCAGCTCCCGTTCGGCCTGTTCACGGCGTTCCGGGAGGTCATGTCCACCGACGGCGGTGGGTGCCGCCGGCGGAGGGACGGCGACCCCTGATCGACCGCCTCGCCCCGGCAGGCGCCGGGCGGCCACCGCCAGCACCCGCAGCCCCTGCCGCGCGTAGGAGTCGACGAGCCGCTCGACGTCGTGGCGCCGCGCCGGAGTGATCGGCGCCCGTGTCCGGTCGCTTTCCAGGATGGTGGTGCAGCGTGGAAGGACGGCCTCGGGGGCTCCCTTCGTATCCACACACATGTCCGCGTCCCGCTCGTCGAGCGTCGACATCAGTTTCAGAACCGGGTCGAAGTGGAACTGGCGCAGCCTGCGACGGCGCCGCTGAGCCGTGTCGCGGGCTTCGCCCAGAGTGATCGCAGCCTCGAGCATCGCAACCTCGGTGGGATCGCCGACCAGCTCGCCTTCGACGCCCGGTTGAGCGTTGTTGCAGGCGGCCATGACGGCGGCCATCTCACTGATCGCCGGATCACCCGCGATGTTCGGAGCTCCACCGCCGGTCAGGTCGTATGCGCCCGCCGCCGTCCAGACCGTCGTGACCCGCATGCGGTTCTCCGTCAGTGTGCCGGTCTTGTCGGTGCAGATCACGCTCGTCGCCCCCAGGCTCTCCACCGCGCTCAGCCGCTTGACCACGGCCCCCCGCCGTACCAGCCCGCGCACTCCCAGCGCCAGCGCCAAGGTGATCACCGGCAGCAGGCCCTCCGGAACGTTGCCGACGAGCAATCCCACCGCGAACACGACCGCGTCACCGAGCGGTAGGTGCGCGCCGATCATCGCCAGCGGAACGAACGCGATCCCCGAGACGACGGCGATCGCCGCGATGAGCCACGCCACCCGGCGGACCTGGCTTTCCAGCGGGCTCTCCTCTCTCTCGACGCGTTCCGACAGCGCCGCGATGCGTCCGAGCTCCGTACGCATCCCGGTCGCGAAGACCACCGCCTGGGCCTCGCCCTCGGTACAGCTCGTCCCGGAGAACACCAGGTTCCGGGCCCGCAGCAGTTCCACCTTGCTGTCGGTGAGCTCCGCGGAGCGGAACACCGGCATCGCCTCACCGGTCAGTGTCGACGGATCCACCTCGACGCCGCCTTCGATCAGTCGTGCGTCAGCCGAGATCCGATCGCCCTCCGCGATCAGCAGGATGTCGCCGGGGACCAACTCGGCGGCCGGTAGCAGCTGTACTCGCCCATCACGCACGACCCTGGCCTTCTGCGGTAGGTAAGCGGCCAGCGCTTCGACCGCGCGCTCGGCCTGAACCTCCTGGACGAACGCGAACACGGCATTGATCACGATCATGACGAGGATCGCCACCGCGACCGCGACGATCTGCGCCACCCAGGCCAGGACCGCCGCCACCCACAGCAGCAACGCCAGCGGATGGGTGAACTGCCGGAGCAATTCCCCCGGCCAACGACGTCCTCCGCGGCGGCGGAGCTCGTTCGGACCGTAGTGGATCAGCCGGCGCGCCGCCTCACGAGCGGAAAGCCCAGACCGGGTGCTACGCAGGTCGCGCAGCAGTGATTCCACGCGCTCGGTCGGATCGATTCCCGCACGCGGTTCCTCGCCTGGCTCGCTCATCGATCACCCCGCACCAACACCTGAACCACGCAGAGACTCTTCGTGTGCCACGTCCAGATCAAGGACGGGCCACGGCCACCGGAGCCAAGGCGTGATCGATGACCGTGTCGGTCGTCGCGTCCAGCCCGAACACGGCTCGCAGCCCCGGACGGGCTCCGATCACGACCAGGTCGGCGTCCGCCGAAGCTTCGACAGGAGCCTTCCCCGGATGGCCATGGATCACGTCCTCGATCAAGACGACATGAGACCTTGACCAGACCGCGTTTCGTTCATGCGGATCGCTGGCGATGATCGGTGTGCTCTGGAGTAAGACCTCAGCGATTGCAACTCTTTCGCGCGACAGATGGCGAAGATCCCCCTAGTGACGGCCATCGCACCCGGTCATGACCGGGTGCCCGGGTCGGCCTGGTGGTTCAGAGGGAGCGAATGTAGAGGTGAGGCGGCCACTGGCCGATCGCCTGGGCCGCGCGGTGGAGTCGGGTGCAGTGTCCGGTCGAGGCGTACGGCGGCGTAGCCGAGGGTGGAGAGCGCGATGACGATGAGCAGGTCCGCCATGCCCAGCGGCTCGGTGCCGAGGAGTCCGCGAAGTGGGGGGAGGTAGAGCGCCGCGAGTTGCAGGACGAGAGCGCCGGCGACGGCGAGGAGGAGCGCGGGGTTCGCCAGCGATCCAGGGCGGGTCCGGGAGCCGATCGCGACGCCGAGCTGGGTGGCGCCGAGGGCGAAGAAGGCCATGCTCTGCCAGGGACGTCCGGTGTGGTAGGCCCAGATGGCGACGCCGAGGGTGACGGCGGTGAGGACGATGCCGATGCGGATCACGCGCAGCCACAGTCCGGCCCCCATGATGCTCTGCGCGGGCGGCCGGGGTGGCCGCGCCATGGTGTCCGGCAGGGCGGGCTCGCCGCCAAGGGCCACACCCGGTAGTCCGTGGGTGAGCAGGTTGATCCACAGGATCTGGGCGGGTAGCAGGGGGAGGGCGAGGCCCGCGAACGGGCCCAGCAGCATGACGGCTATCTCCGCCGCCCCGCCGGACAGACCGTAGACGAGGAACCGGCGGATGTTGTCGTAGACCCGGCGGCCTTCCTCGACGGCCGCCACCACGGTTTCCAGGTTGTCGTCGACCAGCACCAGGTCGGCCGCCTGGCGGGCCACCTCGGTTCCGCGCCGTCCCATGGCCACGCCGATGTCGGCGCGTCGCAGCGCGGGTCCGTCGTTGACGCCGTCTCCGGTCATCGCGAGGATGTCGCCGCTTTCGCGCATGTTCTGGATGATGTCGAGTTTCTGCTCGGGCGTGGCCCGGGCGTAGACGCCGGCGCGGGTCTGACCGGCTTCGCCGGGGTCGCGGCAGTCGATGACCTGGTCGCCGGTGCCGATGATGCCCAGGCTGGTGGCGATGGCACGGGCGGTTCCCGGATGGTCGCCGGTGATCAGGACCGGTCTGATCCCGGCTCGCTTGAAGGCGGTCACGGCGGCGGCCGCGGCGGGGCGCGGCGGATCCAGGATCGCGATCAGCCCGAGCAGCGTCAGTCCGCTCTCCTCGACCGTTTCCGGAACGACGTCCAGATCGGTCCTCGCGACGGCCAGGACCCGATAGCCGGCCTCGGCGAGCTGATCGGCGCGCTCGGCCGCGCGGGCCAGGAGCGCCGCGTCGTCGACCAGGACCGGTGGATGCAGCAGCGCCTCGGGTGCGCCCTTGCAGATCACCCGGGCACGGCCGTCAAGGAGCCGGTGCGCGGTGCTCATACGCTTTCGGCCGCTGTCGAAGGGACGCTCGGCGAGTCTGGGGAACCGCCGTTGCAGCTGCGGCCGGTCCAGGTCCAGTTTGGCGGCGGCCACGAGCAGGGCCGCTTCGGTCGGATCGCCCAGCGCCGTCCACTCTCCACGGGGATCTTGAGACAGCCTGGCGTCGTTGCACAGCGTCGCCGCGACCAGTAGGTGGGTGAGGTCCTCGGCGTCGAGAAGCCGGTCTCGGACGATCTCGCCCTCAGGGGCATAGCCGGAGCCGGTGAGCGTGGCTTCCCCGGACGGCGTCCAGATCCGCTGGACGACCATCCGTCCTTCGGTGAGGGTGCCGGTCTTGTCGGTGGCCAGAACGGTGACCGAGCCCAGGGTCTCCACTGCGGGCAGCCTGCGCACCAAGGCGTTGCGGGCGGCCATCCGGCGGGCTCCGAGCGCGAGGCTCAAGGTGACGACGGCGGGAAGCGACTCGGGCACGGCCGCGACCACCAGGCTGATCGCGGTCACGACCATCAGCTCGACGGGTTGGCCGCGCAGCAGGCCGAGGGCCAGCACGGCCGCGCACAACAGCACGGTGACGCCGGCCAGCATGCGGCCGACTCCCATCAGACGTCGCTGCAGCGGGGTGAGACCCGCTCCCTTGGCCATCAGGGAGGCTATGCGCCCGGTCGCGCTCGCCACCCCCACCGCGGTGACCACCGCCCGGCCGCGGCCGCGTACCACGACGGTGCCCGAGGACACCACGTCCTCGAACCCCTTGTCCACGGGCACCGACTCGCCTGTCAGGGCCGACTCGTCGACGAGCAGCGCCGCCGACTCCACCACCTCGGCGTCAGCCGGAACGATGTCGCCCTCGGCCAGCACCAGAAGGTCCCCGACGACGATGCCGGCCGCCGGAACCTGCGCCTGGGAACCGTCACGGATCACACGCGCCGTCGGGGCCGTGAGATGCGACAGGGCCGTGATCGCCCGGTCGGCGCGGACCTCCTGCACCACGCCGACCGAACCGTTGACGACGATCACCAGCATGATCACGGCCATGTCGGCCCAGTCCCCCGTGGCGGCGGTCAACGCCGCCGCCACGAGCAGAACGAGGATCAAGGGGTCGCGAAGCTGGCCCGCGACCCGCCGCCAGAGCGGGACGGGGAGCTTCCCGGGCAGGATGTTGGCCCCATCCCGTGCCAGCCGCGCCGCCGACTCTGCCGATGACAGACCAGAGGGGATGCCGGTCGCAGCGGATTCCGCCTTGGCCATTCGTCGTCTCCCTATGAGTCTGGTCGAAGCCGGTCATGGTGCCGAAGGCCAGTCTTCACAGCAGGTCGAGCCCTTGGACAGGGCGGAAAGTCCCTACCAAGGAGTGCTGAAGACACGCGGTTGATCGATGGCCACCTGCCACACGAGCCGGCGGCGTTCGCTGGTCCGCCCCGATCTCCTCGGATGACGTAACGGTGAATGCCTCACGTCCCCCACGCCCTCGCCCCAGTGGTTCCCGGTCGGGCCCGCCGGGAACCTGGTATCCGATGAGTCTCACTTGCGGGCGTGCACGATGTGGACGGCGGCGCGGATTCTGCGTTCTTGGGCGGACGCTCGACCGAGGACCGGCAGCCGGACTGCTCGCGACTCCGCCGACGTGCGGTCCAGCTCGCGCCCGGGCGCCTGTCGCGATCAGGTCAGGTCAGGTCTCCACCCCGTAGTACAGGGCGAGGTAGTCGATGATGTCGGCGGCGTGGGGCAGGAGCTCGGGCAGGTGGGCCGTCAGGGCGGCGCGGGTGGCGTCGGCGAGTTCGGACTGGCCGGCGGCGGGGCGGACGTAGGGTTCGAGCCGTTTTGATCAACTCGTAGTTGCTTTCGATGTTCTCGGCGCGCATGGCCCGCTCGGTCGAGGGCGCGCCGGGCGGTGGAATGGGGGCAGCGACCACGATCCACGCCGCCTACGCCGCAGCGCTGAAGCGGGTCCGTCAGACCCACATGAAGACCGTGCTGCGCCGCGCGTCGAATACCGTCAACGCCCACCTCACCGCGTTGGACCACTTCTTCACCCAGCTCGGACTCGGCCCCGCCGTCGTCCGCCGCGACGACGCCCCAAGCTCGCGCCCCGTGCCCTGGACGCCCGCCGGCAGAGGCGCTACCTGTGCGCGCTCGGACCCATCGGGGGAGATTTCCTTTCTATGACAAACGGCGAATTCTCAGGCGTCGGCGAAGTCGGTGGCGTCGGCCGTCTGCGCGGTGGCCTCGAGGTTCGCGCGCAGGGCATCGACCTTCGCGGCGGCGTAGGCGTGGGCGTCCGAGCCGAGCAGCTGGCGCAGCGGGCCATCGCCGCGGACAACCTCGCGGATGATCGCCTCCGCACCCTTGACCGGGTTGCCCAGCTGGTTGCCCTGGAGCTTCAGATGGTTCTCGGTCATCTCACGCAGACCCGGGTACGCATCCGTCGTCGAGGCGGGCAGCGCGAGCGAGTCGGTGGTGAGGAAATCGGTGCGGAAGTAGCCGGGCTCGACGATGGTGACCTTGACGTCGAAGTCGGTCATCTCCTGGGCCAGCGCTTCGGTGAGACCCTCGAGCGCGAACTTGCCCGCGCAGTAGAGGCCCCAGCCCGGAACCGCGGTCAGCCCGAGAATCGACGACACGTTGACCACATGACCGCTCTTCTGCTCGCGAAGGACCGGCAGCGTGGCACGCAATACGTTCCACACCCCGACGACCTGGACGTCGAGCATGTCGCGAACCTCGCGGGCACTCGTCTCCTCCACGGCGGCCAGGTAGCCGTAGCCGGCGTTGTTGACGACCACGTCGAGCCCGCCGAACCGCTCCGTGGCTTGGCGGACAGCCTGCCGGACCTGCTCGTCATCACGCAGGTCGACGGTTAGCGGCAGCAGCCGCGAAGTGTCGACGCGGTCACCGAGGGCTGCCAGCAGCCGCTCCGTGGAACGGGTCGTCGCGGCGACCTGGTCGCCACGCTGGAGCAGTTGTGTGACCAGCTCCAGGCCCAGACCGCGGGAGGTACCGGTCACGAACCAGGTCGCGGGTCGATCCGTCGGGAAACTCATGGTCGTCCTTTGCTCACGATTTCGGTGATGCGCCGCCGGGCTGTTCCCGTGGTGGCGTGCTTCAAGCGTGACCCGCCGCAAGCCCCCATTGGGGCCTATCTCGCGCCCTGTGGAGGCGCGGTCTGCGGGACCTAGGACTCGCCGGTCCACCCAGGACCGCGCCGGCTCAGGGAGACTCGAACCTGTGAACAAGACCAACCAAGAACTCGCCGATTTCCTACGGCGCGCCCGCAGCCAGATCGACCCCGCGCGCGCAGGCCTGCCCCCCGACGGACGCGTCCGCCGCGTACCCGGCCTCCGCCGCGAAGAAGTCGCCCGCCTCGCCGGCGTGTCCACCGACTACTACGCCCGCCTCGAACAAGGCCGCCGCATCACTCCCTCCGCCGCCGTCGTCGAAGCCATCGGCCGCGCCCTCGGCCTCGACGCCGCTGGACGCGCCCACCTCAAAGACCTCATCGGCCTGACCTCGACACCAACCCCCCGCCGAACCCACGACGTCCAGCGCGTCCGCCCCGGCCTCTACCAGCTCCTCGACGCCCTCGACGGCGAACCCGCCCTCATCCTCGGCCGCCGCACCGACATCCTCGCCGCCAACCGCATGGCCAAAGCCCTCTTCACCGACTTCGACCAGCTCCCCGCCGCCCACCGCAACTACGCCCGCTGGATGTTCCTCGACGGCGACGCCCGAGCCCTCTTCCTCGACTGGCCCGACCAAGCCCGCGCCGCCGTCGAAAGCCTCCGGTTCGAAGTCGGCCGCAACCCCGACGACCGCGCCACCACCGACCTGGTCACCGAACTACGCGAACACAGCCGCGAATTCGACCAATGGTGGGAACAACACCGCGTTCACCAGCGCACCCATGGCTCCAAACGCCTCCGCCACAACCTCGTCGGAGACCTCACCGTCGAATACGAAACCCTCACCCTTCCCGGCGACCCCGAGACCACCCTGTTCATCTACACCACCGAACCGGAATCACCCTCACGACGAGCCATCGACATCCTCGCCAGCTGGACCGCAACCATCCCCACCCTCGAACCGAACCCCAACATCACCGAGCAGTAACGCCCATCCGAGTTCGCCGGCGACAGCGGCATCGCGGGGCGATATCGACCTGCGACAGGCCGCCGCATCGGCCCGTTCGTCGTTCGCCGACCAGCTGCTGATCATGCGCAGCGCCCTGTAACCGGCAAGTGCAGCCGACCGCCCGCATCGAGAAGGATCGGGGTGTTGGCAGGCAGCCGGGCGGCGACCTCGCGGGCGCATCGACATTGACAGGTGCTACTACAACGACACTCCGTCGGGCCCGGCGCATCTTCAACCTTGGTAGCGCTCGTGGCCGGGCATGCTCACGGCGCGGCGTCGAGCGGAACGACGTTGATCAGCTTCTTGTTGACGAACTCATGGATGCCGAGCCAGGACAGCTCCCGCCCGTAACCGGACTGCTTGATGCCACCGAACGGCAACTCGGGCGCGGTCCAGGTGGGATGGTTGATGAAGACCATGCCGCTCTCGATGCGGTGGGCGATCTTCTTGCCGTGCTCGATGTCGGAGGTGAAGACCGCGCCACCGAGCCCGAAGCCGGTGTCGTTGGCGATGGAGATCGCCTCATCCTCGTCCCGGATGCTGAAGAACATCGCCACTGGGCCGAAGAGCTCCTGCCCGTAGACCGGGTTGTCACGGCTCACGTCGGTGAGGATCGTCGGCTGGACGAACGCTCCGGTCTCCGGCACCTGGGGGCCGACCTCGGTCGCCCGGGCACCGTGCTCGACCGCCTCGGCCACCTGCGCCTTCAGCTTGTCGGCGGCCGACTGGGACGACATCGGCGGCAGGGTGGTCCGCTCGTCCATCGGGTCCCCGGCGACCAGCCCGCTCATGGCCGCGGTGAACTCCTCGAGGAACTTGTCGGCGATCTGCTCGTGGACCAGGAGCCGCTTGGTGGCCACGCAGGACTGCCCGCAGTTGTGGAGGCGGCCCCACACGGCCCAGTGGACCGTCGGACCCAGATCGGCGTCGGGCATGGCGATCAGCGGGTCGCTGCCGCCCAGTTCGAGGGTGGTCTTCTTGACCGCCTTGCCGGCGCGCGTCGCGATGACACTGCCCGCCTGCTCGCTGCCAGTAAGGGCCACCCCCATCACGCGCGGATCGTCGATCACCTTTCCGACCTGCTCCTTGGTGACGAAAAGGTTGGTGTAGACGCCGTCCGGCGCACCGGCCTCGCGGTAGAGATCCTCAAAGGCCAGCGCGGACCGGGGTACGCCCGACGCGTGCTTGACCATGGTGACGTTGCCCGCCATCACGTTGGGGACCGCGAATCGCGCCAGTTGGTAGTACGGGAAGTTCCACGGCTGCACGCCGAACAGGACACCTAGCGGGCTGCTGACGACGACCGCCTCGCCCCTACGCGTGTCGATCGGGACCGGCTTGAGGAAGTTCTCGGCGTTGTCGGCGTAGTAGTCGAAGATGTCCGCGCTCAGGAGCACCTCTTCGACGCTCTCGCCGATCCGCTTTCCCATCTCCAGGGTCAACAGGCGGGCGAACTCGTCCCGCCGCTCACGCAGGATCCGGGCCGCGTGTCTGGTGACGGCCGCTCGCTCGTCGAAGCTTCGCCGACGCCATTCCTCGTACGCCGACCGAGCACGTGACAGGGCGTCCTCGAGTTCCGCGTCGGTGATCTCCGCGAACGTGGCGACGACCTCACCACTGTAAGGATTGACCGATTGATAAGGCATGATTCCCCCCCGAATATGCCTAGTTGTGCCTTATGCCCGCCTTGCCGACGGCCGAAACGTTAGGAGGGGAGCCCAAGGAGCATACGGATCTCCTCCTGGACGGTGTCCGGATAGCGCCCGCGTCGACGACGAAGCCCGGAGCCTTGCGCCGGAGCCGGTCCAACTGATTTCGCGCTTCCGACCTGGATGTGGCGGAACACGGCGGTGCTCGACTTCGTCGGCTGGCTGCGCGAGTACAACGACCGTGCAAAGGACGACATGGACAAGACCGGCTTCTACGGTATGGACCTGTACAGCTTGTGCCGATTCATGGAGGAAGTCGTCGCCTTCCAGGAGCGGGTCGACCCGGACGCCGCCGCGCGCCTGCGAACGCTACTCCTGTTTCGGCCACGCCAGCGGCGACGACGGCGAGTCCCTACCCTTTCGCGGTCTGAGGATCGGACGCAGGCCGGAACCTGTCACGCGGTGAACGAGCGGGCGACCGCCGCGAGCTCGTCTAGCGTCTGGTACGTCTCCTCGGCCGGCAACGTGGGCAGATCGAAGAGCACCTGGTCGACGCCGGCGTCGGCGAGCCGGGCGACGGCCTCGCGCTCGCCCGGCACGGCGTAGACGGACACGGGGACCCGGCCCCGGCCGGCCTCCATGGCGCGTCGCTCCAGCTCGGCGATCCTGCGGGCGATCTCCTCGGACCCCAGTCCGTACGTCGGCATCCAGCAGTCGCCGTACTCCAGCGTGCGGTCGAGCGCCTTCGGCCCGTTGCCACCTACGACGATCGGCGGATGCGGGCGCTGTACGGGCTTGGGCCAGCAAAAGATCGGATCGAAGTTCACGAACGTCCCGTGGTGCTCGGCCTGGTCCTTGGCCCAGATCTCCTTCATCGCCTGGACCCGCTCGCGCAGCAGCGTCATCCGGGTCTTTGGATCGGTGCCGTGATTTCGCATTTCCTCCAGGTTCCAGCCAGCCCCGATGCCGACGGCGACCCGGCCCGCGGAGACATGGTCGAGGCTCGCGATCTCCTTGGCGGTGGTGATGGGATCCCGTTCGACGAGCAGGAGGATGCCGGTGCCGAGCCGGATTCGCTCGGTCACCACGGCCGCCGCCGTGAGGGTCACGAACGGGTCGAAGGTCCGGTAGTACTTCCGCGGGAGCTCGTCGCTCTCAGGCCAACGCGACTCGCGGCTGACCGGGATGTGGGTGTGTTCGGCGACGAACAGCGACGCGAAGCCGCGCTCCTCCAGCGCCTCCCCGAGCCGCGCCGGCGCGATGCCCTCATCGGTCACGAACGTTGCGACCCCGAACTCCATCTGGCCCCCCAAGTTGTCATCTAGAGCGACTCATTCCTACGCGGGCTCATGGGCAAACGGGGGTGCGAATGGAGTCCGGCTCTTCGTTGTCCCTGGAGATGCCCCGTACGAACGTCGTGGGGTGAACGTGGACCTCAGACGGTTCAAGGTCAGGCGCAGCCGTGTCCTCGGGGTGGCGCTGACGCCGAAGGCGGCGTGCGATGGAGCGCCGGCCGGCCCGTCCCGGTCAGCACGGGCGCGGGCGGATCAAGGACACGGACTACAAGACGCGGCTGCTGGAGACGCTCGGGGGCAGCGCCAGGGCGCCGACCGCGCCGGCCGTCGTGCCGATGGCCTGCCGCAAGCCCGGCCCGGCTCACTGTCGGCTCGTCCGGCGGCGGGACGGTACCCATCCCGATAGCGTCGCCGAGCCCGCACAGGCGCGTGGCCACGGCGGTGACCGCGGCCCGTCCACGAGTCGAGTACGCCGGCGACCGATCGCGCGCCTTCGGCGAGACCTGTCCGCGGGCCGGAGCCGGTGAGCGAGCCAAAGCGTGAGCAGCCGCGCGCCGATCCACTCGCCGCCCACCGTCTCCAGCAATCCGTTGAACACCGCAGGACTCGGCGGCGGCCGCAGCGCGGCGGCCAGCGTGCAGAGCGTCGCCATCGGCCCCACCCGCGGGACCGCCGCGCCGAGCGCGGCCACGGCCGGTGTGACCGCCATCGCCGGCCACGGGTCGCCGCTGACCAGCGCGCCGAGTCAGGAGAACACCGCCACGACGGCGACCACGGTGACTGGGAGCGGATGCGAACGCCCTGTGATCCTTGCATCGAGAAGGCACCCAGCGTGACAAGCCGGCTCTCCGCCATGTGGCCGCTCACCAGGCCCGCGACGAGCCGGGTGCACACCTCGGCGCGCTCACCAGCCCGTAGGCGGGCTCCGGGACCCCGTCGGAGTGGCGAACGTCCGGCGCGCAGTGTGACCGCACGGCCACCCCGACGACGGGCGGAGATCATCACATCACGCGGCCGACGTCACGGCCCGCCGACCGCCGGCAGGTGCGGAACCGACGCACGGCGCTGTTCCGGGCTGGTCGTGACCCGTCGGCGCGGCTGGTCGCTGTCCAAGAGTGCGGGCAGGCTGTTGCGGCGCCCTTCGATGATGGCCCTGACGCTCATGGTGCTGCAGTTGGGACAGATGATCTCGTCGCCGGTGGGGGGTAGCACCGGAACACCGTCGAGCCGGTAGAAGGCGAACGACGCGCCGACGTCGTCGCTCACGTACTGCACGTCGTAGTCCGCCGTCCAGGTGTGCCCGCAGCGCCCGCAGACGAATCTGTAGCGTTCCACGGCGACTTCGACCAGCATCGTCATCGCCGTCCCCCCGGCGCTTCGTGAACTTCCCTTCATCGTTCCCGCCACCGGCTCTCGCGCACGCGCCGGACCGTTTCTTTACCGTTGCTGGCGGCCGCGCCGTGCCGCCGGCCTTGCTGGACGCCTACACCGCCCACCACACCGCAACCATCAACACCGACGCCTCCGCCTCGGCCGCACCTAGAGTCCTCATCGCCCCGGACATTGAAGATGCCTTTCTCCGCAGGCAAAGTCGCCTGCGGTTCCTTCAGTACGCCCTCGCCCATGATGAGCAGTTTCGTCAGGACCCAATCGCTCGGCAACTACAGCAAGCACTCGGCCGGCGGGCCCGCCTCGAGACGCCGGCCACGACCCCTGAAGGAGACCCTGATCAGGGAAAAGCGCGACGCTGGCACCTGCTGGCGACCACGCTGTCCCCTGGCGACTTCGCCCATCTCCTTGACGCAACCGAAGTGGGACTGCGCGTACGTGGCACAGGCCGCCGAATATCAGAACACAGCGCGAGCTGCCGCGATCTTGCTGGTATTGGACAAGACCCTGGGCGGCGAAGGCGCACCAAAACTGTTCGAGAGCGCGTGGGTCGAGGAGGTCAAACGCCGCGACGAACGACACACCTGCCGCGTGGTGATCGTCAGGGTGCCGGGTGGCCGGGATAAGCCCGACCAGTTACGCCCACCCGCCCAGCTCTACGCCGCAGGTTGAGCGTTGCCGGCCAACTGCGATGGCGCCCTGGGGGCTGCGTCCACGGAGGTGGTGTACGAGTTTCCGCTGGTAGTCAGCGTGGCGCGGCCGCCGAGATGGTCTCCACTCCAAAGCACCGGGGGCCGATCTACCAGTGGCCCTCACGTCCGCGGGGATGGTTCCGCGACCAACGGCATCAGTGGTCATCTCGGAGATGGAGCGAAGATGGGCCCTCATTCGGCGTCATCGCGGCTGTTCGTTCTCAGCTTGATGAGTGCCAGTGTGGTGGGAATGTACATGATCAGCGGTCCGGCCACGGCTACACGCCTGCCCGCGTGCGCCGTGTGTCGAGATGGGCTTTGAGCTCACGGGTGAGGTGGCGGGCGTCGCGGCCTACGCCGCGGAGGGTGTTGGAGGAAGGGGTGCGCTGCCATTCCAGGCCGAGGTATCCGAGGCCGGCATGGGTGGTCGACAGGCCGCGGGCGTGCCGGGGATGACCTGTCTCGTCGAGTGCGCCGATCTTGTCCAGGTAGGAGAGGCTGGGCCGGTAGCCGGTGGCGAACAGCACCACGTCGACAAGTTCACGCGTGCCGTCGGCCCACACCAGTTCGTCGCCCTCGAAGCGGGTGAACATAGGGCGCCGATCCATGCGCCCATCACGCAGCGCCTGGCGGTAGATGCCCGTGTCCAGGACCGGGACGCCGGGCGGGCTGTCGATCAAGCGGGCGGGAAACCGGTCGAAGCCGGTGACGTGGAACCAGAAGTGCAGGTCCTTACCCAAGGGGCGCTGGTCGACGAAGCGGACCGGCTCGCGGGTGGCCAAGGTGACCGTCGCGGTCTCCGCGAGCTCGTAGGAGATCTGGACGGCGGAATTGCCCGCGCCCACCACGACGATGCGCCTTCCCGCGTAGGAAGCGGGGTTGTCGTAGCCGGCGGCGTGCAGGATCTCTCCGGGGAAATCCTGTTGCCCTGGCAATGTGAACAGGTAGGGGTTGGTGAATGAGCCGCTGGCCGCGATCACTGTGGGTGCCGAGAACATGTCGCCGTTGGAGGTGCGCACGTTGAAGCGGCCGCTATCGGCTTCGACGGCGGTGACACGGGTGCCGGTGCGGATGCCGGCGCCGCGGCGGGCCAGGGCGCGGGCGTAGCGCGCCAGGTAGTCCACCACTTCGTCGCGGTGGGGGTAGCGATCTGGGTGGCCCGGAAACACCATGCCGGGCAGTGAGCTGTAGCGCGCGGGGGAGAACAGGGTGAGGCTGTCGTAGTAGCGCGGCCAAGATCCGGTGGCCTGGTCGCCGGCTTCGAGGAGTACGGGCGTGAGGCCGGCGTCCAGCAGGGTCCAGGTGGCTGCCAAGCCGGACTGGCCGCCGCCGATGACGATGGTGTCCATGCGGCCAGATCATATCGTCATATCTAGAAAAGACAATATGATGGCCGGGGGGTGATGCTATGACCATGACGTCGAGTCCGGTGGAGATGAGTGAGCGGGCGCGTGGCCTGCTCAAGGCCCTGGCCAGCGACACCCGCCAGCAGATCCTCATGCTGTTCGCCGGGGGGATCGAGCTGACGGTGAATCAGGTGGCCGAGCGTATGTCGCTGGCTCAGTCGGCGACCTCCACCCATCTGGCCACGCTTCGGGACGGCGGGTTGCTGAGTTCCCGGCGTGAGTGGAAGACCGTCTATTACCGCGCCGACCCGGGCCGCATCGGACGTGCGCTTACGGACCTTCAGCTCAGCCTGCAGGCATGCTGCCCGCCCGGTGACTGTCGGTCGGATGACCGCCCGGTGGACGGCTGTGGCTGAATCGCCGCCTGGATCCGTCCCCTCCGTCAGGTCTGCCGGCGGCTGGGTGCGCTGTGGCGTGAGCCGCGATGCCGTCCACGTCAGGGGCCCAGTGGTCGCGTACACCCGCAAGGCCCCGCTGCGGTCGCCTTCTGGCCGGGCGCGGCGAGAGGGCTGATTCGACCAGCGTTTTGATTTGACAATTCTCTAATCAACAGCGCATGCTGCTGACTACTTCGACAAGCTTCTAAACAGGAGGTGCGCGATGCGCGCTCTGTTCCGCCGGTCCCGCCAGGTCCAGCCTGTCTCGTTCAATGAGGCCACCGGCGAGGTCTGCGACACCGCTTGCCGCGCGGACGCTGCTCTGCACCGCGCACGCACCACCGTCCTGCTGTTCCGCTGACACCCGAAGACCAGGAGGAACCACCATGAGTGACAGCTGCTGCGGCACCACCACCTCCCTTGAACTCGAGCAGATCTTGACCGCAGGCGACGCCGGCGCTCTGCCCGTTGTCGTGATCGGTGCCGGTCCGGTCGGTCTGGCCGCCGCCGCGCACCTGGCCGAGCGCGGCCAGGACTTCGTGGTCTTGGAGGCAGGCCGGCAGGTGGCCTCCTCGGTCGCCCAGTGGGGCCACGTCCGCGTGTTCAGCCCGTGGAAGTACAACATCGACGCCGCGGCCAAGCGCCTGCTGCAGGCCGACGGCTGGACAGAGCCGGACCCCGAGTGGCTGCCCACCGGAGCCGAGCTGATCGACGACTACCTGGCTCCGCTGGCCAAGCTGTTCGGCTCGCGGGTACGGCTGGGCGCCAAGGTGAGTGCGATCAGCCGCCTCGGCTACGACCGGGTCCGGACCAACGGCCGTGAAGACGTTCCGTTCCTGATCCGCCTCGAAGGCGGCCAGGAACTGCAGGCTCGTGCGATCATCGATGCCTCCGGCACCTACACCAGCCCGAACGTCCTGGGCGCGAGCGGCCTGCCCGCCTACGGAGAGGCGGATGCGGCCGAGCTCATCGACCACGCCCTGCCCGACGTGCTCGGTGCCGACCGCCAAGCCTACGAGGGCAAGCACACTCTCGTCGTCGGCGCGGGCCACTCGGCCGCCACGACGCTCTTGGCCTTGGCCGAGCTGGCCAACACCCCGATCACCTGGGCGATCCGCGCCGGCAACGCCACCAGGACCTACGGCGGCGGCGCAGCCGACGCCCTCCCCGCCCGCGGCGCACTCGGCACCCGCCTGCGCGCACACGTCGACTCCGGCCGCATCCAGTTGCTGACCGGCTTCTTCGCCCACTCCCTCACCACGGCCGGCGGCCAGGTCATCATGGTCAGCCGGGATCCGTCCGGAACTGAGCGGTCCGTCATCGTGGATCGCATTGTGGCCGCGACGGGCTACCGCCCCGACCACTCCATCGCCTCTGAGTTGCGCCTGGACCTGGACCCGATCCTGGGCTCCACACGCCGGTTGGCCCCGCTGATCGATCCCAACCAGCACTCCTGCGGCACCGTTCCCGCCCACGGCGTCGACGAGCTGTCCCACCCCGAGCCCGGCTACTACGCCGTCGGCGTCAAGAGCTACGGTCGCGCGCCGACCTTCCTGATGGCGACCGGCTACGAGCAGGTCCGCTCGGTCGCCGCCGCCATCGCCGGCGACTGGGAAGCGGCCCGGGACGTTCAGCTCGACCTGCCCGAGACCGGCGTTTGCTCCTCCGACCTCGCCGAGGCCCAGGAGCAGCGCGTCGGTCTGGCCACCGGCATCAGCGGCGGCCTGCTCGCGGCTCCCCTGCCTCTTGTCACCGTCGGCGGCTCCGAGGTCGGCGGCAGTTGCTGCGGCTAATAGACAGGATCGACATGTCCGACGGATACCCCACCGCCGCTCAGAAAGAGGCATTGCGCCTCATCTGCGACTACGGCCGGCTGGACACCGAAGCCCTGGGCCGCCATCTGGTCAACGCCCGCAGATCGAGCACCAACCCGGGCTTCGTTCCGGCGATCTCACGGATGGCCGGCACACTGGCCTGGCGTCTGGAGTCCCAGGGGTTCATCGCCGAGACCGGGGCCGAGTGGAGGATGACGGCGGACGGTCGCCGCCTGATCTCCTGCTCCAGCGAGCCGGAGTGAGTTCCACCTTCGAGACCGCCGCCGCCACCAAGACCGGGGGCGGCGGTCAGCCGCATACCGGCCGCGGCCGGCGGATGGTCGCCGCGCTCGCGGTGACCCAGACCATCGGCTACGGCGTGCTCTACTACGCCTTCTCCGTTTTTCTCGCCCCCATGTCCCGCGACCTGCATGCCAGCGCCCCGCAGATCGCCGCCGCGCTCACCCTGTCGATCCTCATCGCGGCCCTGTGCGCCCCGCTGATCGGCCGTCGGCTGGATGCTCGTGGCGGCCACGGTCTCATGACCGCGGGATCTGTCCTCGGCACGGCCGCCGTCCTGGCCTGGTCACGCGTGGACAGCCTGCCCCAGCTGTATGCGGTGTTCGCGGCCATCGGCATCGCCTGCTCGATGGTGTTGTACGAGTCCGCCTTCGCCGTCATCGTCAGCTGGTTCGACGGTCGAGGCCGTGCGAACGCGCTGCTCGCCGTCACCGTCGTCGCCGGGTTCGCCTCGGCGATCTTCCTGCCGCTCACCGGCCTGCTCGTCGAGTGGTACGGCTGGCGCCTTGCCTTGGTCATCCTGGCCGTGCTGTACGGCGTGGCCGCCATCCCGCTGCACGCGCTCGTCCTGCGGAACCGTACTCGCGCCACACAGGAACCAGCCGCAGTACAAGAGCGGGCGGCGATCGTCAGGGACGCCACCCGCCGACGGCCGTTCTGGCTGCTGGTGATCGCCTTCACCGCCAACGGCGGTGCGGGGGCGGTGATGGCGGTGCTGCTCATCACCTACCTCGTCCACCTCGGCCACCCGCCCGTCCTGGCGGCCACGCTCGCGGGTCTGCTTGGCGTGCTGTCGGTGACCGGACGCCTGCTCACCACCGGCCTGCAGCGCCGTCTGCCCGCTGCGCTCATCGCTGCCGCGATCTTCGCCCTCCAGGGCGTCGCCGTCCTGGCTCTGCCCTTTGTGGGCCAGACGGTGCCAGGCGCCGTCGGCTGTGTTCTGCTGTTCGGGCTGGGGTTCGGTATCGCCTCCATCACTCTGCCGCAACTGCTCGTCCAGCGATACGGGACCGCCGCCTACGCTTCCCTGTCGGGCCGCATCGCCGCCTTCTCCGTCGCCGACAAGGCGCTTGCCCCGCTCGGCGCGGTCGCGATCGCTCAAGCGGTCGGCTACTCCTGGGTCATGGGAGCCGTGGCCGCCGCCTGTGCGATCGCCGCGTTCGCGCTGGTGGCCTACCACCGCGTATAATTTAGATAGATGTCAAATCAGGGAGCGTCGTCATGACCGCCGTCACCGTCCAGTGCTGCGCGCCGATCGCCCGCGAACCGCTCGGCGAGAGCGACGCGGCCGAACTCGCGGCCATGCTCAAGGCCGTCGCCGATCCCGTACGGCTGCGCCTGCTGTCGATGATCGGCTCCCACGCGGGCGGCGAGGCCTGCGTGTGCGACCTGACCCCGGGCTTCGACCTGAGCGCGCCCACGATCTCCCACCACCTCAAGGTGCTGCGCACCGCCGGGCTCATCGACAGTGAGCGCCGCGGCACCTGGGTCTACTACTGGATCATCCCCGCGGCGGTGAACAAGCTCGGCGCCCTGTTCGCCCCGCTGGCCGAACCCGCCCGCGGGCCGGTCGAGCTGGAGCCCACTACGAGATGACCGCCGCTTCGCGCGCGGTCGTCGTCGGCGGACAGGCGGGACTCGCGGCGGGCTACTACCTGCGCCGCGCACATCCCCGCTAGCGGCCGCGTGCCCCGCGTTCGGGCCCGCATCTTTTGCCCGTGGCCGCCCCGCGCGCGGGTGTCGACGATGCGCTTTGCCGCGGAATAACTGATTAGATGTCAGTCTAACTTGAAGGTCTTCTAAGTAGTGTGGCATAGTGGCCCTGATTAGATATCCATCTAACTCATGTGAGCATGTCGCGCTCACGTCGGTAAGAAGGGAAGCCTCCGATGACGAACGACGTCAGTGGCGGATTCATCGGGAACCTGGACGAGGCGTTCGCTCCGCCGGCTGCGGGGGGATGTTGTGGCGGCCCCGCCGTGCCTGACGCCGGCGCGGCTGCCGAGGCGGCGACCTCCTGCTGCGGTAGCCAGGTAGCGGCCGGCCAGGCCGCCGAGGCCGGATGCTGTGGGCGGGCTCCGGCTCCGGCCGACGCACAAGCCGCCAAGGGCGAATCCGCCGGATGCTGCGGATGACCTCCCAGCCGTCGGCCGAAGCGCCTGCCTTAGCGTCGACCGGGTCGGCACAGGAACTGGCGTCCCTGGTGGAGCAGGTCTCGGCGCAGCGGATGCTGGCCACCGTGCGAACGCTTGCCGCAGATGAGTTCACCGGCCGCCGGGTGGGGACGCCCGGTGGCCGGGCCGCGGCCGGCTGGCTCGCCCGGCAGCTGGGCGCCCTGGGTGCTGAGGTCGAGCTCGACGCCTTCTCCGTCAGCAGTGTGCGTGAGCTGTACAGCACGCCGGTACTGCAATGGAGCGTCGGCGGGCGGGTGCGCACGCTGGAGCATCGCCGCGAGTTCGTCGAGCACCTGGCCTCGGCTGAGATGCCTCAGCCGCACACGGCGCACCTGGTGCCCGGCGACTCCGCCGACGTGCGAGGCCGGTGGGTCCTGGCCGAAGCCGGCGATTGGGCGCAGGCCTGCGACCGCGCCGAGGCGGAGGGAGCGGTCGGCGTGCTGATGGCACGCGGCATCGACGAGGGCGGCTGGATGCCCAAGATGATCGCAGGCCCGGCTGTCCGGGCGGTGCCGGTCATCGGGGTGCGCACCGACCTGCACCGATACCTGGCCGACACGCTGTCCGAGCGTGAGGCGCCCACTCAGTTGCAGGTGACCGGTTCCATACCGTTGAGATCGGTCGCCGCCGAGGGCCGCAACGTCTATGCCCGCCTGCCCAACACGGGCCGGCGGACATCCGGTGTGCCTCGCGTGCTTCTGACCGCGCACTTCGATGGGGTGGGCGATGACCCGCAGCGCCGGTTGCCCGCGGCAGCCGACAACGCCTCTGGCGTGGCCGCGGTCCTGGAGGCCGCCCGCGTCCTGTCGTCCGGGCTGGGCGCGCCGGTGGACCTGTCGGTGGCCTTTCTGGACGCCGAGGAGGCGGGCGCGTGGGGGTCGGCCCACCACGCTCCCCACGTACCGCCGGACACTGTAGTGATCAACCTGGACGGAGCCGCGCAGCTGCACCAGACCGCCTCCGTCGAGGCGGGCGGACCCGCCCACGCCCTGCTGGCCATCCTGGATCAGGCCGGGCGGTTGACCGGGCTACCGCTGCGAGCCGGGTCGATGGCATCCGACAACCGCCGTTACGCCGCAGCCGGGCTGGCCGCGGTCGGCATCGGCATGGGGATGCCCGGATACCAGACCCCGGCCGAGACCGTCGAGCGCGTCGATGAGGTCACCTTGCTGACCGCCGCACGCCTGCTGGTGGCCACCGTGGAGTTGCTGGCCACATCAAGCAAGTAGGTGAACGAACGGCGCGGGAGCGACAGACACCCGATGCTCCGCAGCCGCACGCCCAGCTCTGCAGCAGCTCGCTGACGAGCCGTTCGACCTTGCGTGAAATCAGCTGCCCACGACGGCGCTGCGGCGTTCCATGAACAACACGTCGCGCCAGACACCGTGATGGCATCCGACCCGCTCGCGGGTGCCCAGGACGCGGAAGCCCAGCGCCTGGTGCAACCTCAGGCTGGCGGCGTTCTCGGGGAAGATGCCGGTCTGGACGGTCCAGATCCCGGCATCCTCGCTGGCGGCGATCAAGGCCGTGAGGAGGGCTCGGCCGATGCCATGCGCCTGGCAGCCGGGATGGACGTAGACGCTGTGCTCAACGACGCCCGCGTAGACCGGCCTGGCGGAGACGGGTGACGCGGCTATCCAGCCGACGACCAAGTTGCTCTCGGTGTCGACGGCGACGTAGCGCAGGTGCGGCAGCCTGACCGCGGTGAAGCCCTCCCAGCTCGGCGCGACGGTCTCGAAGCTGGCCTGACCGGTGTCGAGACCGGCCTGGTAGATGGCCAGCACCTGGTCGGCGTCGGCCTCGCGCATCGGCCTGATCTCCAGGCCGGACCCGACGTGCGGCTTGCGCGCCCGGACGATGGCCGAGTGCACGCCGTCGCCGTGATCAGCGGTGAGACGGATCGAGATGCCGACGAAACCGGCCTCGCGGAGCAGGTCTCTGTACTCGTCGACCGCCAAGGACCCGGCCACGCAACCCACCCGCCGCTCGGCGGCGGCCCGTCGCACCTCATCAATAGGCCCGTCGGTGACCACGTCGCTCACACCCAACCGTCCGCCAGGACGCAGGACCCGGAAGGCCTCGGCCAGGGCGGCGGGCTTGTCGTCGGACAGATTGATCACACAGTTGGAGATGACCGCGTCCACCGCCTGGTCGAGCAGCGGGACGGCCTCGATCGTGCCGTGCAAGAACTCCACGTTGGTCGCGCCCGCCTGTGCGGCGTTGGCTCGGGCGAGTTCCAGCATGTCGGCACTGGCGTCCAAGCCGTAAGCCTTGCCGAATGGGCCGACCCTGCGGGCGGATAGCAGCACGTCGATACCGCCGCCCGAGCCAAGGTCAAGGACGGTCTCCCCAGCGCGCAGCTCGGCGATGGCCACAGGGTCGCCGCATCCCAGGCTGGCCCGCAGTGCTCCCTCCGGAAGGCCCTCGGTGTTGTCGTATCCGGCCGTTCCGAAGCAGCCCTTATCGAACTCGTCGGCCTCGCAGTCGACGATGACCTTGCCGACGAGAGCAGCACGGGCCAGGCCCGAGTAGCGCTTCACAACCTCGCTGTCTGCCATCGCGATCTCCTGTTCAGTCGCAGGCGGGTGAGGTCAGGACGGGGTTGCCCATCACCACGTCGGCGGCGGTGGGGAAGCAGCTCACGCAGGCCTGGTTGATCCGGTAGAGGTTGGACGTCCCCTGTCGCTCGACCAGTACGAACCCCACTTCGGCGAGGATCTTCAGGTGGTGCGACACGGTCGACTGGCCGACGCCGGAGACGTTCACGATCTCGCCCACGGTCATCGGCTCGCGGCGGCGTGCCAGCAGCGACACGATCTGGATGCGAGTGGCGTCGGCCAGCGCCTTGAACCAGGTCGCGTACTCCTCCGCCTCAGCCCGATCGAGAGGCTTCGCATGTGTATTCATCGGTAATCGACGATAGTCGATCAACTGTCCCTGGGCCAGCCCAGTGGTGTCGTGACGTCCGCCGAAGACAGGTGGCGCTAGGCGTCGAGTTCGCTGATCAGCTTCTCGATACGGCTGCGGATCTCGTCGCGGATAGGCCGGACGTCGTCGATGCCCTTGCCCGCTGGGTCGTTCAGGGCCCAGTCTTCGTATCGCTTGCCCGGAAAGATCGGGCAGGCATCTCCGCATCCCATCGTCACGACCACGTCGGACGCTTCGACGGCGTCAGAGGTGAGAATCTTCGGCGCCTGGTCGGTGATGTCGATGCCGACCTCCCGCATGGCCTCCACGGCCGTCGGGTTGATGCTCTCCGCCGGAGCCGATCCGGCTGAACGCACCTCGATGCGATCGCCGGCGAGGTGACGCAGGAATCCGGCCGCCATCTGGGACCGCCCGGCGTTGTGGACACAGACGAACAGGACGCTGGGATTGCTGGTGATCAATTGGAATCCTCTCCGCGGCCGCGGCCGTGCGGTGGAGCTATTGAGCAGGGATTGCTCGGACGGGATGAACGAACGGGGCCAGCCGGTCGATGCGGCCGGAGATGTCGCGGAACGCGCGGTCGAACGCCTCGTCGGTGTCCATCCGCACCGGGTCGGGAACAGACCAGTGCAGGTGACGGCCGGCTTCGCGTCCTAGCCGCTCGTGCGCGTCGTCGCAGACGGCGACCACCAGGTCGTCAGGCTGCACGACGTCGCTCAACAGGGTGGTACGAACGGGATCGATGGCGAGTCCGTGGCTGCGTGCCAGCGCCACGGCCCGCGGATGTACCTCGGTGGCGGGCTGAGTGCCCGCCGATGCGACGGGCACCGGGCTGGTGCTCGCCCACAGCGCCGCTGCCAGCTGTGATCGAGCCGAATTACGGGTGCATACGAACACCACCCGCGGCGCCTCCAGCGGAAACGCCGGAACCAGACTGGTCAGCGTGCTCGGTATCAATCGCAGATACGTACGCCGCCGATCACCCTCCGATCTGCATCGCTCCACCACGCGGGCCTCTGACAAGACCTTCAGATGGTGGGCGAGCAGGTTGGTGGGCATCTCCAGCGACCGGCTGAGCTCTCCGGGTGAGACGTCCCCCAGTAGCAGCCGATCGACGATCGACAATCGCGCAGGATCACCCAAGGCGGCATGCACCTGAGCCCGGGTCCTCACCGATGAAGTCCAGTCGTCGTTCATTGACTCAAAATATATTGACTGAATCCTGCGTCGTCAAACCTGTGGAGTGGCGCGAGAGTCATTTGCGCGTGCTCGCGCAACGATTCGCCGCGGACCGGCTCGCCGCTCTGGCCCAGGTGAAGGGCCTGTCTCCGAAGCCCGTCGTCGAGGCGCTCGTCGTCTGTACCCAGAACGCCGGCCGCTCCCAGACGGCCGCGGCCCTCATGAATCACCGTGCGCAGGGCCGCGTGCACGTGCGTACCGCCGGATCGCAGCCGGGATCGGCCATCGACCCGGCCGTAGTGAAAGCGCTGCTGGTGATCCGGGACGAGATCGACACCCACATGCGCGAGCTGCTGGACGAGCTCAGTCCGCGATCGGCGGTGACCGGCCGAGCCGCCAGAACCTCCACGGTGAGGTCCCCGCACTCGATGGCCAGGTGGGTGTCGGGGGCGTGACGCCGTATATGTGCGGGCTACGCGCACGGCCTGCTATTCATCCTGGTTGGCGCGATGGTTCACGCGGTATGCGACCGGCATCCCCTGCCGAGCTGGACTGTGGGTCGGCTGGAGTGTGAGCTTTCGGACGACTCGTGGGATGTGCGATTGCATCAGTGTCCTCTGATCTGACAGCATCACTGTATGCTGATGTCAGTAGGTTCTGATGTGATCAAGGCCTTGGCCGATCCGCTCAGGCTTCAGATCGTGACCCTGCTTGCTCGCGAGACGCTGTGCACTACGCACCTGGTCGAAGAGACCGGCGCCCGCCAGACGAACCTGTCCAACCACTTGCGGATATTGCGCGACGCCGGCGTCGTGGAGACCGAGCCATGCGGCCGCTTCACCTACTACCGGCTCAGACCCGAGGTCATCGCCACCCTCGCCGGCCAGTTCGGCGAACTGGCCGAGACCGCCCACGCCACCGCCACCGCCGACATCAAAAGGGCCTGCCCGTGACCACCGAAGATCTGACCACCCAGTCGACCGAGAAGCCTGCCGGCGTCGTCGGCAAGCTCTCGACGCTCGATCGCTTCCTGGCGGTGTGGATCATCGTCGCCATGGCGCTGGGCCTCGGACTCGGACGCCTGATCCCGGGCCTGAACGACGTGCTGTCCAAGGTCGAGATCGGAGGCATCTCCCTGCCCATCGCGGCCGGCCTGCTGATCATGATGTACCCGGTGCTGGCCAAGGTCCGCTACGACAAGCTCGACGCCGTGACCGGTGACAAGAAGCTGATGATCTCCTCGCTGGTCGTCAACTGGCTGGTCGGTCCCGCTGTCATGTTCGCGCTGGCATGGATCTTCCTGTCCGACCTGCCCGAATACCGTACCGGTCTGATCATCGTGGGACTGGCGCGCTGCATCGCCATGGTGATCATCTGGAACGACCTGGCCTGCGGCGACCGGGAAGCGGCCGCCGTCCTCGTGGCTCTCAACTCGCTCTTCCAGGTGCTCGCGTTCGGCGTGCTCGGCTGGTTCTACCTCGACCTGCTACCTGGGTGGCTGGGTCTCGGGGACGGTCAGCACCTCGACATCTCCGCGATCAAGATCGCGTTGAATGTCGTCATCTTCTTGGGAATCCCCCTGCTGGCAGGCTTCCTCACCCGTCGTCTCGGCGAAAGGCGGCTCGGACGCGAGCGCTATGAGGCCGCGGTGCTGCCGAAGATCGGCCCATGGGCGCTGTACGGGCTGCTGTTCACGATCGTGATCCTCTTCGCCCTGCAGGGCAAGGCGATCACCTCCCAGCCCGGCGACGTCGCCCGCATCGCCCTGCCGCTCCTGGCCTACTTCGCGATCACGTGGTTCGGAACCTTCGCGCTCGGCAAGGCCCTCGGCATGACCTACGACCGCACCGCCACCCTCGCCTTCACCGCGGCGGGCAACAACTTCGAGCTGGCCATCGCCGTCGCCATCGCCACCTTCGGCGTCACCTCCGGCCAGGCCCTCTCAGGTGTCGTCGGCCCCCTCATCGAGGTCCCCGTCCTGGTCGCCCTCGTCTACGTTTCCCTCGCCTGGCGCAAAAGGTTCCCCTCGAACGTCTGAGCCGGCGAGCGATGTCGCCGAAGGCGCGGTGTCCAGCGCATGGCTTGAACACCTAGATCCAGCTCACCCAGGTGCGGTCGCCGGCGCATCCGTTCGGTGGGGCCACCACGGTATGGACGGCTGGTCCGACCGGGTTGTCCGTGGCGTAGTCGACCTTGTAGCGCAGCGAGGCGTCCGGCTCGTGGTAATCCAGAGTTCGGTGTCGGCGAGGCCCGGGTCGGCCTGGCGCTCAAGCCCGGCCGATACCCCAGCGCTCTGCAGGCGGGTTACCGGGTCCAGGTGGTCCATGCCTCCGTGCAAGGCGGCCCCGGAGGGCGATATCGGGTGCTGGCGCCGAGCGCCCGCATCGACAGCGTGGAGACCTCCGCTACCGGCGTGCCGTCCGGCATGGTCACCGTGATCGTCGACAGTACGGTCGCGCCGGCTGTCGCCGCCTACGCCTCCGCCGGCGAGATCGTCCTGACGGAACTCCCCGCGGCACGCCGACCTTGGCGTGCTGGTCCACTGCGGCCGTATGCCGGTGAGGCCGCGATCCGTGGACAACTGCTGTCCGGAGAGGGTGCACTGCCCCAAGCTGGGCCGGATCGGCCGACGGTGTCTGTGCTAAGCGTCTTCAGGCGGGCGCCGGTGTTCGAGTTTTGGAAGGGCTTGTCGACCTCCGGGGAGGACCGGACCCCGCTCACGGAGTCGTGTGACGGCGGGGTCGATGTAGAGGCTGTTCCACCAGATGACCGCGTTCATGGCCAGGCCGAGCGCGCCGAGCCGGTCTTCCATGCCTTCGCGGTAGCGCTGGCGCAACTGCCCCGGTTGCCGATCATCCGCCGGTAGCCGTAATCGGAGTGGACTGCAGCAGGTGCAGCGTCTTGAAGATGCGTCCGTGATGGGCGAACGCCTCGCCCAGCCCGGTGGTGCGCCCATCGGACGACAGCATCCGGATCAGGTCGTAAGCGCGCACGCTGCCGGTGGTCAGCGCCCCGGCCACACGAACCATGTCCGCCCAGTGGGCGCGGATGCGGTCCAGACGGACCGTGTGGCGGGACATCTACTCCAGCGGCCCGCAGACCGCGCGGGTGTTGGCTCGTGCATGAAAGGTCGGGAGGAGCCGTAAAGGGACTATCGCCAGCCGGTCGGCACAAGACCACTGCGGAACTCATCCTTCGCGACGACGCCTGGTACGTCACCAAGCTCGTGCTGCGGAGGGCCGGGACATGCTGACGCCCCTCACGCCCCCGGTCGCGGCGTTCTGCGCCGCCTTCGCGAGCGTTCCGCATGCAGGAGGCGATCACTTGGATGAGCTGTGATCGTGATGAGGGTGTGGACTATGGGCGGGTGGCCTACGCCCGACGACCCAACGGTGACCCAGTGTTCGAGGAGCCGGAGAAGGAGATCACGGAGATGATTCCACGAACGACCGCGATTACCGGTGTCCCGGAAGAGGCGGACCCCGCCGACCGAACGACCTCTACATACAGATGGGCCTGCGCCTCGTCTGCGAACCCTCGGAGAGGATCGTCGTAGTCGAGGCCAGGCCCAGCATGTACCGAAGTGCGTGTCCGAGGGGCGACACCCTCGATACGTACATGCCCTTCACTGCCTCGACCCGACTCATTCTCCCTGGTCTGGAGGGGTGAGTAGTTGTGGGAGCTCCCCGAGCGGATCAGTGGATCCGGCACACGACGACCGCCAGCGTCGTCCTGCTCGCTGCGATCGCGGCGGTGGTTTCCTACGCGCACATGCACGAGTTGGTGCTGCGCCACGGCGAAAGCCTATGGAGCGCGGCGCTGATTCCTCTGTCTGTCGACGGCATGATCGTCGCCGCTTCCATGTCACTGCTTCTCGCCAGCAGACGCGGCTCCCGCGGCAGCGTGCTGCCCTGGGCTCTGCTGGTGACTGCCAGCCTCGCCAGCCTAGGCGCCAATGTCGCGGTCGCTGAGCCCACCGTTGTCGGCCGAATCGTGGCTGCGTGGCCGAGCTTCGCTCTCATCGGCGCGTACGAGCTGTTCATGGCGCAGATAAGGCAAGGCTGCAGCAGAACGGGCGTGTTGAAGGGCGAGGCGCCGACGAGGGAGGAAGTCGGCGATAACGACCCCTCGAAGGAGGACGAGTGCCTCACAGGTCAGCCGAATGACCTACACACCAATTCTCGGACGGAGGCGGGTCGACTTCAGCGGGCCGCCTGGCAATGGGCTCAGGCCAACAAAACTCCTGACGGTGTCCTGCCATCGGGCAAAGCAATCGCTGACCAGTTCTTCCGATCGCCACGCTGGGGCCGCTTGGTCAAGAGCGGTGGTTTGTCTGGTGAATATCGGTGAAGTCGGGGCCTGCCGAAGGGGTGGTGGGCGGTCGTCCCGGGCCTCTAGGTGCCGCTGCGGCGGTGACGCTGTACCGGCCTCCCGTGCGCATCGGACGGCCCTGCCCGGGGTGGTACAGCGCGGCCGCCGAGGGCCGGTGATGGCCAGCCCTCGACGGTGCCCGGCCCACTGCGTGCCACCCGCACGGCTGGCGTGCAGAAGTGGCCTGCCACTCGGCGGCGGCGCTGGCGTCTACCCCGCGACGTAACCGCGGGCGGCCTGGCATCGTACGCAGACCACCCCCATGTCGCGAGAGATGGATGGTTCATGGACTGGAGAACTGCGGCCTGCCCGATCGGGTGGCACACCGACCGCATCGCCTACGTCCGTACGGTCGTGACCGTGCGGTGGTGGGTGCGGCACCACGGGCCCGGGGGTGTCGAGCTGTGGGAGCACTACGCGCCCGCCGTTCACGTCCTGCTGTGCGAGCGCCATCAGGTGGACGTCTTCGTGGGGGCCGACGCCGGCTGACTCGGCCGAGGGCCCGGGGCGTGACCGATCCCGCGCCGCGCCCGACGTCACCGGTGGGTCGCGGCGGCCGGTTAAGGATCAGCGGGGGTTGCATGGGATGTCGGGGTCGCATGGGTCCCCCCGAGATCGGGGGTCGCCTCCAGTTCGACGGGCAGCCTGGGCGGCGCCATCGGCCGGTTGAGTACCGCCCGGAAGGTGCACCTGCCGGGCACGGTCGAGAGGCGCCGCACGTCCGAGGTCACGAAGGGGGTGGCCCCTTTCGGCTGAGCAGCTCGGTGATGTTCTCGGCCAGTTCGCCATAGATCATGTCTGGGTTGATTCCCGAACGGTCTATGACGTTCTTGGCCTGCATGCGTTTGGCCGCTTCGAACGCTGACGGGTTGTCCATCTCGGTCTTGATCATGATTTTGAGTAGTGGCGCGTATGGCCCAGGTATGGCGAACAGGCACACGCGTAGCGCAGCAATCGACCTGTCGGCCTAGAGGATCGGCCAGGTGGAGCTCACCGTGAGCATCGACTCCACCATCGCCCGGGCTCACCAGCACGCGGCCGACGCTCGAAAAAGGGGACGACGGCGGGACGATCGATACGAGGCAATCGCAAAACCGGCAGGCGCTGGGACGGTCCCGCGGCGGGCTGACCACCAAGCTCCACCTGATCGTCGAATCCCGCGGGTTGCCGATGACGTTGCACCTGACTGGCGGCAATGTCGTCGACTGCACCGCCTTCGAGGCGGTGATGGCCAAGTTCCGGCTGCGCCGTCCCGCTGGAGGCCGTCCGAGCACCCGGCCGGAGCGGGTGCTCGGGGACAAGGGCTACTCCACCAGGAAGATCCGTCTGCACCTGCGCCGACGCGGGATCAAGGCGACCATCCCCGAGCGCCGCGACCAGATCGCCAACCGCCGGCGCAAGGGCAGCGACGGAGGCCGCCCTCCCGCCTTCGACCCGCTCACCGACGAACAACGCAACCTGGTCGAGCGCTGCATCGGCAAGCTCAAGCAGTGGCGGGCCATCGCCACCCCCGCGGCGGCAAGGGCGGCGGGGGCGGGCCACCTGTGCTGGGCACAAGTACCTCCGAAATTTCGTGATGTGGGATGAGCAACCCGCTGGGGAAGTGCGAAGTCCTCTCAGCCCGCCAACGCAGAACCAGACATCAAGCGCATCATGAATTCCTGCGATCCCACAACGGTCACCAGACGCAGCCGAGCTCCTCGCTGTCGTCCGCCGCCGGCCGGGTCTCCGAAGCGACGTGCTGGTAGTAACGCGGCGAACCGCCATTCCACGTGCGCCAGAACTTCCGCTGTCCGGGTGCGGTACCACAGGTCATGAGGACGGCATGGGCTTCGCCCCGGAAATCGGCGTCGACCGTGGGCGAGCCTGGCGCCAGCAGGGAGTAGAACTCGTTGCGGTCGAGACCCCGGCACTTTCCCCCGCCGGCGCTGCACGTGTAGTGGTAGACAAGCCTCCCACCGGGGATCGCCGTGCCGGGCGGGTAGGCGGTGCCAAGCGCAGAGGGGGCCGGTGTCCAGGGCGAGAATTTGATGGTCACGGCAGTGCCGAGCTTCGACGGGCCGGCGGGCGGGTCCTGGGCGACGACCGCGTTCGGCGTCGGGTTGAGGACGTGAACCGGGTTGCAGCCGAACCCCTTCGCCTGGAGATCGGCGCAGGCGGCGTCTGGAGCCGTGTTGACGTAGTTGCCCAGGGCGCAGTTCTCGCTGTAGTGGGTCAGGGTGACCCGGCCGCCCACGGCGACGGGGGTACCGCCGGGCGGATTCTGGTCGTACACCTCGTTGACGGGACGGCCGGTGCCGCCGGCGCACTTGCCCGCCGCAGGCACGCAATCGAGCCCTTCACTCTTGATGGTGGCGCAGGCGTCCGTGACGAGGGTGCCAACGACGTTGCCCGGGGTGCTCTCGCCCCGGTAGTACCGAAGCTGGACCAGGTCGCCGATCTTGGCGACGGCGTCGGCGGCCGGCACCTGGGTGCTGACCAGACCGGGCTGCTTCCCTGCGGGCGGCGGTCCGTCCACGGTGCCCTGGCACCTCATCTGGTACTGCTGCTTGAGTCGCTCACACGCCTCGGCGAACGGCTGGTCGGTGACGTTCGGGAGCGCGATCGTCTCGGGGTAGCTGAGGGTGATGGTGTCGCCACGGGCGACCTCGGTGTCGGCGAGCGGATTCTGTTCGGACACGACGCCGAGTTCCTCGGGCGCCAGGGCGGGGCCGACGGCGACGCCCTTCTCGCACTTCAGCTTCACGGCGGCCAGCTCGCGGCAGGCCTGCTTGTACGGCACCCCCCGCACGGCAGGGGTCAGCAGCGGGCCCACATATCGGACTTCTACCCGGCTGCCCTTCGCGACCGGCCGACCGGCCGCCGGACGGGTGTCGAGCACGTCGCCCGCCTCCAGTCCGGCCGTCTCCTCGGAGGCCGGTACGGGCCGGCAGCGCAGGCCCGCCTGGTTGATCGTCGCGCACGCCTCCTGGTACGGCGTACCGCGTTCGATCGCGGGCACGGTGACCTTCGTCGCGGCGATCGGGGGCGTCGTGGTGTCCGCTGGGGGCTGGGAGGGCTCGACGTCGGCCTTCGGGGACCGTGTCGGCACGGTCGACGGCTCCGCCTTCGGCTGCTCGGGCACTCTGTTCTGCCCTTCGGTATCGGTGAGTTCCGGCCCAGCGCCCTTGTCGGCGTAGCGGTGGCGGCCACCGGCGTCCACCACGAGGGTCCTGCGGTCGTACTGGTTGTTGGCCCAGACCCGGCCGCTGGTGACCTTGAGCTCGAAGACGCCCGGCTGACCGGGGACGTCGAGCGGCTTGCCGACGGCCTTGCCCTGGCGGAGGTCGACTTTCCACAGCCTGGGCCCGGAGTGGTCGGGGACGTAGGCGAAGTCGCCGAGCATCACCGGCGCCGCGAGTTCGGCGCGGGGGCCCGCGTCCAGCTCGACGTCGAAGGCGTGTCCGGTCCGGGGGTCGAGCACCGCCAGGCGGCGGCTCTTCGGATCGACGGCGAGGACGTGCCGGCCCGCACCGCGCCAGGCTCCGAGGAAGACCGATCGGCCGGACACCCCGAGCTTGCCGGCGGCCCTGGGCTCGTCGCCGTCGATCACGTACGCGGTGCCGTCTTCGGTGACCGCGATCGGCTGGGAGTCGGCGACCGTGACGCCGACCGGCGGGGCGCCGAGGCGGATCCGGCGGACCTCGCGGCCGCCGGCGACCTCGATGATGTCGCCCGTGTCGGTGACCACCCAGATCGAGTCGGCGGCGGGCACGGCCTCCTTGATGCCCTCTTCGACGGTCAGCGGCGCGCCTTTGGACGCACCCGGCACGGCGATCTTGTCGATCGTGTCCTTCTCCGAGTCGACGAGGTATCCGTCCGACTCGGTGGACACCACATCGATCTTCCCAGCCGAGGCGGGCCGGTTGTCGGCGGACGCGTCGGCGGTCAGGGTCGCGGCGTCCAGGTAGATCACCTTGCCGGTGTCCTCGTTGACGACCGCCAAGCGACCTCCCGGCAGGCTCACCGGCTGGAGCCTCTCCTCGCCGGTGGCCAGTTGCATGGCGACCTCGGCATCCGATCTGCCCGTCTCGCCGTTGAGGCGGGCGGCCGTGTGTCCCTTGCCCATGAACGCCGAGCCGTCGTTCAGAAGGGGCCGTGCCGCCGTGTACCCGATCCCGGCTGCGGCGGCGAGGACGCCGCCGAGTATGACGACGGCGAGCAGCGCGGCGCCGACCCTCTTGGCGGGGCGCCCAGGGCCACGCAACCACTTCAGCTTCACCGAAGCTCCTTCGTCCCAGTTTGCCCGTGTGTGTCGGGCCAGGCTACAAAAGATGAGGCCATCCGTTGAATGGGGAGGAGTCCCCAATACGAGCGAGGAGCCGCGTCGTGGGTGACGGCGAGCTGCTAATTGTCGCAAATGGGGCGAAATACGAAGTTGGACCAGAAGAATTATTTACTTTTGGGCGTGGAGAAAGCTGCACGGTCCGCTTGTCACCGGAAGACACGACGATTTCGCGGGTGGCCGGCGTGGTGGAGCGCCACGGATCCGTCTGGTTCCTCCGCAACCCCAGCGAGACGCGCCCCCTGGCGATGGTCGACCGCTTCGGCCTGCGCAGCGTACTGCCCCCGCTGAGCCGGGCGGCGGTCGAGGGCCGCGTCCGGGTGATCGTCGAAGGCGCGCACACCCACGAGCTGGTATTGCACGCCCCAGAGCCGGCGCAACAGCCGTCTGCGGCGGGCACCGGGACGGCCACGACGGCCGGCGAAGGGGTGCTGATCAACGACCAGGACCGGCTGGCGCTCGTCGCGCTCTTCGCGGGCTATCTCCGGGAGGGCGACCGCTACGACCCGAACCCGAAGTCCTACGCCGCGGCGGCCGCACGACTCGGCTGGCCCCGCACCACTTTGGTCAAGCGAATCGAGTATTTGCGTACCCGATTGGATAAATCGGGCGTTCCGGGCATGCAGGGATGGAACGCCTTGGGTGCCCTCGCCGAGTACGCCCTGACAACGGGCTTGATCACGAAAAACGATCTAGATCTCATTAACTCCTGATTCGGAGTTGGGAAGACATTCCCATGCCACTCGGACGGCCCGCGCTCTAACCTCCTATATCTATGGACCCCAGCCGCCTCGATGTGATGCCGCGTGTGCAGCATCCCCTTTCTCATCATTCGGCGGACATCGATCACAACGAGGTGCCCACCCCGGCTATGTCACCGCCCACCATCCCGGACGTGCGCCCGCTAGAGCCACTGTCCGGTGCTCCCCTGGCCACCGCCCCGGCCGTCCACGCCCTCACCGGGGAACCGATCCGGATCCTGGTGGTGGTCGAGGATCTCGATCCCGTCCTGTCCCGCCGGATCCGCGGAGAGTGCGGCGCGCTCGAGGCGGCCCTCGCCGACCTCGATCCCACCGTGGTGCTGCCCGTCGTGGATCACGGCGTCGACGCCGGGGGACGACCCTATCTTCTGTTGTCCCGGCCCGGTTCCGAGCTCACCGGCCCGCTCCCGCCCTCACAGGTGCCCGCCGCCGCGGAGGCGCTCGCGGCCGGTCTGACGGCGCTGGTCGAGCGGGGTATGGTCGGGCCGCCGCGCGGGCTGCACTCCGTGCGGCCCGGCGTGATCGCGCTCGGCACTCCTCTGCCGCCGGCGCTGGCGGAGCTGGAGTCCACGGCCGGCGGAGGGACCGGCCTGGAGCCACCGGAGGTGCTCCGTGGCGACGAGTGGACTCCGGCCGGGCAGGTCTACGCCTGCGCGTGGTCGTTGTGGACCCTCCTCGACGGGCGGCCGCCCCACGGACGGGGGTCGGCCACGCTGGCCCGGATGACCGCGGCACCGCCGGCCCGGATGCGGGCCGACGTACCGGAGCCGATCGTCGACCTGCTGCGCACGGCGCTCGCCGCAGAGCCGGCTGAACGGCCCGCCACACCGAAGGAGTTCGCCCGTGCGCTGCGCGCGGCCGGCGCCCCCGGGAAGCGGCAGCTCGGCAGCCGGTACCTGCTGGAGACCAGGATCGGCTCAGGTAACACTGGCGAGGTGTGGGCCGGCCGCCGGACCGACGACCAAGCCAAGGTCGCGGTGAAGGTGCTCCGGGAGCACCTCATCGAGGACGAACTCGCGACGGCCCGCTTCGTCCGTGAGTACAAACTCCTGCAGCGCCTCCACCACCCGCACCTGCTGAAGGTGCACGACCTGGTCGTGGAGGACGGGGTCATCGCCATCGTGATGGACTTCGTCGAAGGGGAGGACCTGCACCGGACGGCCCGGCGGGGTCCCCTGTCCCATGCCGTCGCGGTCGAACTCGTCGCCCAGACGGCCGAAGGGCTGGCCGCCGTGCACGCCGCCGGGCTGATGCACCGGGACGTCAAACCGGCCAACGTGCTGGTGACACGGCGCGACGGCCGCCAGGTCGCCCTGCTGTCCGACTTCGGCATCGCGCGGTCAGTGGAGGGCGCATCCCACACCCAGCCGATCGGCTCGCCAGCGTACCTGGCTCCCGAGATCGTGGCCGGTCGGCCGCCGACTCCGATGGCCGACGTGTACGCGCTGGGCGTGACCGCCTACGAACTGCTGGCCGGGCGGCTCCCTTTCCAGGCCGCGAGCATCGACGCGCTGGTTCGGGCGCATCTCGACGGCACCCCCTCCCGGCCGGACGGCCTGGACGACCGCGTGTGGGAGCTCCTGGCCGCGTGCCTGAGCAAGACCCCGGACACGCGGCCGACCGCCGCCGAGCTCGCCGCCCGGTGGGCCGCGATCGCGAGATCCGGCCCGGCCGGCGAGACCACCCCACCACCGGTCGAGTCGGCCCGTCAGTCGGCGCCTTCCGTGGGGTCGATGACGCTCACCTCGGCAAGGCCGCTGTCCGTGCGCCCCCCGGAACCACCGCCGCGCCGGTCTCTGCGGCCGCTCTTGATCATGGCGGTGACGGTGCTGCTCGGTCTCGCCATCGGGGCCGGAGGAGCCGTATGGCAGAACGGGCAGCGGAGCGATCCCCCTGCTCCCTCGCCTTCTCCGTCCGCGCGGCAGTATCCCGTGCCTGCGTCGATCGCCGTGGGCGCGAAGGGCACCGGGACGATCACCTGGACCGGCCGGGCGGCCAAGCTGCCCGGCTTCCGGGGATTCCTCGTGGTGGGTGTCAGCGGCGACCGCGCCCGTGCGGTCTCGCCCACCCTGCTTCCCGGCGACGAGACCTCATACAAGATCAAGGGCCTTCGGCCGGGCCGCGAGTCCTGCTACCTCGTCATCGCGGTGGGCGTCACCGCCGCTCCGCCCGAGATCCCCCCACCCGCCACCTGTGTGACCCAGCAACGTGAGGACATCAGATAAATGACCGCCTACCCTTCCGCCGACCCGCGCGGGGTCGCCGACGCGGTGACTGCCAACGTCGAGCAGTTGCTGCTCGGCAAGACGGAGGCGATCCGGCTGGCTCTCTCCTGCCTGCTCGCCGGAGGCCACCTGCTGATCGAGGATCTCCCCGGTACCGGCAAGACCTCGCTGGCGAAAGCGCTGGCGGCGAGCATCGGCGGCACGTCGCAGCGCATCCAGTTCACGCCCGACCTGTTGCCGACCGACATCACCGGCGTCTCCGTATGGGATCCGGACCGCCGGGCCTTTGAGTTCCGGCCGGGCCCAGTGTTCGCGAACGTGGTCGTCGCGGACGAGATCAACCGGGCCTCCCCCAAGACGCAGTCCGCGCTGCTGGAAGTGATGGAGGAGGACCAGGTTACGGTCGACGGCCAGACCCACCGGGCGCCGACGCCCTTTCTCGTCGTCGCCACCCAGAACCCGATCGACCTAGAGGGCACCTATCGGCTGCCCGAAGCCCAGCTCGACCGGTTCCTGATGCGGATCTCGCTGGGTCACCCCGATCCGGCGGCGGAAGAGGAGATCCTCACCGGACGCGCCCGCGCGGCCGTGCCCGTCCTGCGGCCCGTCACCTCTCCTGAGCAGATCGACTGGGTGCGCCGCGCCGTGGCGACGGTCCACACCGCCCAGGAGATCGCCCGCTACATCGCGTCGATCGCTGATGCCACCCGCCGGCACGAGGCGCTCCGGCTCGGCATGAGCACCCGCGGCAGCCTGGCGCTGTTGCGGGCGGCCCAGGCGCACGCGGTGTGCGCGGGTCGGCACTACGTCGTGCCCGATGATGTGAAAGCGACCGCTTCGGCCGTCCTGACTCATCGGATGGTGGTGTCCGCGCAGGCCGAGGTCCGCGGAGTGAGCGCAGCGGACGTGCTGGCGGAGGTGCTCGACACGGTACGGGTGCCGACTCCCGTCGCCGCGGAGCGAACGTGAAGCGGCTGACGGTCACCGGCACCGGCGTGAGCGTCGCGATCGGCGCGGTCGTGTCGTACGCGGTCGGCGTCGCGCTCGGATATCGGCTGCTCGTCGTCCTGGCCGTCGCCGGAGTGGCGATGCTGGCCGCAGCCGCGGTGGCGGTCGCGATCCGGCCCTCGGTCGTGCTGACCCGGGCGGTTCGGCCCGACCGGGTGACGGTCGGGGAGCCCGCCGAAGGCCGGCTCGACGTGCGCAACAAGTCGCGGTGGCCGGCGCCCGCTTTCACCGCCGTCGACCTAGTCAGCAGCAAAGAGGTCCCGCTCAAGGTCCGCGCGCTCGCCGGCAGAGGACGACGGGCCGTGCACTTCCCGGTGTGGGCCGACCGGCGCGGGCGGCTGCGGCTCGGGCCGCTGACGGTGGAGCGGCGCGATCCGGCTGGCCTGTTCGCGTGGCGGCAGCGCCAGACCGGCGACGGGGTGTTGTGGGTGCACCCGCGGGTCCATCCGATCCCCCCGCTGCCCGTCGGGATCGTCCTCGACTACGAGGGCCGGACCACCGACAACGCACGGCTGGGCACCGTGACGTTCTCCTCTCTTCGGGAGTACGTGCCCGGCGACGACCCCCGCCGCATCCACTGGCGGTCCACCGCCCGTACCGGCGTGCTGACCGTACGGGAACACGTGGACACCACCGAACCCAGCACGACCGTGGTACTCGACGCCCACCCTTCGGCCCTGGACGCCGACGCGTTCGAGGAGGCCGTCGAGTTCGCGGCGTCGGTAGTGCGCGCGGTCGAACGCATCGGCCGCCCTGTAACGCTCCACATCATGGGCGAGCGGCCTGCGGACGTGGTCGCCACCGGCGCCACCGGCTCCCTCGACCGCCTGGCCCTCGCGCAGCCCACGAACGAGGCCGATCTCGTCGGCGGATTGGACCGGCTCTCGTCCGGGGGGGCGCTGGTCGTGGTCACGGGGAAGCTGGAGCCGGCCGCGATGGCCCGGCTCTCCGAGCAGCGCCGCCGATTCTCGCCGGTCGTGCTGGCGATGATTGATCCGGCGAGCGGAAACACGGGGGTCCGCCGCCGTCCTGGAATTGGCATGCTGATCGCCCGTTCGGCGGTCGAGGCGACCGCCGCCTGGCACCGCATGATCAATGGAGACGTCGGATGAGGGCCATGCGGGTCATCGTCGCGGAGGCACTCGGAGTGCTCACCGGATTCGCGTTCTGGCCGGTGTTCGGCGGCGTGTCGAACGCTTTCGTGATCGCGATGGCCGCCGTGATGGCGGCGGCGGCACTCACCTGCGCGGCAGCCCTGACGCTCCCGCGGGTGCCACCGGTCGCGTCAACCCTGACGGGCGCCGCCCTGGTGGTGGTCGCAGCCATGGTCGCCACCGGCAGCGGCAGCGGGCTGGTCGACGGCCCGTGGCGGCTGCTCACCGGCGCGGTGCCCGCGGAGCCGTCCGGCCCGGCGCTAGCCGCGGTCGCGGTCGCGGCGGGCTGGGGGACACTGGCCGGCGGGTTGCTCGCGACGCACGCCGCCCGGCCGCTGTTGCCAGCCGCGCCACCGCTGGCGTGTCTGCTGCTCGCGCTGGCGCTCGGCGCCTCGGGCCCGCCGCTGCCCGGGTGGTACGCACTTCCTGTGGTGGCTCTGCTGGTCGCCCTGCTCTTCGCCGCCCAGCCCGACGCGCCCTCGCCCTCGGCGCTCGCCGGAGGTGTGCTCACGGCTGTCGTCGCGGTCGCCGCCGGCGCGCTGCTCGGGCCCGTCGCGCCGGTGCTCGGCCGGTCGCCCGCGGACGTCCGCGACCTCGTGTCCGCCCCGGTCCTGCCGCGTACAGGGGTGAGCCCGCTCCAGCAGTATCCGGCATTGCGTGACGGCCCCCGGCTGCTGCGCGTCACCGGAACCGCGTCCCAGCCCGGCAGCCTGCTGCGGATGGCCACGCTGACCAGGTTCGACGGCTCCTACTGGACGGTCGAGGGCGACTTCCGTCGCGCCGGCGGAACGCTGCCGATGGGCCGGGAACCGGTCGGCCGCCGGGTCACGCTGACCCAGCGGGTGAACGTGGAGGCGGGCGAACTCGACTGGCTCCTCACCGCCGGACGCGCCACTGAGGTCTCGGTGCCCGGCCTCGGCGTCGACGAGATCACCGGCGACGTCGCCGTCCCCGACAACATCCCGCCACCCACCCGCTATTCGGCGTCCTCGGCCATCACCAAGGCGACCTTCGAGGAGATCCTCGCGGCCACGCCTACGCGGGCCTCGGTGCCCCTGACCCCGGCGGTGCCGCCGCAGATCGGCAGTTTCGTCCGCAAGGCGGTCTCCGGCTGGGCTCCGGGGCCGGACCAGATCCTCGCCCTCTACCGCGCGTTCACCAAGGGCGGCGGCTTCCGGTACGACCAGTCCGCCGAAGCGCCGGCCGGGCACGGCTACTTCCACCTCCTGCGACTTCTCCGCGACAGACGCGGCACCAGCGAGCAGTACGCCAGCGCGTACGCCGTCATGGTCAGGCACCTCGGCTACGAGGCCCGGGTGGTGATGGGGCTGCGACCCGACTACACCGGTGATGCCTTCGTCGCGGAAGGCCGGCACGTGTACGCCTGGGTCGAGGTCCACTTCGCCGGCCTTGGTTGGGTCGGTGTCGACCCGAGCCCGTGGCGCAAGACGATCGGCACCCGCCCGGACGCGCCGCAGACCATCAGCAAATCCACCCCGCTGGACGATCCGCTCCAGGACGCCGACGCGTCCCCGCCCTCTGCCGCCCCCAGCCCCGTCGAGGAGGACGACGTGGCGGCCGAACCCGTCGGCTCCGTCGCGCCTCTGCTGGCGCCGCTGGTGCTGGCGGTCGTCGCGCTGCTCGTCGCCGCGACACCTCTGGCGAAAGCGGTCCGCCGGGCCAGGAGGCGGCGCTCGCCCTCCCATCGGCTCTCCATCCTGGGCGCGTGGCGGGAGACGCTCGACCGCCTCCAGGAGGCCGGGATACCGGTGCGACCGGCGCAGACCACCGGCGAGATCGTGGCCGCCGCCGGTCTCGCGGGCACCCTACCGACCCTCGCTGAGACCGTCGACCGGGCCGTGTACGCACCGGAGGAACCCGATCCCGCGCTCAGCTCCGACGCCTGGACGGCGGCGGCCCGGATCCAAGGCGAGGTGCGGGCGACGATGCCACCCGCCCGACGGCTCGGCGCGGTCCTCGATCCACGGCCCCTCCTGAGATGACGAGACGGCCCGGCGGTCAGACCGCCGGGCCGTTGCCCGATTGAACGTCAGTGTCCGTGGACGGCCATCGCCTGCAGCGCCGCGTCCACTTCGGAGTCCGAAACCGGGGTGGCGATCAGCATGTCATCGGCGTCGTCCTCGTGGACCAGCCAGATCTGACCCGGGCCTCCGTCGAGGATCGCCAGGGAGCCGTCTACCCGGGCGCCGCCTTTCACGTCGGCGCGGGCCAGCCGGGTCACCCGTCGCCAGCCGCCTTCAGGGGCTTGGATGACATCGTCCAGGCCGGCTGCTTTTGAAGCACATCGCCGCCGTCGCCCGGACTCCCCGCGGCCTTCCGACCGGTCGACGAGGTCCGCCAGGACCACGGCCAGGTCGGTGCCAGCCGGGTCGAGGGCGAAGAGGTGGATGGGGTCGTCCACGAGATGCAGCACCACGCCCGCGTCGCTGGTCATGGCCTCCCACCGAATCACCGACCCGGAGACCGTCTGCTCCACGGACAGGTGGGCCCGATGATCTCCCACCGTGCCGATCAGCATGGCCAGTTCCTCGGACGGTTGCAGCACCCCGTCTCCGTCCGGGGCGAGCAGGCCACGGGCGACGAGCGACATGAGGAAGCCGTGGTCCAGCACCGAGTGGAGCTCGGGACCGACGGCGTCGTAGCAGCTCGCGCCGACTCCGGGGAACGACCCCGCGCCGAGGCCGTGGGCGATGGCGGTGAGCTCGTCGCCGGTCAGCGAGATGACGTCGGTTGTGTTCACCACGGCACCCGGATCCTGGGCGGCTTGGGGAGCAGATCCTTGACCAGCCTGCCGGCCTTGCCCGCCACATCGGCGACCTTGTCACCGACCCACTTGCCAGGAGCGGAACACGCGGCTCCGCCGACGATTCCACCGCCGATGCCGAGCCCCAACTTGACTCCCGGGTGGGGGATCGGAACCGCCGCGCCCGCCTTGGCACCGACCATCGCGCATGCGCCGACGGTGGCTGATTCGCCCAACGCCCCCGCGGTCGCCTTGCCCACACTCGCGCCATCCCGTAAGCGGTTGTTGAACGCGTGCACAGTGCGGCCGGCGTGACCCGCCACCTTGCCGATCTTGTCGGCTCGGTCGACCAAGGTCCTCAACTGAGGATGCAGCTTGGGGCCGGCGAGCAAGGTGCGCCAGGGTGGGCCGTTCTGGGCGTGGGGGTAGCCGTATCGATGACGAAGCAATTTGATCGCAGTGCTGTTGACGGCGGTCAGCCGCCCGAACAGCCAGGTGTAGGGGCCGAGCGGGCCATGTTCGCCCGGCGGTGCGAAATTCTCCTTCAGCGCCTTGCCGAAGGCGGGCACGATGCCAGGTCTGTCGGCCTTCTTGGCCGCGGTGCCGGTCTCACCGAATGACTCCGCCGCCGCCGTCAGCGCGTCCGCGGCACGTTCGAGCCGGCCGCGCAGCGACGGCAGCCCCGCGAGGACCTGCTGCGCTTCGGGCGGCAGATCCCCCGGCTGCATCGTGAGGTCGGCGGCCGCTTCACGTACCCGCCGGGCCTGCCCGCGCAGGGACTCGTCGGCGGCGAAGAGTTCGTCGAACACGAAGATCCGCAGGTTGAACGCCGACATGTCATCCGGTCCCTTCTAGCATGGCCGCCGCGAGCCGGCTTTTCGCGGCACGGAGATCGACTCGGGCGGCGTCGGCCTTGTGGTCGTATTTGCGGGCGATGGCCTGGAGTTCGCCCATCATCCTGTCCAGTGCCGCGCGGGCGGAGCGAACTGTCCCGGCCGCGCCGTCCGCCTTGGTCTTCGCCCGTTCGACCCGGACGGATCTGGAGCGCATTCCGCCGGTGTCGACGGACACCCCGGACAGCGCGGTGGTGATGCCCTGGATTCGTCTGGCCGCCGACCGGCACGCCTGGGCGTGGCCATCGGCCTCTGCTGCCGCGTCGCGCAGGGCCTCCACGCGCGCGGTGAGGATAGCTACGTTGCTCACCCCGTCAGCTTCGCCGCGGCCGGTTCTCCGGGATATCGGAAACCCTCCCCATCCAGCGCGGGGGGCATTGGGGAGGGCTTCCGATTCCGCCCACCCCGGTCTTGTTCCTAACGTCGGATCCAGTCAGACCGACGACAGGAGAAGCGCATGTACCAGCTCGACCCGGCACAGGCAGACGAGTTGGCCCGGAAGTTCGGCCACCAGGCGGACGTCGAGACCACCGCCCTGATCCGCGACATGAACGCCGGGGTCCACCGGATGCAGACGATGATCGGCACGCTCACGGCAGGCGTGAAGGGCATGGACTGGAAGGGCCGCCGGGCCACTTCGTTCGACAACCAGTGGGAGAGCGAGTTCCGGCCCGGCCTGCAGCGCATGCAGCAGTCGATGCAGGAGTTCACGCCGACGCTGGAGCGGATGAAGCTCGCGCTCAAGGACGCCGAGACGGCGATGCACGCCCACGCCCGCGACACCGAAGCGATCGACCAGGGCCGCTGAGCCTAGGGTGAAGGAGCGACTGCCATGGAGTACGAGGTCACGATCGCCGACCAGGATGGGACCGCAGCGCCGATGCTGATCAGCGCGGGCGAGTCGGCCACCGTCCGGGGCCTGGTCGAGGCGATCGGCCGCACGCCGGACGCGCGGCTGTATCTGGAGTCGGAGTGGCTGCGGCCCGACCAGCCGCTCTCCGCCACCTCGCTGTGCGCCGGCGCTCGCCTGGCCTTCGCACCCTCGTCCGCTCCGGCGGCGGTTCCGGCGTCCCGTTGGGAGGCCGCCGTGGTGGGCGGGCCCGCCGCCGGGACCGCCGTGCCGTTCGGCGACGACGCGGCGGTGACCGTGGGCCGGGCGCCGGGAGCCGGGCTGGTGCTTGACGATCCCGAGGTCAGCCGACGGCACGCCGAACTGCGCCTGGGCCCGGACGGCACCGTGGTGGTCGCCGACGCGGGCTCACGCAACGGCGTCGGCTGGCGTGGCCACCGCATCGGCGCGGACACGCCGGTGCCCGCGGGTGACCTGGTGCGGATCGGCGAGTCCATGGTCACCGTCCGACCCTCTGCCTCAGGTGACGCCGAACTCGACCAGGCGGGTGGTGTGCGCCGGTTCAACCGCCCGCCCAGGATCGCGCCGCCACGGAGACGTCCAGAAGTGGCTGTTCCGTCCGCGCCCGATCAGCCGAAGGGCATCCGCTTCCCGCTGGCCACCGTGCTGCTGCCGCTCGTGCTCGGCGGAGTCGTCTACGCGCTGATGCCGAGCTCCGCCATGTTCCTGATCTTCCTGGCGCTGTCGCCGCTGATGGCCGTGGCCCACGTCATCACCGAACGCCGCAGCGGCCGCGGGGAGTACAAGGAGAAACGTCGCGCGTACGAGAGCGAGATGGACACCGTCCGGGCCAGGCTGGGCGCGATCGCGGTCGCGCAGGAGAAAGCCGCCCGTGAGGCGCTGCCCGACCCGGCGGCGGTGACGCGAATCGCGACCGGCCCCTCCAGCCGCCTCTTCGAACGCCGGCCGGACGACGACGACTTCGGGCGGTTGCGGGTCGGGCTGGCCGACCGATTGGCCGACGTCCGGCTCACAGGTCAGGGCGCGGACGCCGAGGAGCCGCCGACCGTCTATGCCGTCCCGGTGGCTCTCGACCTGGTCGCCGCAGGTGTTGCCGGGGTGGCTGGGCCGCGCGCGGCGATCCTGCCGATCGCCCGTGCGCTCGTCGCGCAGGCGGCGACGCTGCACGCGCCGCACGACCTCGGTTTTGTGATCTTCTCCGGTGAGGACACGGCACCGGACTGGGAATGGGCGACCTGGTTGCCGCACACCCTCCCACACCGGCCCGACCTGGCCTGTCGCCGGATGGTCGCTACCGATCGGGAGCTGGCGGAGACCCGGATCGCGGAACTGCTCCGGATCATGGAGGAGCGACGGTCCGGGCTGCGGAGCGGGGTCTCCAAGGGCAGGCGGCTCCTCTTGGTTCTCGACGGCGCACGCCGGGCGCGCAGCCTGCCCGGCCTGGCCGACCTGCTGGCCGAGGGGCCGGGTGTCGGCATCTACGCCGTCTGCCTGGACCGGGCGGAGTCCGATCTGCCCGACGAGTGCCGGACAACGGTCGTGGCCGACTCGTCCGGCGGCCGGGCCCGAGTGTCCGGAGCAGACCTCCCCGATGAGGAGGTGCTGACGGATCACCTGCCGCAGGAGCTGGCCGATAAGATCTCCGGCTCGCTGGCGCCGGTCCGGGTACTCGGCGCCCGGTTCAGCGAAGACGGTGACCTGCCCGAGCGGGTCCGCTACCTGGATCTCGCCGGGCTCGGCACTCGCCCGCACCGCGACGAGGTCCTCGCGCGCTGGGCCGCCCAGCCCAGTGGACGCGGCACCACGGCGCTGATCGGCGTGGACGGGACCGGCCCCGTGGCCGTCGACCTGCGCCGGGACGGCCCCCACACCCTGATCGCCGGAACGAGCGGTGCCGGAAAGTCCGAACTGCTGCAGACGCTGGTGGCCTCACTCGCCCTCGGCAACGAGCCCGACGCGCTGAACCTCGTCCTGGTCGACTACAAGGGCGGCAGCGCGTTCGCCGAATGCCGCGACCTGCCCCACTGTGTCGGCATGATCACCGACCTCGACGGCCGACTGGCCGACCGGGCCCTCGCCTCGCTCACAGCCGAGCTGCGCCGCCGGGAGACCATCCTGGCAGAGGCAGGGGCCAAGGACATCGAGGACTACTGGGCCCGCACCGGCGGCCGGTTACCCCGGCTGGTCATCGTCATCGACGAGTTCGCCACGCTGGTCGAGGAGCTCCCCGACTTCATTACCGGCGTCGTCGGAATCGGCATGCGCGGCCGGAGCCTCGGCGTCCACCTGGTGCTGGCGACGCAGCGTCCGGGCGGCGTCGTGAACGCGGACCTCCGCGCAAACGTCAACCTCCGCCTCTGCCTGCGGGTCACCCGCCCAGACGAGAGCACCGACGTCATCGACGTGTCCGACGCCGCCGGCATCTCCCGTCTCCACCCCGGCCGCGCCTACCTGCGCACCGGGCACGGCGACCTGTCGACCCTCCAGTGCGCCCGCGTCGGCTGGCCGAAAGACGACGCGCCGGACGCGCGGGCCCGCGCGGACATTGTCACCGTCGCTCGTCGCCGGATCACCGAACTCGGCCGGGCCCGTCTCGGAGACGGCTTGGCCGGCCCAGACGAAGGCCACGCCGGTGACACCGATCTGACAGCTCTCGTGACGGCGATCCGGGAGGCGGCCGAGCACAGTGGCGTCTCGGCGCCGCTGAGTCCCTGGCTTCCCCCGCTCCCGGACCGATTGACGATCCCCCTCGCTGAAGACGGCGGCCCTCCGCCCCCGATCGCCCACATCGGGCTCGCCGACCTGCCCGCGAGTCAGGCCCAGTCGCCGTTCCTGCTGGACCTGGAGCAGGCCGCACCCACCGTGATCGCCGGGATGGCGCGCAGTGGCCGCTCAACGACGCTCCGCACCCTGGCGGCCTCACTGGCCGCCGCCGGCAGCCCCGCCGACCTCCACCTGTACGTCCTCGACCACGGTAACCGCGCGCTGACCTCCCTCGAAGCGTTCCCGCACTGTGGCGCCTACGTCGAAGCCATGGAGACCGACCGCACCACACGGCTCCTCGACCTGCTGACGTCCCAGATGACGGAACGGGCCCAGATCCTGGCCGCCAACGGACACGCCTCGCTCCGCGAACAGCGCGCCACCGCCGCCCCATCCGACCGGCTCCCCTATCTGGTGCTCCTCATTGACCAGTACGAGTCCTTCCTCGCCCGGCACGCGGAAACCGACGGCGGCCGACTCGTGGAGACCCTCGACGGCCTGCTCCGGCGCGGCGCCGCGGTCGGCATCCTCATCGTGCTTACCACCGACCGTTCCGGCTTCACCCACCGCCTCGCCGGCACGGCCGCCACCAGGCTGGTCCTCCGGCAGGCCGATCGTGACGACGCGGCCGTATTCGGCGCCGATCCGCGCGCCATGTCCGCCACGCCCCCGGGCCGGGCGATGGCGATCCCCGCCGGGATGGAGGTGCAGATCGCCCTTCTGACCCCCGACCCGGACGGCGCCGCGCAGGCCGCCGCCGTAGAAGACTTGGCCAAACGCCTCACAGACCGCTGGGAGCGGCTACCGGCGACGGCCCGCCCCCACCGGATCGACCGGCTCCCCGTCTCGATCGACCTGGCCGCGCTCGAAGAACTGCGGGGCACGCGTGTGACGTCCACCCCGAGCACCTGCACGGTCGGCGCCGGCGGCGACCATCTGCGGCCGATCGACGTGGACCTCATGGACACTGACTCCGTCTTCCTGGTCTCCGGGCCGCCTCGTTCCGGCCGTAGCGCCGCGCTCGCGGCTATCGTCTCGTCGCTGCGCGGCCGTGAGAACGGCGAGCTCTCGGTCCTGCTCTGCTGCCCGCGCCGATCCCCGCTGATGGAACTCGCCGGCCTGCCCGGGGTCGTCGCTGCGCTGCACGGGTCGGCGATCGCAACGGACCTTGAGGAGACGATCGCCCGCACCCGCGGCTCGCTTGCGGTGGTGGTCGACGACGCGGAACGACTCTCGGAGGGCGTCGCCGCCGACGTCCTCGACCGGCTCGTCCACACCGCACGCGACGACGGCAACCTCGTCATCGCCGCCGGAACCACCGATGATCTGGCGACGTTCCGCTATCGCAACTGGATAGCCAGCCTGCGCCGTGCCCGTTCAGGACTGCTGCTCAACCCGACGTCTTACGTGGACGGCGAGGTCTTCGAGGTAAAGCTTCCCCGCTCGACGGGGGGCGGTCAGGTCGCGGGTCGTGCGTTGCTGATCCGGCGCGGGCAGAGCACGTCCGTCCAGATACCGCGGGTAGCTCCACGGTGACGCGGATCCCGCCGCCCGGGCGCGGCGTGAGGGTGAGCGTCCCGTCGTGGGCGCTGGTGATTGTGTTGACGATCGCCAGCCCCAGCCCGACCCTCGCGTGATCGGCGTGGATCCGCTCGACTCCCGCCGGAACGGTTCGGTCAGCGTCGACACTAACAGCCCGACGCAGGCGTCGGTCAGTCGAACAGGCGCACGACGAGCCCACAACTTCGCCGGCTTGGCGTACTGCGGGGGTGCTCCGTCACCCGGGCGCACTCCGGATGATCAAATCAGAGGAGGGTCAACGTGGCTGAGTAGAAGTCCCGACGACGATCGCCCGGCGAGGGAAGTGTCTTCGAGTACAAGCTGGCGAACGAACAGGCCCGGTACGGGATCAAGTTTCAGGTGCCGCAGGAGGACGGCAGCAACAAGGCGGTCCTCCGCCGGCGCGACGAGAACAACCAGCCGTGGACCACGAAGACGGCCGCGCAGAAGGCGCTCTGAGACGCCCTCGGCAAGATCGAGCGGAACGACTGGATCGACCCCTCCAAGTAGAGCGTCGGCGAGTTCCTCACGACGTGGGTCGAAGGGCACCGGAAGATCGGTGACTCGACGCGGGCGAGCTACAGCAAGAACATCCGCTTGCACGTCGTCCCGCACATTGGCGCCGTCCCGCTCGCCTCGCTCGCCCCGGTCCGGATCGCGAAGCTGTACCGCGAGCTGGAGACCTCCGGCCGCAAGGACCACAAGGCCGGCGAAGGCAGCCCGACCGTGACCCTGACGGTCTATGCGCACGTGATGCCGGGCAACCAGCGCGATGCCGCGACGCAGTTCGCGTCGCTCGTCGCCGAGGCGTGAGCCAGGATGGAGATCATGTGGAACGAGTGGGTCGATTTGGTCGCTGCCCTTGCTGGTCTTGCGGCGGTGTTCTTCGCGATCGTCGCGGTGCGACAGGCGTCCAAGCAGGCGGCTGAGAACATGGAGGCCCTGCGACTGGAGCGCCGGATCGACTTCGAGCTCAACGTTCTATCCCAGCTCGCCGAGTACAACGAGAAGGGCTCGAACGTCTTCGGGGCTGATGCCCGAGTGAGAACGCTCGCCGGCATGCTGCCCGAGGTGTTGATCCCACTCACCCGTTCTGCGGTATCCCTACCCAGTACGCCGGAGGCCGACGCGCGCACCCAGCAGGCGCGACCCGGGGCGTCGGAGGCCCGAGAGTCTCTCCGGAACGAGATCGCGGACGAGATCTACGAGGCGATCCAGAAGCGGCTGGAAGAGCGGAAGTGACCAGGCAAGTATCAGAGCGGTATCACGGGGCCGTTTCGGGGCCAGAGATGAAAATGCCCCGAGTCCGTGACCTGCACGTTCTCGGGGCTGATCTGGTGTCCGAGGGGGGACTTGAACCCCCATGCCCCGTAAAGGGCACTAGCACCTCAAGCTAGCGCGTCTGCCTATTCCGCCACCCGGACAGTGGTGCCTGCACGCTGGAACGTGTTCCCGCGTCGGCTGCACCAGGTTAGCAAACTCCGGGCACTCCTTCATACCGGTAACTGGGTGGGGAGGATGGGCTATGCCGGAGATGCCGGTCGGTGCCCCGGGGCGGCAGGATGGGGGTGTCAGCCGGTACTTGACCGAAGGAGCAGGGTATGACCGCGTTCAACGGCGAGGACGAGGTCGTCGAGCTGTGCCGCGACCTGATCCGCATCGACTCGACCAACGCTGGGGACAACGCGGGGCCGGGAGAGCGGGCCGCCGCGGAGTACGTCGCGGAGAAGCTCGCCGAGGTGGGCCTTGCGCCGCGCATCCTGGAGAGCGACGACAAGCGGGCAAACGTGATCGCCCGCATCGAGGGTGAGGACTCGAGCCGAGGGGCATTGCTGCTCCACGGCCACCTCGATGTGGTTCCGTTCGACGCGGCCGACTGGACGCATCATCCTTTGAGCGGGGAGATCGCCGACGGCTGCGTCTGGGGACGGGGCGCGGTGGACATGAAGGACATGGACGCCATGATCCTCGCGGTGGTCCGGCAGCGGCTCAGCGAGGGGCGCAGGCCGCCGCGTGACGTGGTGCTGGCTTTCACGGCGGACGAGGAGGCCGGGGGGCGGTATGGCGCGCAGTGGCTGTCCACCGAGCACCGCGACCTGTTCGAGGGGTGTACCGAGGCGATCGGCGAAGTGGGCGGGTTCAGCGTCTCGGTGGGCGAGGCCAGGAGGCTCTACCTGATCGAGGCCGCCGAGAAGGGCATTGCCTGGATGCGGCTCACGGCCGCCGGGCGGGCGGGGCACGGTTCGATGCTGAACAGCGAGAACGCCGTCACCGAGCTGGCCGACGCCGTCGCGCGCATCGGGCGTCATGAGTGGCCGGTACGGCTGACGCCGACCGTGCGCAGCTTCTTCCAGGAGGCCTTCGAGATCGAGTTGGAGGCCGAGGACGCCGAGGCGGCGGTGGCCAAGCTCGGGTCGCTGGCCCGGATGATCGGCGCGACGCTGCGGAACACGGCCAACCCGACGATGCTCGACGCCGGCTACAAGGCGAACGTGATTCCTCAAACGGCGACGGCGCACGTGGACGGGCGCTTCCTGCCCGGATACGAGGAAGAGTTCTTCGCCACCATCGACGACCTGCTGGGCCCCGGCGTGACCAGGGAGTTCATCTACCACGACATCGCGGTGGAGACCGCCTTCGACGGCCCCCTGGTGCGCGCGATGGCCGAGGCGTTGCAGGCGGAGGACCCGGGCGCGCGGGCCGTGCCGTACACGCTGTCCGGGGGGACGGACCTCAAGGCGTTCAGCCGGATGGGCATCCGGGGCTTCGGGTTCGCTCCGCTGAAGCTGCCCGCCGACCTCGACTTCTCCGGGATGTTCCACGGCATAGATGAGCGGGTACCGGTGGATTCGCTCCAGTTCGGAGTGCGGGTTCTTGACCGTTTCCTTGACGCCTGCTGACGCGTTCTTCGAAAAAGCGTTGCCATAACTTCAAGTGCTGCTACGGTTACTTTCCGTTGAGGGGTTGATCCCAGGGTCGTCCTGCGAGAGCTGGACGGTCGAGCAGTGCGGGGAGGTCACGTGGCACGCATGCCGGAAGGCCGGCGGAGGGCTCAGTCGCCCACCGTCGCCGGGTGTGTGCCCGTGACCGTTTCCGGCGATCAGATCCAGGCGATCGTGGCGCGGGAAGTTCGGATGGCACGGTTCGTGGCCGGCTCCCGGTTCGGTCGTCTGCTGGCCATCGGCGGTCTGATCGCCGTCGGCTGGTTCCTGGGTGTCGTCTTCGGCGCCGGTCCCGCGGCGGCGGAAGCTCGCGTCCCCGCGAGGCAGGTGGTGGCGAAGTCCGGCGACATGGTCGTGCCCGGCCATGCAGGAGCATCCGCCGATGCCGTGAAACGTCGTCATCCCGCAGTGGGCGCCGTCGAGCGTGGTCATCCGGCTGAGCCGGGTGGCCGGGCGGTGACCGCTGACGGGGGCATGTTCGGTGATGCGGGGACGCAGTACGGTCTTCCTGCCGAGCTGCGTGATCTTGCCGAGGGCCTCGACCCGCTGGGCCTTGGCAGGCCGGGCGGGTTCGGTGAAGCGGGTCGGGAAGGGGCGCCGACGGCCGGTTACGTTCGTGATGACGCTTCCGACGTTCCGGCGCGCCGCTCTGGGTCCGCAACCTCTCATGTCGCCACCGGGCCGGCTTCCGCCGGCGGTTTCCCCACGGTGCGCGTCGACGCCCCGGCCGATGCCAGGGCGATGGCTGGGAAGAGGGTCGATGGGCTCACAAGCCAGTCGAAGCCCGTCTCCCCCCGCCCCCCCACCGCCGACCACTCGGCAGGGGCCAATGGGTTCGTGCCCAGGGCCGGCTCCGGTCCGCTCGGGCCGGGCTTCGGGGATGTCGCGAGGTCCGTCTTCGACCCGCGGCTCGCGGTCGCGCCCGCTGTGATGGCGAGTGTGCCCACCCCTGTCGTCCGCCCGGCAGCGGACGACCCCTCTTTCTCTCCTGACTGACCCCGCCGCTGCGCCGGCCTCGGAGGCTTCACGCCGTCCGACCGGCTGCGGAACGCTGCGCTGATCTTCCCGCCAGGAGATCGTGCCGCCTCCGCGCGGGTGAAACGTCATCTCAGCATCGCGATGCTCTCGGGCTGATGCCCCCCGTGCGATCTCTGCGATCCGATCCCTTCGTTGCGTCGAGTCGGCGCAGGTGTGATCGGTGCAGGTGAGGTTCGCGTGATCGGCTCGACCCCATCGTCGTCATCGTCCCCCCGGTGATCGCGAAGGGCGGACCGGTCAAGGGCCGGACCGCCGTGGCCGGTGGCGTTCGCGCTCGACGCCATCGTCGGGCACATGCGCACCGACGCGATCGGACTCGGCTTCGCTGCCTCCCTGCGAAACGCCTGCGAAGCGATCCGTGCCCTCCACGGGTCGTGCGAACCGTGGTGATCGGAGAGGTCGGTCCGCTCGATCGTGCGGCTCCTGAGGCGCTTCCAGCGCCTCAGGGAGCTGCCCGGAGCATTTCGCGATGTGTCAGGAACTACTCCCCCCGAAAAATATCCAAGGAGCGATCTGTTATGCGGACGTGGGCGAAGGGCTCTGCCCCCGCGGCTCTACTCGCGGTAAGTGTCATGACCCTGGGCAGCGGCACCGCCGTGGCCGACACCTCCGGCACCGGTTCGGTGGCCGGCGGCAACCAGGTGAACCTTCCCATCACCCTCCCCATCGACATCAGCGGCAACGCCGTCGGCGTGATCGGCGAGTCCTCGGCCTCGTCCCGCGGCGGCTCGTCCGTCCAGGGCGGCTCCGGTTCCGCCGGCATCCAGGACAGCACGTCGGGCCGGCACAGCGTGCTCGGCGGCAATCAGGTGAACGCTCCGATCACCGCACCCATCAACGCCTGCGGCAACGCGGTCTCCCTGGTCGGGCGCTCGGACGCCGGCTGCCGGGGCGGCGCGACGGTGAAGAACGCCGGCGGCGGCGGTTCGGGCGGCAACAGGACCGACGGTCGGCACAGCGTGCTCGGCGGCAACCAGGTCAACGCGCCGATCACCGCGCCGGTGAACCTGTGCGGGAACGCCGTGGCCATCTTCGGCGAGGCCACGGCGGGGTGCAAGGGCGGCGCGTCGGTCGTCAAGGGCGGCGCGGGGCGTGGTGCCGGCGGCAACCACACCTCCGGGCATTCGTCGGTGCTCGGCGGCAACCAGGTCGTCGCGCCGATCACCGCGCCGGTCAACATCTGCGGCAACTCCGTCGCCCTCATCGGCGAGGCGTTCTCCGGCTGCCGGGGCGGTGCCCACGTCAAGGGCGGTCACGGCGGCAACGGCTACAACGGGCACGGCCCGCGTCCCGGCGGGGGCGCCGGCCACAACTCCACCGACGGGCGGCACAGCGTCGGCGGCGGCAACCAGATCGTCGCGCCGATCGTCCTGCCGATCCAGGCGTGCGGCAACGCCGTCGGTAACGGCAGCGCGGGCTGTCCGGGCGGCATCACGGCCCGTCCGGCCGGGTCCGGCAGCGGCGCGGGCGGCAACCGCACCTCCGGGCATTCGTCGGTGCTCGGCGGCAACCAGATCGTGGCCCCCATCACCGCGCCGATCAACGTCTGCGGCAACGCCGTGGCCGTGCTCGGCGAGGCCTTCGCGGGCTGCCGGGGCGGAGCTTCGGTGAAGGGCGGCGCCGGCGGCGGCGCGGGCGGCAACCGCACCGACGGCCGGCACAGCGTGCTCGGCGGCAACCAGGTGATCGCGCCGATCACCGCGCCGATCAACGTCTGCGGCAACGCCGTCGCCGTGCTGGGCGACGCGGCGGCCGGATGCCTGGGCGGCGCGCGTGTCGGCGGTGGCGCCGGGCGCCTGGCCCACGTGGCGCACGGCTCCGGGCAGGCTTCCAGCACGCAGGTGTCGAAGGCGGGTCTGCTGCCCGAGCTGCCGGTGGCCCCGGCCCTCCGTGGGCAGAGCGGGACGATGACGCGGCAGTCCGGCCCCGCGGGGGTGCAGCCGAAGGCCGACCCCCTGCCGCTGCTGCCGACCCTGCCCGGTCAGGCCGCCGGCGGCGCTCACAGCGGCGGGAACGACGGGCCGCTGGAGCAGGTCACCGGAACCGTGGCGAACAGCCCCGTGGGCGGGGTCGTGGCCAACACCCCCGTCGGCGGCGTCGTCGAGGGCAAGGCGGCGCGCGACCTGCCGGTCAACACCGGCCTGATGAGCGCCGAGCGGCCACTGGGCCTCACCGGCATGAACTCCGGCTCGCTGGTCGCCCTGCTGGCCGGCGCCCTGCTCGCGGCCTCGGCCACGCTGTTCGCGGGCACCCGCCGCCTCCGGCTCCGCCGGAGGTGATCTCCAGGCGGTCCCATCGTCGGGGGTGATCTCGGGACGGTTCCACCGTCAGGGGTGATCTTGGGACGGGCCACTGTCTGGGGGATCCCGGGACGGGAGGTCGTCCGGAGTGATCCTCGTGATGGGGCCCTGGTCCAGGGTGATCTCCAGATGGAGGTCGTCGTCCGGGGTGATCCTCGTGACATCCCGGTCCGGGGTGATCCTCGTGACATCCCGGTCCGGGGTGATCCGCGGGACGGGTCCTGGTCCGGGGTGGTCTCGGGATGGGGGCCTGGTTCGGGGTGATCTCCGGACGGGGCCGCTGTCCGGGGTGATCTCCGGACGGGGCCGCTGTCCGGGGTGATCTCCGGACGGGGGCACCGTCGCGGGGATCTTGGGACGGGGCCGCTGTCAGGGGTGCTCATCCGCGTCGGCGCGTTGTGAGACTGATCACTGTCGTTCGGCCTTGATGGCCGGGGATGATCAACATGGATCCGCGTCGGATATGGCCACCCGTTGACGTTCCGTCGCGAGTCGGACCCATGCCGAAGGTACTCGCTTCATAGACGCTCCGTCACGGGCCGAGCCCCACGGAGCCCCAGACGCCTCGCCGCTTGCGACAGCGGCCGTGGTGCCCGGCCGTTGTCGGGCTCGCGGTGAGGCAGAGATGCTTTGCCCGTTCCGGGGGCGCGGCCCGGAGCGGGCAAAGCCATGTCCGGAGGCCTGCCGATGCCGACGTGTCAGGCCGGCGCCGGAGGTTGCGATGAGTCGGCGCGTTCGCAGGTCGGCGCCGGGCCTTGGACCCGCTGGTCGGTGCCAGGGCCTGGACCCGCTGGTCGGCGTCGGCCCGGGGTTCCGCCGGTTGAGGCCGGTCCGCTGGTTAAGGGGCTGGTCCTGTGTCGGCGATTGGTCGTGGGTGCGCTGGCTGGTGCTGGTGCTGGTGCTGGTGCTGGGTTGCGGGTTTGCCGGTTAGGGCTGGTTCTGTGCTGGGTTGCGGGTTCCCTGGGCGGGGCCGGACTTATGTGGGCGCCGGGTTGCCGGCTCGCTGGTCGGGGCTCATCCTGCGTTGTTGCGGGGTGGTGCTGGGGCTGCGGGTTCGGCGGGTGGTGCCGGGGACGGGCCGAGCGTGCGCAGGTCGGCGCCTCGATGGCGGCTCGCCGTGGTTTCGCGCTCCCGGGCCGTCGCAGGATGGAGAGGGCGGTGTTCCGGGCTGAGGGAGGCGTTGTGGCGGGGGTAGCCGGGTCCGGGGGGTTACAGTTGCCTGGGCGGCGACTACAGTGTGCTGGCCACTCGCAGGATCTTGCGGCGAAGCCGTACGTACCGGCGGCCATCGGGATACAGCCTCAGGCGGTCCAGCTCCCAGTGTCCGTATTCAGCATGTTCCGTCAGCACTCGCCGGGCGGCTTCCCGGGTGATCCCGCGCGGCAGATACAGGTCCAAATAGGAGTACTCGAGCACAGCGGTTAGTCTCCGAAGGGTGTGCAAGGGGACGCTGGCACTCTCTGGGCTCTATTCTGCGTCCTCGTGGGTATCGGGTCCAGGTAGGTGGAACACCGGTAAGTGACCGGGTAGTCCGGCGGGGAGAAGTTTCCGGCGGCGGGTTACCTTCATGCCTGTGACGGTCACATAGGTCCGCCTCCCACGGCGGGCCGTGCGACATCGGCAGGGGAATGACAGCGAACAGCGAGGTAGGAAGCAGCGTGCCAGCCAAGGACGGCAACGCCGGCGGAACCCGCCTGGTGATCGTGGAGTCGCCTGCGAAGGCGAAGACGATCGCCGGGTACCTCGGGCGCGGCTACATCGTGGAGTCCAGCATCGGCCATATTCGAGATTTGCCCGAAAAGGCCGACGACATCCCCGAGAAGTTCAAGGGCGAGGCATGGGCCAGGCTCGGGGTGAACGTGGACAACGAGTTCGAGCCGCTCTACGTCGTCAACCCGGACAAGAAGTCGCAGGTCTCCAAGCTCAAGCAGCTCCTGAAGGACGCCGACGAGCTCTACCTCGCCACCGACGAGGACCGCGAGGGGGAGGCCATCGCCTGGCACCTCCAAGAGGTGCTCAAGCCCAAGGTGCCCGTGCACCGCATGGTGTTCCACGAGATCACGCCGCAGGCGATCCGGGACGCGGTGTCCAACCCGCGCGCCCTCAACCTCCGCCTGGTCGACGCCCAGGAGACCCGCCGCATCCTCGACCGGCTCTACGGCTACGAGGTCAGCCCGGTGCTGTGGAAGAAGGTCAAGCCGCGCCTGTCGGCGGGGCGGGTGCAGTCGGTCGCGACCAGGCTGGTCGTCGAGCGCGAGCGCGAGCGCATCGCGTTCACCTCCGCCGGCTACTGGGACCTGCGCGCGCTCTTCGACGTCGGCCGCGACGAGGATCCGCGCACCTTCGGCGCGAACCTGACCTCGCTGGACGGCCGCAGGGTGGCCCAGGGCCGTGACTTCGCGAGCACGGGAACGCTCAAGAGCGCCGAGGTCCTGCACCTGGACGAGCAGGCCGCCCGGGCGCTGTCGCAGCGCCTTGAGAACTCCTCGTACGCGGTCACGTCCGTCGAGAGCAAGCCGTACACGCGCAGGCCGTACGCGCCGTTCCGGACGACCACGTTGCAGCAGGAGGCCAGCCGCAAGCTGGGCTTCTCGGCCAAGTACACGATGCAGGTCGCCCAGAAGCTCTACGAGAACGGCTACATCACCTATATGCGTACCGACAGCACCACGCTGTCGGAGACCGCTCTGGCCGCCGCCAGGAACCAGGCGGTGCGCCTGTACGGCGCGGAGTACGTGCCTGACAAGCCCAGGGTGTACCAGAGCAAGGTGAAGAACGCCCAGGAGGCCCACGAGGCGATCAGGCCCTCTGGGGACGAGTTCCGCACGCCTGGGGAGACCGGGCTCACCAGCGACATGTTCCGGCTGTACGAGCTGATCTGGCAGCGCACGGTGGCCTCGCAGATGAAGGACGCCGTCGGCGAGGCGGTGAGCGTCCGCATCGCCGGCACGTCCAGCGCCGGCGAGAAGGCCGAGTTCAGCGCCTCCGGGCGGACGATCACCTTCTACGGCTTCCTCAAGGCGTACGTGGAGGGGGCGGACGACCCCTCTACCGACCGCGACGACTCGGTCAGCCGGCTGCCCAACCTGGCCCAGGGAGACGCGCTCAGCGCCCTGGAGCTGGAAGCCGAGGGCCACTCGACCCGCCCGCCGGCCCGCTTCACTGAGGCGTCGCTGGTGAAGGAGCTCGAGGACCGCGAGATCGGGCGCCCGTCGACGTACGCGTCGATCATCGGAACGATCCTCGACCGGGGCTACGTGTTCAAGAAGGGGACGGCGCTGGTGCCGTCGTTCCTGGCCTTCGCCGTGGTGAACCTGCTGGAGCAGCACTTCGGCAACCTGGTCGACTACGACTTCACCGCCGAGATGGAGAAGGTCCTCGACGACATCGCCAACGCCCGCGCCGAGCGGGTGCCGGAGCTGCGGCGCTTCTACTACGGCGGCCAGGGCGACGACGGGCTGAAGGAACTGGTCAGCGACCTGGGCGACATCGACGCGCGCGAGATCAGCTCGTTCGCGATCAAGGGCACGGACATCGTGATCCGCGTCGGCCGGTACGGGCCCTATCTCGACCGCGACGGGGCCCGCGTGAACGTCCCTGAGGATCTCGCGCCCGACGAGCTCACCGCGGAGAAGGCCGAAGAGCTGTTCACGCAGCCCAGTGGCGAGCGCGAGCTCGGCGTCGACCCTGCCAGCGGGCGCGTGATCGTCGCGAAGTCCGGGCGTTTCGGGCCGTACGTGACCGAGGTCCTGCCCGAGGAGGAGCCGCCGCCCGCCGAGGGCGCCAAGCGGAAGGCCAAGAAGGACGTCGCCAAGCCGCGTACGGGCTCGCTTCTCAAGTCGATGACACTGGACACGGTCACGCTGGACGACGCGCTGAAGCTGCTGTCGCTGCCGCGCGCGCTGGGCGCCATCGACGGCGAGGAGGTCACCGCGCAGAACGGCAGGTTCGGCCCCTACATCAAGAAGGGGACGGACTCGCGGTCGCTGGCCTCCGAGGACGAGCTGTTCACGGTCACGATCGAGCAGGCCAAGGAGCTGTTCGCGCAGCCCAAGCAGCGTGGCAGGGGGCGCGCGGCCGCCGCTCCGCCGCTGCGGGAACTCGGTGCGGACCCGGTCTCCAAGCAGCCGGTCGTGGTCAAGGAGGGCCGTTTCGGCCCGTACGTGACCGACGGTGAGACGAACGCGTCGCTGCGCAAGGACGACTCGGTGGAGCAGATCACGATCGAGCGTGCCGCCGAGCTGCTCGCCGAGCGCCGGGCGCGCGGGCCGGCGCCGAAGCGTCCGCGGGCCAAGGCGGGCGCGAAGGCCGGCGCCAAGTCCTGATATTTCCGTGTGCGTGGGGCGTCGCCGGTACGGCGGCGCCCCTTGCCGTTCCGGGGCGTGCCGGAGAGCTCGGCGCGGCTCGGAGCATGGGCGAGGCCAGGGGGACGGCGTCGGTAGCGCTGAGGAGGCGCAGGGACGCGCGGAAGGCTTTGTGGGGGCAAACCCAAGGCCGGGCGGGCCCGGCTTGTGGGTCAGGCGAACAGGGAGCGGCCCCAGTGGTCGCCCGCGTCGCGCAGGCCGGGCGGACAGGCGAACAGGCCGCTGGAGATGTGCTTGATGTACTCGTTCAGCGTGTCCTTGCGCGCCAGTTCCATCTGAATCGGGACGAACTGCTTGTGCGGATCGCGCTGGTAGGAGATGAAGAACAGCCCCGCGTCCAGCCGCCCGAGCCCGTCGGAGCCGTCCACGTAGTTGTAGCCGCGGCGCAGCAGACGGGCGCCCCCATGCGTGGTGGGGTGCGCGAGCCGGATGTGGGCGTCCATCGGGATCACCGGTGTGCCGTCGGGCTTCTTGGCCGCGAAGTCGATCTGGTCGAACTCCTTCTTCTTGCCCAGGGGCGCGCCCTCGCCCTTGTCGCGGCCGAAGATCTCCTGCTGCTCCGACAGCGAGGTCCTGTCCCAGGTCTCGATGTTCATGCGGATCTTGCGGGTGACCATGTAGCTGCCGCCGGCCATCCACGCGGGGCCGTCCCCGGGGGCCGCCCACAGGTTGTCCCTGAGCATGGCGGCGTCCTCGAGCTTGAGGTTGTTGGTGCCGTCCTTGAACCCCATCAGATTGCGCGCTGTGGCCTGGGCGCGCGAGGTGGAGGACGTGCGGCCGAAGCCGAGCTGGGACCAGCGGACCGACACCTTGCCGAAGCCGATGCGGGCCAGGTTGCGCACCGCGTGCACGGCGACCTGGGGGTCGTGGGCGCAGGCCTGGATGCAGATGTCGCCGCCGGAGATCTCAGGCCGCAGGTCCTCGCCGGGGAACTTCGGCAGGCCGGCCAGAGCCGCGGGCTTCTTGGCGGCGAGGCCGAACCGGTCGTCGAACAGCGACGCGCCGAAGCCGATGGTGATCGTCAGACCGGAGGCGGGCAGGCCGAGCGCCTCGCCGGTGTCGTCCGGCGGGGCCTCCTCCGCGCCGCCGACGGCGCCGAACGTCCCCGCGTCCTTGCCCTGGGTCATCCGTGCCGCCGCCGCCGTCCACTCCTGCAGCACCTCGATCAGCTCGTCGCGCTTCTTGGTGATGACGTCGAAGCTGACGAAGTGCAGGCGGTCCTGCGCGGGGGTGACGATGCCGGCCTGGTGTTCGCCGTAGAAGGAAACCGGGTCCGCGGTGGAGGCGGCCGCGGCGGGGGCCGGGCTCTCCATCGCGGTGCGAGTCGCGAACGCTCCCGCACCGGCGGCGGCGACTCCCGCGGCACCGATGCCGAGCAGTTTGCGCCGGTTGATCTGCGTCATCGTGTCTCCAGTCCGCGGGAGCCGCCCGGGTGCGCGGAGCCATGGAACCCGTTGGAGCCGCGCCGGCCGCCGGTGGCGCCGGGAGCCTCGGGTTCGGGCCGCGCGCCCGCAGGCCGGATCACTTGGCCACCACTGCGGCGACCTTGCTGATCGGCTCGGCCAGCGCGTTGATCGCGTCGGAGAGCTCCTTCAGATCGTCCTTGGACAGTTCGGTGTGCAGCTTCCATCCGTCGCCGTCGCGGTGCTTGTCCAGGGCGGCCTCGGCGGCGGCGAACTTCTCGTCGAGGGACTTGGCGAGGGCGGGGTCGCGCTCGTCCAGTACGGGACGCAGCGCGGAGACGGCCGCCTGCGACCCTTCGAGGTTGGCCGCGAAGTCCCACAGGTCGGTGTGCGAGTAGCGGTCCTCCTCACCGGTGATCTTGCTGGTGGCGACCTCGTCGAGCAGCTCCTTGGCGCCGTTGGCCAGCTTGAGCGGGGGGACCTTCTCGGCGGACGCCCGCTCGACGATCTTCTTCACGTCGGTCATCAGCTTGTCGGCGATCGGGCCGTCCTTGCTGATGTCCTTGGTGATCCAGAGATCCTTCTCGATCTTGTGGAAGCCGGTCCACTCTTCGCCCTTGGCCACGTCGCCCTCGCGGGCGTCGATGGCGGGGTCGAGGTCGCCGAAGCTCTCGGCGACCGGCTCGATGCGCTCCCAGTACGTCCGCGCGATCGGGAACAGCGCTTTGGCCTTGCCGGCGTCGTCCGCCTTGACCGCGTCCACGAACTCCTGGGTCTTGGTGAGCAGGGCGTCGGTCTGGCTCTTGACGTACCGCTGGTAGTCGGTGCTCGCCTTGGCGAGCTTGGCGTCGTCGCTGAGCGGGACGGCGGCGCCGCTGACCTTCAGCGGGTTGCGGATGCCCTTGCCGACCATGCCCGGCTTGCACGCCGTCTCGTAGGCGCCCGCGGGCAGTTCGATCAGCACCTCGCGGGTGAGGCCGGGGACGATGTTCTCGACCTCGCCCATGACCCGGTCGCCGGCCGCGTACACGTAGAACTCGGTGACCTTGGTGCCGCCGTTGGTCACCGCGAACGTCGAGGTGCCGGCGGGCAGGTCGGTCGTGGAGATCTTGCAGTCGGTGTCGGAGGCGGCGACGCTGATCTTCTTGGGCTCGCCCCCGGCCTGGGCGGCCGTGCCGCCGCCACCGCCCGCCGAGGAACACGCGGTGAGCCCCGCCAGGGCCAGCACGCCGGCGGTGAGGACGAGGGGGGTGCGCATGTTTCTCCAGTTCGCGAGGTTGACGTTGAGATGTTCCGGCCGCATCACGGCGTGAGGCGTGATCACGACGAGGTGGACGCGGCGGCCGTGGACGCCGCGCGGGTGGCGTCCTTCTTGCGGGGCGGCATGAGGAACAGCACCAGCACGGGCACCAGGTAGGCGCCCCAGGCGATCGTCTCCAGCACGCTGGGCTGCGGGGTGAAGTTGAACATGCCGCTCAGCAGGGTGGTGTACCAGGCGTCCGGCGGAAGGGCGCCGGACAGGTCGAACGCGGGACCGGTCAGCACATGCACCACGCCGGCCTCGATGAGGTCGTGCACGCCGTACTTGAAGATGCCCGCCGCCACGATGATCAGAAGCAGGCCGGTCCAGGTGAAGAACTTGGTGAGGTTGATGCGCAGTGCGCTCGCGTACAGGCCCCAGCCGAGCACGACCGCGGTGGCGAGGCCGAGCAGGATGCCGATGAGAGGGGTGGCGCTGGTGGTGGCGCCCTGGGCGGCGGCGAAGAAGAGCAGCGCGGTCTCGAGGCCCTCGCGCGCGACCGCGAGGAAGGCCATCACCACGACCGCTGTCGCGCCGAGGTTGAGCGCCTCGCTGAGCTTGGCGCGCAGGTCGCCGGACATGCGGCGGGCCGCCGTGCGCATCCAGAAGATCATGAAGGTCACGAACACGGTCGCGGCCAGCGAGGCGATGGCGTCGAAGAGCTCGTGCGAGCGGGAGTCGAGGTTGGCGGCGGTGAAGGTGAGCAGCGCGCCGAAGGCGACGGACAGGGCGACGGCGGCGGCCACCCCGGCCCACACGAGCGGCAGCCGGTCTCGTCGGTCGCTCTTGACGAGGAAGGCGACCAGGATGGAGACGACGAGAGTCGCCTCAAGGCCCTCCCTCAGACCGATGAGATAACTGGCGAACACCACGACTCCCTGACACGTACTTAGCCTTACCTAAATTAGGACAGACTTACCTTAGCCTTGGCAAGGGCGTGCTCGGCGGCTGGGGTGGCCCTTCTAGGGGCCGCCGTACGCCGTGCCCTCGTCCTCGGCGTCCAATTCCCACGATCGGCGCGGAAACGCGCTCTCGCAGGCAAAGGCTGAGGCGGCGGGAGCGGCCATGGAGGCGGCGCACGTTCGTCGGGACGTCATCCTCCCGCGGGGACCGCGTTCAGCGCCGCGGAGCCGTCCGGGTGGCCCGGCGGTGACACTTGAGTGGCCAGAGTGCCGCTCGGGACACCGAGCCGAGCCACAGGCGTCTTCCGGTACGCGTTCGCGTGGACGCGGCGCGGTCGGTGCGACGTGTTCGCGTGGACGCGCCGCCGTTGTGACGCGTTCGCGTGGACGCGGCGCGGTCGGTGTGACGTGTTCGGGTGGAGGCGGCGCGGAGGCGTCATGGGTTCGCGTCGATGTCCGCGCGGCGCGTGGTGCGGGCGTGGCGCCGGGGGAGCGGCCGGGCAGGTGAGCGCGTCGGCCGACCAGGAACCTGTCCTACTTTTCGCTACGTCTTTCCTGCAGGGGACAGGGGGAGGTAATACCCTCAGGTGAATGACAGGCGGGTGATTCCGTCTTGTGTTCGATTCATTCCATGCCCAGCGAGCACCTGGATACGCTGACATCATGACCACCTCCGGCCGGTCCGCCTCGCGTCGCAGACCCCCCCATGTGCTGGCGAACGCCCCCTTCCGCCGGCTCTGGACGGCCATGGCGGTCTGCAGCCTGGGTGACTGGCTCAACATCATCGCGATCACCGCGTTCGCGGCGTACCTGACCCAGGACGCTGGGTACAAGGCGCAGAGCCTCGCCATCGGCGGTGTCTTCGTCATCAAGATGCTGCCCGCCATCGTGCTCGGACCGCTCGCGGGCGCGTTCGCCGACCGGTTCGACCGGCGCATCGCCATGTTCCTGGCCGACCTGGCGCGGTTCGCGCTGGTGCTGTCGATCCCGCTGGTCGGCAGCTACCAGTGGATCATCGTCGCGACGCTCCTGGTCGAGTGCGTGAACCTCTTCTGGGTGCCCGCCAAGGACGCGACCGTCCCGAACCTCGTGCCCAAGGACAGGCTGGAGGAGGCCAACCAGCTCAACCTGCTGGTCACGTACGGCACCGCGCCGGTCGCCGCGGCGCTGTTCGCCGTGCTGTCGGTGAGCGTCGAGGTGCTGGGCAAGGCCGTTCCCGGCATGGCCTGGGAGCCCGCCCAGCCCGCCCTGGTGCTCAACGCCGTCGCCTACCTGATCTCCGCCTTCCTGATCTTCACGCTGAAGAGCATCCCCAAGGGCCACGTCGCCACCGTCGCCCCCCCGTCGGTGCTCCGTCAGATCGTCGACGGCTGGCGCTTCGTCGGCGCCAACCGCATGGTCCGCGGTCTGGTCATCGGCATGCTCGGCGCGTTCGCCGCCGGCGGCGCGGTCATCGGCGTCGCCAAGGTGTACGTCGTCACGCTCGGCGGCGGCGACGCCGCGTACGGCACGGTCTTCGCCGCGGTCTTCGTCGGCATGGCCCTCGGCATCTTCTTCGGCCCCCGCCTGCTGAGCGAACTGTCACGGCGGCGCCTGTTCGGGCTGGCGATCGTCACGGCGGGCGTCGTCCTGGCCGGCACCGCACTGATCCACAACCTCGTGATCGTGGTCATGCTGGTCGTCGTGCTCGGCGCCTGCGCCGGCATCGCCTGGATCATCGGGTACACACTGATCGGCCTGGAGGTCGAGGACGGCATCCGCGGCCGCACGTTCTCCTTCCTGCAGTCCATGGCCCGGGTGACCCTGCTGCTCGTGGTCGCCGTCGCCCCCGCGCTCGCCGGCGTGTTCGGCGAGCACGTCATCTCGGTCGGCGCCGGCCTCGACTACCACTTCGACGGCCCGAACCTCGTCATGCTGATCGGGGCCCTGGTCGCGATCGTCGTCGGCGCGCTCGCGCTGCGCCACATGGACGACCGGCGCGACGTGCCCATCGCCTCCGACCTGATGGCCGCCCTCCGGGGCGAGCGGTACGCCCCCGAGCCCGCCGAGCAGTCGCACGGCATGTTCATCGCCTTCGAGGGCGGTGAGGGCTCGGGCAAGACCACCCAGTCGAGGCTGATCGCCATCTGGCTGCGCGACCAGGGGTTCGACGTGGTGCAGACCCGCGAGCCGGGCTCCACCAAGGTCGGCATGCGGCTGCGGGCCATCCTGCTCGACTCGGCCCACCAGGGGCTGTCCGCGCGCTCTGAGACCCTGCTGTACGCGGCCGACCGCGCCGAGCACGTCGAGAAGGTCATCAGGCCGGCCCTGCACCGCGGCGCGATGGTGGTCTGCGACCGGTACGTGGACTCCTCGCTGGCCTACCAGGGCGCCGGCCGCGAGCTCGACCAGCAGGACGTCGCCAAGGTGAACTCCTGGGCCACCGGCGGGCTCGTCCCCGACCTGACCGTGCTGATCGACGTGCCGCCGTCGGTCGGGCTGACCCGCATGGCCTCGCCGGCCGACCGCATCGAGGCCGAGCCGCTGGAGTTCCACGAGCGGGTGCGCCGTGAGTTCCGCGCGCTGGCCGCCGCCGACCCCGACCGCTACCTCGTCGTGGACGGGCAGGGCACCCAGCAGGAGATCTCCATGGTGATCCAGGACCGCGTCCGCGAGATCCTGCCCGACCCGGTCCCCCAGGAGACCGAGGCCATCACCGGCACGATGCCCGCCATCCGCGACTGAGCCGCAGCGTGATGGCCGCCACCCAAGACACCTCCGCCGCCCCGCGCACGAGACGCGGTGCGCCGTCCGCCGCCCCGCGCACAAGACCTGGTGCGCCATCCGCCACCGGGGCGAGGATCCGCGGTCAGCGGCCGGTCTCTGGCCTGGTGGCCGTCAGCGGGGCGAGGTTCCGCGATCGGCGGGCCGTCTCTGGCGGGATGTCCGTCGCCGGGGCGACGCCCCGTGGTCCGCGGCTAGTCTGGCGTCCGTGACAGTCTTCGACGACCTGGTCGGCCAGGACGAGGCGGCGGACGTGCTGGGACGCGCCGCGGCGGCCGCCGCCGAGGCCCTCAAGGGAGGGCGCGGGGCCGGCATGACGCACGCCTGGCTGTTCACCGGCCCCCCGGGGTCGGGCCGTTCGGAGGCCGCGCGAGCGTTCGCCGCGGCCCTGCTGTGTCCCGACCAGGGCTGCGGTCACTGCGACATGTGCCACCAGGTCGCCATCGGCTCGCATCCCGACGTCGAGACCGTGCGGCCCGAAGGGCTGTCCTACAGCGTCAAGCAGACGCGTGAGCTGGTGCTCCGGGCGTCCGGGGCTCCGACGCTGGGCCGGTGGCGGGTCATCCTCTTCGAGGACGCCGACCGTTCCACGGAGGCCGCCGCGAACGCGCTGCTCAAGGCGATCGAAGAGCCGCCCCCGCGTACGGTGTGGCTGCTGTGCTCGCCGTCTCCGGACGACATGGTGATCACGATCCGGTCCCGGTGCCGGGTGGTGACGCTGCGCACTCCCTCCACGGCCGCCGTCGCGCACGTGCTCACCACGCGCGACAGCGTGCCGCCCGAGACGGCCGTATTCGCCGCGCGGGCCACGCAAGGGCACGTCGAGCGGGCGCGACGGCTCGCCCTCGACGACGAGGTGCGCCGCAGGCGTGAGGCCGTCCTGTCGCTGCCGAGGTCGCTCACCGGGGTCGGTGAGTGCATCGACGCCGCCGAACGCCTGGTCAAGACCTCGGCCGAGGACGCCTCGGAGGCCACCGCGCATCTCAACGAGGCCGAGACCACCGAGCTGCGCAAGATCTACGGCGAGGGCTCGTCGGGCAAGGGACTCAACAAGGGGCTGGTCCGGGGCGGCGCGGGCGCGGTCAAAGACCTCGAAGACCGGCAGAAGTCGCGCGCGACGCGCATCAAGCGCGACTCCCTCGACATCGCGCTCCTGGATCTGGTCGCCTTCTACCGCGACGTTCTCGCCGTGCAGTTCGGGGCCGAGATCGAGCTGTCCACGGACGACCGCAGGGACGACCTGGCCGCGCTGGCGGGTTCGAGCTCACCCGAGGACACCTTGCGGCGCATCGACGCGATCATGCTGTGCCGCGATCGGCTGGCCGCCAACGTCAACCCCCAGATCGCCGTCGAGGCCATGACCATCTCCCTCTGGCGTCCCCGCGTCTGACCTTCCCGCCGTCGCACCCAGGTCGCTCGCGCTGGGCCAAGTGTTGCCTTTCGCGACCGATCTGCGCGTAATGTGGGCCGGAAGCGCGAGTGCTGGCCGTATCGAGCGTGACGGCGAGGAGGCGGAGGCGTTCCGTGGGCATGATCATGGCGGTGAGCTTCACCCGCTACGGAAGGCTGTACTACCTCGATCCAGGCGGGCATAGTCCCAAGGTCGGCGACAAGGTGCTCGTCCCGACCGACGCCGGGCCCGAGGTCGCCGAATGCGTGTGGGCGCCGCAGTGGGTCAGCGACGACATCGAGGGCCTGCCCGTCTGCGCGGGAGTCGCGGGCGAGCAGCAACTGGAGCGGGACGAGGGCAACCGGCGGCGGCGCGCCGAGGCCCGCAGCGTGTCCAAACGCCTCATCAAGCGGCACGAGCTGCCGATGAAGATCGTCGGCATCGACTACCTCGACGCCGAGAACGTCTACACCGTGTACTTCTCCGCCCCTCACCGGGTGGACTTCCGCGCGCTCGTCCGCGACCTGGCCCGCAACCTGCGGGCCCGTGTGGAACTGCGGCAGATCGGCCCGCGCGACGAGGCCCGTCTGCAGGGAGGCATCGGCCCTTGCGGCCGCGACCTGTGCTGCGCCACGTTCCTCAAGGACTTCGAACCGGTCTCCGTCCGCATGGCCAAGGACCAGGACCTTCCGGTCAACCCGCTGCGCATCGCCGGGGCCTGCGGGCGGCTGATGTGCTGCCTGAAGTACGAGCACCCGCTGTACCAGGAGTTCCGCTCGTCGGCGCCGCGCGTGGGACTGACGGTCGACACGCCCGAGGGCGAAGGCACCGTCGTCGGCCACAACGTGCCGTCCGACTCGGTCGTCGTGCGCCTGAACGACGGAGGGCGCAGGTGCGCCTGCTCGCGGGCGAGCGTATGCGCGCCGCGCAAGCAGCATGACGCGAGATACGGCGGACGGGATACCGTCGAGGAGTGAAAGCCCACATGGGCGGGGTACAACCTAAGCGCCGAGCAGTTGATCAACGGGTGGTGTTCGGCAACGGGGGACGGCCGGCATGGCCTCTGCGACAGAGGCCGTCGGGCCGTCGGTGACGAGGGCCGGCGTGCTCGCCGTGACGAAGACGGCGGTCGGCAGGCGGTGACAGAGCAGCGGCCGGCAGGCTCGCTGTGACCAACAGGGGCCGGTTGGCTCACTATGACAAAGACGTCTACAACGGGGGATTGGTGGCGGCGCGATGATGCGCTTTTCCGGCGCGGGCCGTACGGCTGCCGCACTTGCGGCGGCGACGCTGTTGGCCTCGGCCTGCTCGGCGACGGGCGAAACAGGAACCCGCGCGGGCGGGCCGTCGCCGGCCGATCCCCCCGCCGCGACGCAGGCCACCGGAGACGCCACCAAGGCGCCCTCCGCCGCGCTCGCGCCCTTCTACACGCAGAAGATCGCGTGGGCGCCGTGCAAGGACGGCTTCCAGTGCGGCAAGCTCGAGGTGCCCCTGGACTACGCCAACCCGTCCGGTGACCGCATCAAGATCAGCGTGATCCGGCTGCCGGCCACCGGGAAACAGCGCATCGGGTCCATCCTCCTCAACCCGGGCGGCCCGGGAGGATCCGGAGTCGAGTACGCCCGCGCCGCCAAGACCGTGCTGACGCCCAACATCGTCTCCCGGTTCGACACGGTCGGCTTCGACCCGCGCGGCGTCGGCGAGTCCGCGCCGGTCCACTGCCTCTCCGGCCCTCAGCTCGACAAGTTCATCGGGCTGGACGGCACCCCGGACGACTCCGCGGAGGTCAAGGCGCTGGCCAAGGGCGCCAAAGAGTTCGCGGAGGGGTGCGAGGCCAAGTCCGCCAAGCTGCTCCCGCACGTCGGCACCGCCGACGCGGCCCGCGACATGGACGTCCTGCGTGCCGCCCTCGGCGATCAGGGCATGACCTATCTGGGCAAGTCGTACGGCACCTACCTGGGCGCCGTCTACGCCGATCTGTTCCCGAACAAGGTCCGCGCCCTGGTGCTGGACGGCGCCATCGACCCCGCACTGGCCCCGGTCCCGACGGTCAACGCCGCCCAGGCGCGCGGCTTCGAGGTGGCGTTCCGCTCGTTCCTCGCCGACTGCTTCAACCAGACCTCCTGCCCGTTCTCGCCCAGGACCACCGACGCGGCCCTGGCGCAGCTGTCGACCCTGCTGAAGACCGCCGACCAGCATCCGTTGCGCAACAACACCGGCGACAACCGCAAGATCGACGAGTCGTGGACGACCCTCGGCATCGTCACGGCCCTCTACGACAAGCGCTCGTGGCCCGTGCTGCGCACCGCTCTGGGCCAGGCCTTCCGCGGGGACGGCACGACGCTGCTGAGGCTGGCCGACATCCTGGTCGACCGCCACCAGGACGGCCGCTACTCCAACCAGACCGAGGCCAACATGGCCGTCAACTGCCTCGACCACCCGTACCCGCGCGACACCGCCGCCTACGAGAACGCCGCCCGCGCGGCGCAGCAGGAGTCGCCGCACTTCGGCGCCTACGTGATGTGGGGCTCGCTGCCGTGCGAGTACTGGCCGGTCAAGCCCGCGGGCACCGACAAGCCTCTGAAAGCCGCCGGCTCGCCCCCCATCCTTGTCGTCGGCACCCAGCGCGACCCAGCGACGCCGTACGAATGGGCGAAGGCGCTGGCCTCGCAGCTGTCCTCCGGCGTGCTCCTCAGCTACGACGGCGACGGCCACACCGCCTACCGCACCGGCTCCTCCTGCGTCGACGCCGCCGTCGACCGCTACCTCCTGACCCTGACCACTCCCACGTCCGGCACCCTCTGCCCCAAGGTCACCTGACCACCCACCACCGGCCCAACGCCGGCGTAGCGCCGGCCGATCACCCGTCC
>NZ_JBHSFP010000013.1:0-38007 GCF_042654065.1 Sphaerisporangium dianthi | reverse complement strand
CCCGCCTGCGCCGGCCGATCACCCGTCCTGCGCCGGCCGATCACCCGTCCTGCGCCGGCCGATCACCCGTCCTGCGCCGGCCGATCACCCGTCCTGCGCCGGCCGATCACCCGTCCTGCGCCGGCCGATCACCCGTCCTGCGCCGGCCGATCATCCGGCCGGCGGCTGCGTGAGCGAGAACGCCCGGAAACCTGTAGACTTCCACACGCTGCGGGTCCCTCCGCGGCATGCCGCCTTAGCTCAGTCGGCCAGAGCGACGCACTCGTAATGCGTAGGTCAAGGGTTCGATTCCCTTAGGCGGCTCCACCTCAGAGGCCCCTTGCGATCATCGCGAGGGGCTTTTTGCTAACACCCTTGCTAACAGAGCCTGGTAGCCGCCGGATCGGTCGGCGAGGGTCAACGAAGAACGGCAGCCCCCGCTATATGGGAGCTGCCGCTCATGTATGCCGCCGAGTGGCTACGACGAGCTGCCCTCGTCATCGAGCGCTTGGGCGAAGATGTCGGCCACGGCTGTTTCCGCCGATCGGATCACGTGGGCGTAGACACGAAGGGTGATCGCCGGGTCGGCATGGCCTAGCCTGGCCGCCACTACGTGGACGGAGACGCCGGCCAGAAGAAGCATCGTGGCGTGGATGTGCCGAAGGTCGTGAAGACGTGCGTACGGCAGAAGCTCGGCAGGTGGTTCGCCGTCTTTCGGGTTGTTGTACCTGTTGATGAAGTCGCGCATCAACCCGGTGACCGTGTCGGGATAGATCGGTTCGCCCCACCCGGTGGTGAACACGTAGTCGTCCTTCCCGCGCCAGGCGTCGCCGAGGAGCTTCCGATCCTCCTCCTGTTTCTCCTGGTGCTTGCGGAGGACCGCCACCGTCTCGGCGCCTACCGGGACGACGCGGGAGCGACCGCCCTTGGTTGTCCCCTCAACGCGCTTGCCGTCGATCACGGCAGTCGAGCCTTTGATGATGATCTGCCGGCTGTTCAGGTCGACATGCGTCCACCGAAGGTTGAGAAGTTCGCCGCGCCGTGCTCCGGAATAGGCGGCCAAGTGGAAGAACGCGAACAGTCGATGATCACGAGCGACCTTCAGGAAGATCTTGAGCTGATCTTTGGTCCAGATCGTTCCCGGTTCGGCGTAGTCGGCGCGGGGACGCTTCCGCCCGCTCCACAGGGTTGGAGTCGAGGAGTTGGTCAGTCTCGACGGCGTCCCGGAAAGCCTTGCGGAGGATGGCGTGAAGGTGAACCACGGTCGCGTGAGCGAGCGGCTTGCCGTTTCTGCCGCCGTCCGTCATCAGGTCCCGGTACAGCTTAGTGATCACGCTGGGTCGCACTGCTTGGAGACGCATGGAGCCGATTCGAGGCTTGACGTAGAGCCGGATGCAAGCCCGGTAGTCGCTCAGAGTGCGCGGCTTGATCTCTATCGCATGGCTCTCGACCCAGTCGTCAAGATACTCGCCGACGGTGATCGTGTTTCTGTCGACATACTCTCCGCGTCGAGCCTTCACGCGTGCTTCGTCGCGCGCGGCTTTGGCCTCGTCTTCGGTGGCGAAGCCGCCCACCCACTTGGGCTTGCTTACGCCAGTTTCCGGGTCGGTGACCCTGATGACGTAGGACCAGGTCTTGCCGCGCTTCATGACGCCATCGCGAAGCTTCGCCGTGGTCTTCTTGGGCTTCGGGTTGCGGTTCGAGTCATCCGGGTCCGGAGTCGCAACGAGGGTCTTGGTCATGCTGCGTTCTCCTTCGCCAGCAGTTGGGCGACGTAGGTCTCAAGGGCTGACAGGGGGATACGGCGGGACCGGTCGATGTGGAGGTAAGCGATCTCGCCGGAGTCCATCAGGCGGTACAGCTTGGCGCGGGAGATCGACAGCGTTTCGGCCGCCTCAGGAACCTTCAGCAGGAGCTTGCCCATGTGATCACCTCCTCGTCGCGGGGTAGCGGCTTGCCGGTGATAGCCGCGGCGAGGACCTGTTCGCCGGCGGATAGGCCGCGGCCGGCGTACTCCCAGTGCGCGAGCACGAGAACGGTGTCTTCCTCGAAGAGAGGCAGGCGTCCGGTACTGATCTCCTCGTCGCGCATGTGGTCGGCACGGGCGGCGCGGAGGGCGCCCAGGGGGGTGGAGTAGCGGCGGGACTTGGTGGAGAAGTGCCCGCGGAAGCCGAGCATGTGCGCCCATTGGGCGAGCCGTAGTTCGTTGAGCTGGTCGAGTTCGGCCAGGCGGAAGCACTCGGCGATCAGCCGCCGGGGGTGCTCCCGTAGGCCCAGGCCGGTCACCTCGTCGGGTGAGTTGATGCGCCGGTCGACGGTGCCGACGCATTCGGCGGCTTTGGTGGCGTACTTGGCGATGTAGCCGGCGACCGCCTGCTCTGTCAGTTCTCCGTCCATGGTGATGGGTCGGACGTCGAGCTGTGCGCCCCAGCGCAGGACGCGGGCAGGTTCACCGGTAAGGGCAGGGACGGGGACGCTGACCGCGCTGGCCGCGTGCCGTACGGCTTGGGCCAGGGCGTCACGGTCGGCCCAGGCGGGTGGAGGGGTGTCGGGGCCGCCGGGTCCGTCGAGGCGGATGACCGCGTGGAAGTGGACGACGCCGCGGCGTTGGTACTCGGCGACTTTGGCGAAGGAAATGACCAGGTGTTCGCCCAGTTCCTTGACCGTCAGGCCGTGGAGTTTGGCCAGGTGCCGGCGTAGGGCGAGGGTGAAGCGGCGCCATAGTTCGGGGGCCAGGGCGTTGAATAGCACGCTTGCGGCGTAGTCGTAGCAGTCTGGGCAGAGCGGTTCGCCGAGGCGGCTTTCCTGGTCGCCGTGCCGGGCGGTGCAGGAGATGACGCGCCCGTGCGGGCAGGTGCCCGCGTCGCGCCGGGGGTGGCAGGGGAGGACCTTGCCGCCGTGCTCTCGCCGGGTGTGAACGGCGCCGAAGGATGGGGCGGTGAGGGTGACGAACAGCGCCGGGTGGGACTGTAAAACTAACGGCGGATCTGATGATCAAAGAAGAGACGTTGATGTCCGAGACCGCCGTGGAGTCACTGTCCATGAACGAACTGCCTGTCGAGCCGGACCGCTCGATGACGGACGAGCAGCTGATCTCGATGCTCGTGGACCGGGCCTGGGGTGAGGGGCTGCAGCTGACCGGTGAGGGTGGCCTGCTGCAGCATATGACCAAGCGGGTGCTGGAGTCGGCCCTGGACATGGCCGTCACCGTCGACGGGCACCGCGACATCCTCGGCATCTGGGCCGGTGACGGCGGGAGAGCGCCAAGCACTGGCTGGCGGTGCTGACCGAGCTGAAGAACCGCGGCGTGGACGATGTGCCCATGCTGGTCTGCGACGGCCTCAAGGGCCTGCCGCAGGCGGTGGAGGCGGTCTGGCCCCGCACGATCGTGCAGACCTGCGTGATCCACCTGCTGCGCAACTCGTTCCGCTACGCATCCCGCCAGGACTGGGACAAGATCGCACGTGCGTAAGGCCGTGCGAGCCCGCGGCCACTTCCCGAACGAGACCGCCGCTCTGAAGTGTGTGTTCATGGCCCTGATGAGTCTGGATCCCACCGGGCAAGGCCGCAAGAGATGGACCATGCGCTGGAAAGCACCTTTGAACGCCTTCCAGATCGCCTTCGAAGGCCGCCTCACCCCTGCCAACCTCTGAACACTTCAACAACCAAGATCAGCCGTTAAGTTGACACTCCCCAACTCGGCCGCCAAGCGGGCCAGGCCAGGCTCGTCCAGGCGGCATTTCTCTCCGCCGGCGCCCTTGGACCCCAGCGCTGCCTCACCGCCTTGCCGCCGAGCCCGATGCCAGCGGCTCGCCGACATCCGACTGACCCGAAACCGGCGGGCCACCCGCGCCGGCGCCATTCCTTCAGCGAACAACTCCACCGCCTGCAGGCGTAATCGCTCTCGTCTGTCACGTTCCTCGGCGCTCAGCCCGCCACCATGCGCGTACCTCACACCCAGGGCATAGACCAGCCTGACATCGCCGTCACTACCCCCGAACGGCTGTAACTCCTACCTTTCAACCTCTGTTTCATGGCGACCATGAGATCTGGCCATGAGAGCCACGGTTTGATCTATTTCCTATGATCATTTATGCCAAGGCCATATTGGGCAGACCATAGATAGATATTCGGTTGCGCTCTATTTGTGGAATCAATTGATCTACTCTCAGCTGGTCCCGTCTTCTGTATATGCTCGCCTTTAGTCGAGAGAATGGCTTTATCCGTGCGACGAGGCTCTTGGACCATCGGGATGACGCTGCTAGGCGCAATTCTGCTGCCGACTACAATCAACGTAGCTACTAGCGCACTGCCGGATGAGTGGAAATCGAAAATGTGGCTTGCTTGGCCATTGACAGTTGTGCTTGCCGTCCCCCTTTTAGTCTTCGAAATACGACAGAGCAAAGTCAATTTCTCCAGTGTGGCCCCAGGAATTGCAACGGTCGAGACAAGCTCGATAATTTGGAATATACCGCCTGTTGGGTCCAGCTTCACGAACCGAAACTCTGAGTTTCGACGCATTGGATCACTACTGTCGCGCGGTTCGGGGCGCAGTCTGGTAATTCACGGTATGGGGGGAGTAGGAAAGACGCAATTCGCTCTCGCTTTTGCAGAGAGGCGCCGCGGCTCCTTGAAAATAGGATGGTGGATACCTTCGAATAATCGTCACGCAATCGTTGCATCGTTGAGCGATTTGGCTAGGAGAGTAGGCATAAATACTGCGGAGATTAATGTAGCGATTCAAGAGCTTGTGAAGTACTTAAGTGAGAGGCAGGGCTGGTTACTAGTCTTTGATGATGCATCTTCACTGGAGGACCTGCAAGGATTTATGCCGGTCTCATCAGGTGGATATATTTTGATCACATCGCGAAATCCGCGATTTGACCAGAATGTAGACGATCTTCTCATATCCCCTTTCTCGCCGAAAGAAGCCGAGAAGTTTCTTGCTCAAAGAAGTGGTGATCTCGATTCCTCGGCGGCGAAAGAACTGGCCGGTAAAATGGGTGGATTGCCACTAGCGCTGGAGCAAGCCGGCGCCTACTGCAGAGAGGTGGACATCTCTCTTAGTGAATATCTAAAGCGTTACGATACCCATAAGCGAACCCTATTGCGGAAGGGCTCTCCCGCTGGGAGAGCCGATGTGGAAGCTACGGTTGCGCTATCTCTCGATAGAGCAATTCAACTAGACAAGTCGGCTGCCCAACTCCTTACGCTTCTATCTTTTATGGCTCCAATGGATTTTCCACGTGATGCGCTAGTTGTCATTCCGGAACTGCCGAGACGTCTTAGATTGGCAGCGGATGATCTTCTGCGTCTAGACACTACTATTTCCACCTTAGTGCGGACCTCTCTGGTTGTGTCGGCCGCGCCGAATCATATCCGGGTCCATCAACTGGTTGGAGAAATTCTGCGCGGGAAAGTTGAAGAAGTAAACGGTAGTAGTGGCATCGTAGTGTTGCTCAGGAAAGCCACTAGGGTCCTTATATCGAAGGACTTCGCTATCGGGATGTGGTCCTATTCTAAGTGGCTCAGAGTGGGATTTCTCCTACTTGCAGCCAATACGCCGGATGATGATCCACGGGATCCTGATAGCTGGTCTAAGGCGGCGAAGATTCTCCCGCATCTACTCGCTCTTCTGAGTGAGCTTGAAGAGAAGGCTTTGCGTCTTCCTAAGCAGGATGCTCGTATTATTAGTCACAATGTAGCAGAAGTTGGTATTCGCCTCTTTCGCAGGGGTGAATACGAAACGGGTCGAGTCTTATGCGTTCAGGCAATTTCGATAGCATCTCTATCGGGAAACGGAGAGAATCTGCACCTGATCCACTTGAAGGGGCATCTGGCCATTATTCTCCACGGTTTAGGAAAGCTCTCGGAAGCTGCGGCCCTGTATGAAGAAATATTGGCGACAAAGCAAAGGTTATTTGGTCAGGGTCACCTGGAGACAGCTAAGACTCTGAACGATTATGGCGGTGTCCTGATGGACATAGAAGACCGTCTGCACCTTGCTAAGGAAATATTCGAGGATGTTGTCGCCTTGCGTGTTCACCAGCTGGGTGAGCGCCACATGCACACTCTAATCTCCCTAAACAACCTTGGGAAAGTTTGTCGGCGATTGAGTGAGACCTCCCGCGCTCTCGCTATCGCGTTGCAGGTGACAGAAGTAGGTGCGGAAGAGCTCGGTGTCGATCACCCCGACGTCCTTGTATGGAGGAACAATCTCGGGGAGGCTTATCGAGTTCAGCTCAATTTTGAAGAGGCCGAAAATGTTCATCGTGATACATTGCAGCGCAGGATGGATGTCTTGGGGGCCGAACATCCGACAACGCTATTGTCGATGAATAATCTGGCTCGAGTGCTTCACCTGATTGGCAGGATCGATGAGGCTCGAAGCATGTATGCGGAGAGCTTGGAGATCGCTCAAAGAACTCTTGGCCGCGACCATCCATATTCTGTCGCAGCAAAGAACGGCCTGAACGGTGTGGATGGCCTCAGTGATTGATTAACCGACCTCGACCGCCTTGCCCTAGAAGGCGCTGCGCTCCAAGTTTCAGCGTTCTCGTATCCCGTCTGCCGTCGACCCACCGCGAAGCGGCAGCGGGCCGGGGACGGAGGTGCAACATAGATTGGAAGGTAGGAGTTACAGCCGTTCGGGGGTAGTGACGGCGATGTCAGGCTGGTCTATGCCCTGGGTGTGAGGTACGCGCATGGTGGCGGGCTGAGCGCCGAGGAACGTGACAGACGAGAGCGATTACGCCTGCAGGCGGTGGAGTTGTTCGCTGAAGGAATGGCGCCGGCGCGGGTGGCCCGCCGGTTTCGGGTCAGTCGGATGTCGGCGAGCCGCTGGCATCGGGCTCGGCGGCAAGGCGGTGAGGCAGCGCTGGGGTCCAAGGGCGCCGGCGGAGAGAAATGCCGCCTGGACGAGCCTGGCCTGGCCCGCTTGGCGGCCGAGCTGGAACGCGGCCCGGCCGCTCATGGCTGGGCGGAGAATCAACGCTGGACACTGGCCCGGATATCCGATCTGATCACCGGGTTGTTTCATGTCCGCTATACCCCACGGGGGGTGGGGCATCTGCTGCATCGGATGGGGTGGAGCCCGCAGGTGCCGGTGCACCGGGCGGTCGAGCGGGACGATGAGGTGATCAAGCAGTGGGTGGCCGGGCAGTGGCCACGCATCAAAAGCAACCGCTGAGCAGCAGGACGCGTGGCTGTGTTTGAGGACGAGGCCGGACAGGGGCTGCGGCCGCCTAAGGCCCGGACCTGGGCACCGCGTGGCCGGACTCCGGTGGTGAGAGTCACCGGCAAGGGGTATGGGCGGGTGAACCTGGCCGGGCTGGTCTGCCTGCGGCCCGAGTGCCGGACCCGGCTGATCTACCGGACGGTGCGGCGGGGCCGTCCCGGCGAGGTCAAGGGCGTTGGGCCGCGCCACTTCGCCGGCCTGCTGGATGCCGCGCACGCCCAGCTCGGCGGGAAGATCGTGCTGGTGTGGGACAACGACCACCGGCACCTGTCAGCGGCGATGCGCGCCCTGATCGAGGCTCGCCGGTCCCGGCTGACGGTGTTCCAGTGCCGGCTTATGCCCCGGAGCTGAACCCGGTCGAGCAGGTCTGGTCAGCGCTCAAACGCAGCCTGGCCAACCTCGCCCCCCGCGACACCGACCAACTCGCCGCAGTGGTCAAGACCAAGCTGAAACGGATGCAGTACCGTCACGGTCTGCTCGACGGCTTCATCGCCGCCACCGGCCTACCCTCAAAGCCCCGTAACTCCCGCCTTTCAACCTCTGAAGCAGGCGTTCACTGCCAGAAGGTGGCGGCGACATGGCAGGATCAGCGGTCCGCTTGTTGAAACCGCGCGAACTGCCGAATTGTTCTGGTATTGATCATCAAGCGGCAGCGTAGACGCTAGTCCCGGCTGGCTGCGACATGGGCCGTCCACCGACTCTCGCGACCACCGTACCTAGGCACCCGCCGACCATCGGCCTGCCGCTGTCTGCCGTAGCCCTGTCCCCGCTGCTCGATTGTCGAGGCAGGCAGAACCTGCCAAGGCTGGCTGTGCAGAGAGGGCAACTGGTTAAGACGGAAGGTCATCCGGCTCGCGGACACGCGAGCCGTCCTTGACAGAACCCGCCTAGCAGTCCCGGACATGGCAGCTAGCGGCGACAGGAAGGTATCGGTATAGGGGCACTGAGAATGGCATCAGGCGGTGGATAGAGATCAAAGCGATACAGATTAGGACCACTGGTCACTACCAGGCTGGTCGCATCGGGTAGCCAATGAGCTGCGTAGGTGGCATCCCTGGTTCGTACGCTGACGAGACATAATCGGCCAGCGCACGGTTCCCAGATCTGTGTGGTCCGATCGTTGGAGGTAGTGGCGAGCTACCTGCCGTCGGGGCGATGGCAACCGACCTCACCCAGCCGGTGTGTTCGGTGAGGGTGCGGAGCACACCATAATCAAGGCTTACCGGCATTGTCCACAGCGGTGGAAGAAAAGGAATGCTCTTGCCGTATAGCCGAAGGATTTGATTACGAAATATTGGCAGCGAACTGAGGTGGGTTAGCCGGTTGCTTTTGCTCAGTATGGGGATCTCCATCTCACCGAGTAGGTGCCCGGTGCGCGCGATCAGCTAGCGAATTGGCGTCGAGTGCCATACCTGCTAGCGGCGTCATTCTGGTCGATCATGAATCTGGCTGCCACGGCAAGACGCTACTGGTTTCGATTGTCAAATCGGTTGTTTCCTGCAATCTTCCTGTACTGCCTGGTATTGACCATCTCCTTGTGCTGCGTCATGGCGGGCAACGACGTTGAAACAGTGCGCCAGGATGGGGCCGTAACAAATTGGTACACTCCCTTGGCGAGTGGAGAAGGTTAGGGTCGAGATTCGAAACAGTTCCAGCTTCCTGAATATGTGAACTATCTCGGGAAATCTGGAAATACTATCGTCCTGTATCATCGTGGGACCGTTTACCGATTTCTAGACAGCGACGTAGCGCTTACATTCAACTGATCTTGGACTGGTATGGGCAGACAGGTCCGCTTGGCACACGGGCGGCGCTCCACTCGCTGAAACGGCGATGCATCGTCTGCCGGGTGGGCCCGAAGATCGATGGCAGAGGGCCGGATCAAGCGGTCAGTAACTCGGGCTTGATGATCGCTCGCTTCTATGCTCGCCGTACGAGTCGGGCAGTCGCTGCCGCAGCCGGATGGTCATGGTCGCGGTCTTGCTAACGCGGGCGCTAACAGCGTCTATGGACGGTTGTAGACACCCGTAGAAGCCGATCAAGCGAATGGGGCTCTGATCAGCGTCGACAGGATGTTAGGAGACACTGGTGGACAATCATTTTTTGACTCGTAATGCGTAGGTCAAGGGTTCGATTCCCTTAGGCGGCTCCAGCTCAAAGGCCCCTCCCAAGATCGGGAAGGGCCTTCTTGCTGTCAGCCTTGCCAACGGCGGCTACTGATCTTGGCGGTCATGTCCCCAAGTAGGCGTTGATGCAGCACTCCGTGCAAGGCCTGTCCGCCCAGACGCCCGAACTTCAGCGATCTTCGTGGCAGGAGTTCACACCGGAGCGGCGGTGGCCCGGCTACGTGGTCATGGCGATGGGCTCGACACCAAGATCTTCACGCATGGTCGCTCGTAAGGTCACCAGGGCCATCGCATACGCCTTCTCCGCTTCCTCGAACTCGGCCGAGTTCGAGGAAGCGCCGGCGGCGACCACGTCGCGTACTGATCGCAGTCGCTCCACCACACGGTCCACCGCATCCACCACACTTTGAGGAGCGCTGATCAACAAGCGCTCGCCCGCGTGCCAGACCTGGGACTCGTGCAGTACCTCTCGCGCCGCCGCTTCACGAGATCGGCCGTCTGGGACGGTCCCGCCGGCCAAACGCCAGTGAGACTCGCGGGCACGATGGAGGGCTCCCAAGAACTCGACGTAGACAGACCGCCGCGTGTCCCGAATTCGTTCATCTTGATCGCGGCGCCATTTCACGCGATCGACCATCAGTGTGGATCCTACTCCGATAGACGCTCCTAAAAGTGTCGTCGCGAGCGGTAGCCAATCCATGAGCCGATCATAGAAGAGGGCACATCCAGGGCGCCTGCCGTACAAGTCGATACGGCATGTTGGCCTACACGCTCACACATCGCCGGCCGTGTCCGCCGGTCGAGCAGGGGATGGCGAACGGGTCGTGCACAATGCGGTCTCTCTCGAAGATCGCGGAGTTTTCGGGTCCGTGCGGGCTGCCGCATAAATGGTTTGCTCGTGGATGGCGGGCGCTGGGATGCTCGGGCGAGGAACGGAGAGGAAACCGTGAAGTGGCCGCCACCGCATCCAGCAAGCCGTCCGAGTCCGAGCCGGAAGTCCGCACGACGGCCGGCGTCCTTCGCGGCGGCCGGGAGGCGGGCCTGGCGGTCTTCCGCGGCATCCCGTTCGCCGAGCCGCCGGTCGGCGCGCTTCGTTTCGCCGCGCCGCAGCCGGTGCGCGGCTGGGACGGTGTGCGCCCGGCGGTCGCGTACGGCCCGCCGCCCCCGCAGTCCGGCGTGCTCGGGGTGTCCCAGGGCGCCGCCGGTGACGACTGGCTGACGCTCAACGTCTGGACACCGCGACCGGATCCGGCGGCGGGGCTCCCGGTGATGGTGTGGATCCCGGGCGGCGCTTACGCCATAGGCGACTCCGGCCGCCCGGAATACGAGGCAGGGCACCTGGCCGGGAGCGGAACCGTGGTCGTGACCCTCAACTACCGTCTCGGTATCGAGGGTTTCGCGCAGATCGGCGGAGCCCCGGCCAACCGGGGACTGCTCGACCAGGTCGCGGCCCTGCAGTGGGTGCGGGACAACATCCGGGGGTTCGGCGGCGATCCGGATCAGGTCACCGTCTTCGGGGAATCGGCGGGTGGCGGATCGGTCGCCGCGCTGCTGGCCATGCCGCGCGCCGCCGGGCTCTTCCGCCGGGCGATCGCGCAGAGCGTGCCGGGGACGTTCTTCTCCTCCGAGCTGGCCGCCGACATCGCGGCCGCCTGCGCCGCCGAGCTGGGGGTACGGCCCACGGTGTCCGGCCTGTCGGCGGTGGCCCCGGCCCGGCTGCCCGGCGCGGGCGACGCGGTCCACGCCAAGATGGTCCAGTGGCGCGAGCGGTGGGGGCAGATCACACACCGGGGGATCCCGTTCGCACCCGTCGTGGACGGTGACGTCCTGCCGGCGACTCCTTGGCAGGCGCTGGCCAACGGCGCCGCCCGGGACGTCGACCTCCTCGTCGGGCACACTCGTGACGAGCACCGGTTGTTCAGCCTGATCGACGGCGTGCTCGGCCAGGTCACGCACGAGCAGACCGAGATCGCTCTGCACATGCTCGCCCCCGGCCCGGACGGCGCACGCCGATACCGGGAGGCATTCCCGGCCGCGGCCGATGAGGAGCTGTACGAACTGGTCAACGCGGACTGGCTGTTCCGCATGCCGAGCCTCCACCTGGCCGAGGCGCAGATCGCCGGCGGCGGCAAGGCTCACCTCTACGAACTGACCTGGCCCGCCCCGGGGCTGGGCGGCGCCCTCGGCGCCTGCCATGGCCTGGACGTGCCGCTCGTCTTCGGCAACCTGGGCAGCGGACAGCCCGCCATGTTGATCGGCGACCCGCCCTCCACGGCGGCGGAGGAACTGTCCGCGCGGATCCGCGGGGCGTGGACGGCGTTCGCCGCTCACGGCGACCCGGGCTGGCCTCCGTACGACGCCGGCCGGCGTCTCGCACAGCTCTTCGACACGCCTTCCATGGTCACCGCCTATCCGGAGGAGACCTCGCGGCTGCTGTGGCGGGACCATGCCTTCCCGGCGCTCCCGCTGCTCGCTCCGGTGGCTCGTGCGGACGCTGCCGTCATACCGTGAGCCATGGACCTTCATCGGGGCGGACTCCTCGGCCCGGCTCCTCAACGGGTCGGGAGGCTCGTCCTTCTCAACGGGACCCCGAGCTCCGGGAAGACGACCGTGGCCAAGGCCCTCCAGGAGGAGCTGACCGAGCCGTTCTTTCACCTGTCGCTGGACGAGTTACGCGGTGGCTATCCGCGCCGGTACTGGCGTCAGGACCACGGCGGCGTGCTTTTCCGCCGCGTGCTCGATGGCTACCTGCACATGCTCCGCGATCTCACAGTGCTCGGTCATGACGTGATCTCCGAGGCGGTGATCACACCGCCGATGCTGGATCACTACCTCACCCTGTACGAGGGGATTCCGGTGCTGTTCGTGGGGATCCGATGTCCTCTGGAGGAGGTGGAGCGGCGTGAGCGGGCGCGAACCGACAGGACATCCGTGCCGCCACTTGACGAGCCGGTCCATGCGCATGGCTGCTATGACCTGGAGGTCGATACCTCCGTCCACGGCCCCGCGGAGGTCGCCGAGCTGATCGCCGCCGCTCTGGCAGGGCCGCCGGCGCCTTCGGCCTTCGATCGGCTGCGCGCGGTTCGTCGTTCTCATCTGTGATCTCAGGCCACCGGCACCGGGTTGTCCGCCGGTGGTCGAGCTGTCGACCTGATCGGCGCTGACGGTCACGGGAGTACTTCGACGGCTCTTCGGGGAATCCCTCGCGGTGGTGTGGCGGCGGCGTTCGAGTGGGTCAGGTGAGTTCCAGGCCGCCGTCGATGGTGAGGATCTGGCCGGTGATCCAGGTGGCGGCCGGGTCGGCCAGGTGCACGATCCAGGCGGCCACCTCTTCGGGGGTTCCGCGGCGGCCGAGCGGGATGCGGGCGGTCTCGTCTCGCTTGATCTGGTCGACCATGGCGTCGGGCAGGCCGGCGGCGGCCAGGGCCTCGCTTTCTGTGGGGCCGGGGGCCACGGCGTTGACCCTGATGCCGCCGGGGGACAGCTCCAGCGCCCAGCTGCGGGTCAGCTGTTCCAGGGCGGCCTTGGAGGCGGAGTAGTGGGCGGCGCCGGGCAATGGCCGGTGGCCGTAGGTGGAGGAGACGTTGACGATCGCGCCACGGGTGGTGGCGAGGTGCGGCAGCGCGGCGCGGGCGAGCAGGCTGGGCGCGGTGACGTTGAGGGCCAGCAGGTCGCTGATTCGTTGGGCGTCGGTCTCGGCCAGCGGCATCATCGTGGTGGCGCCGGCGTTGTTGACCAGGACGTCCAGGCGGCCCCACCGTTCGATCACCGCGTCGACGATCATCTGGGGCGCGCCGTCGGCGGTGATGTCGGCGGCCAGGACGGCGATGCCGGAGTGCTGGGCGGCCGTGTCCGACAGGGCGTCGGCGCGGCGGCCTACGCCGAGCACATGCGCGCCGGCGCGGGCGAAGGCGAGCGCGCCGGCGCGGCCGATCCCGGAGCCGGATCCGGTCACGATGACGGTCTTGCCCTGCAGGCTGGTGGGGCGGTCGTTCACGGCGTCTTCCTTTGTTCGATGTTCGCCAAACATCGAACAATGTAACATGGGGCCATGAGACAGGCGCATCACCCCGAACTGGGCGAAATCCTTCTGACGGAGGTGATGGCCGCGCTCAGCGACCCCATCCGGGTCGGGCTGGTACGGGTACTGGCCGACGGGCGCGAACGCGGCTGGGGAGAGCTGCGGGCTCCAGTGGCCAAGTCGACGCTCAGCCACCACCTGCGGGTTCTCCGCGATGCCGGGCTGACCCGCACTCGCCAGGAAGGCACCCGATGCTTCGTGCTGCTACGCCGCGAGGACGTGCGGGCCCGCTTTCCCGGGCTCCTGGATGTGGTGCTGGCCGCTGCCGAGGCCGATGACGTGGGCCGGCAGGTGGGCCTGAAAGGCGGACCGAACGCCGCCTGACCCCCCGGTGTCTCGAACGCGGCACTCGATCTCACGACCGGCCCCGATGCCCGTCTGTGGCCCCGGCCTGGCTGGACGGCCGGTGAGCTACGCCGCGCCGTCGCTGTGAGCGACGCGGCGCCGGGTGCCGGATCGGCGGGCGTAGATTCGTCGGCATGCGCGTGCTGTTCGCCAGTCTTGCCTCCGTCGGTCACACCTATCCGCTGATCCCGCTCGCGATCGCCGCGCGCGAGGCCGGGCACGAGGTGCACTTCGCCAGTGGCGAGGAGGTGCACGCGCCGCTGGCGGCGAACGGGCTACGGCCCTTCCGTCCCGCGGACTCGTTCTACGAGGTGTACGCCGAAGATCTGGAACCGGAGCTGGCACGGTTGAAGCCCGACCTCGTCGTGCACGAATGGGGGCTGCCGGGGGCGGCGATCGCCGCGTCCCGTGCTGGAATTCCCGGCATCTGGCATGGTTTCGGGCGCATGATCCCCGAAGGGATCGGTCTCGAGCTGCCCACGAGGAACGCCGAGGCTCCCGGGCGGCCGCACATCGACATCTGCCCGCCTTCCTTGCAGGACAAGGACTTCCTCGCCACGGAGGACCGCATCGCATTGCGTCCTGTCCCGTATTCCGCGCCGTCCGCGCCGCCCGCGTGGGATGGCGGGCGCGGTTCGGGGCCGCTCGTCTACCTGACGCTGGGCACCGCGTTCGGAACCGCGCAGTTGCTCTCCGCGGCCATCGAGGGGCTGGCGACGCTGGGCGCGCGCGTGGTGGTCGCCGCCGGCCGGGTGCGCCCGGAGGAGCTCGGCGACGTGCCGGACAACGTCATCGTGCGGAAATGGGTGGCGCAGGCGGAATTGCTGCCGCATGTCGATGTGGTCGTGCACCACGGCGGCAGCGGCACCACCCTCGGCGCGCTGACCGTCGGCGCCCCGCAGCTGCTCCTGCCCCAGGGGGCCGACCAGTTCGCCAACGCCGATGCCGTCGGCGCCGCGGGCGCCGGGCTGCGCCTGCTCCCCGATGAACTGAGCGCGGACGCCATCGCCGAACACGCCCGGAAGCTTCTGCCGCCCCACGGGCACACCGGCTACCGTGACGCGGCCCGCTCGATCGCCGAGGAGATCGCCCGCATGCCCTCCCCGGACGAGGTCGCCCGCCGGTTGCCGGAGTACGCCGAGCGTGCGTGAGCCGCCTCGAACCTGACCCCGCCGGTCCGTCCGCGGCGGCGGCGCGTCCGACGTCGTGCTCGTGACCGCCCGTACGGTGACCTCGGGCCGCTGCCGTCCCCCCGAGCCTGCGCCGGCCGAACCGGTGGTGCGTCGCGGCCACCATCGACGCCCGCGGGTTCAGTCGTGGTCGTGGGGGTGGTCACGGTGGTCGTGGGCGGCGGGGCGTCCGGACAGGGTCCGGGCGCGTGCGGTGACCTCGTCGGCGGACACGGCGCCCTGGCCGGCGAGCACGTCCTCCAGGGCGCCCAGCCAGTGCCGGTAGTAGTTCCAGGGCTCCTTCTTCTCGGCCGGCGCGGTCTCCCATGCGGCGATCCGGGCGATCAGCGCGGCCTGGAAGCGCGGCCAGGCGAACACGCCCGCCTCGTGCAGGGTGACGGCCATGCCGAAGGCGCGGCTCTCCCACGGCTCGGCGAACACCAGCTCGCCGTTGGAGCGGGGCGGCGCGGCCGGGCCCTCGGCGTCCAGCGGGGCGGTCATGGCGCCTTGACCTTGGCCACGCCGACCATCGCGTCCCGGGTGACCAGCGGCACGAGCTGTTCCTCGGACAGGCGCTCGGTGCCGGCCGGACGTTCGGGCAGCACCAGCCAGCGCACTTCGCTGGTGGAGTCGCGGACGGTGATCCGCACGTCCTCGGCCAGTTCGAGTCCCATCTCCGACAGCACCTTGCGCGGCTCCTTCACCATGCGCGCCCGGTAGGCCGGGTCCTTGTACCAGCTCGGCGGCAGGCCGAGAACCGGCCACGGGTAGCACGAGCACAGCGTGCAGACCACCACGTTGTGGGTGGTCGCGGTGTTCTCCACGACGACGATGTGCTCGCCCTGCGGCCCTGAGAAGCCCAGTTCCTTGATGGCGGCGGTGCCCTCCTCGAGCAGCCGCCGGCGGTACCGCGGGTCGGTCCAGGCCCTGGCGACGACCTTGGCGCCGTTGAGCGGGCCCACGTTGGTCTCGTAGTCGGTGATGAGCCCGTCCATCACCTTCGGGTCGATCAGGCCGCGTTCGGTGAGCAGTTGCTCCAGTGCCTCGGTGCGCAGTGCCACGGGAAGGCGTCCGCCCGATCCGTCAGTGGTCATGAGGTCGTCTCCAGGTAGCTCTCGAACAGCTCTACGGTGACCGCGAAGGGCTCGGCGCCGGTGCCCCACAACTGGCGTGAGTCGAACCGCACCGAATAGACGTGCTGCGGGTTCTCGCCCAGGAAGTGGGCGTTGGTGTCCGGCAGCAGCGCGGAGGGCTGGATGAGCTCGACGATCCCGGTGTGCCCCCGCACGTAGCCCGGCAGTCGGGTGTGCCCGGGCGGCGAGGTGTTCTTGGCGCGTACGCGCTCGCCGACGGCGAAGGCCGGCGGGACGTCCACGGCGCGCAGCGAGCCCTCGGCGGTCGGCGCGTAGTCGGGCTTCGCGGGTTCTGGGATCGGCGGCTCCTCGACGTGGTCGCCGTGCAGGTTGCGGGCGCGGGCGTCGATCGCGGACGGCGCCAGGATGGCGCTGTCGGTGAGCATCAGCTCCGCGGCGTTGAGCCAGCGGCCGAAGTAGCCGTCGTCGAGGTAGGCGGCCGGGTCCAGGCGCTCTTGCGCGTGCCGGAACGCGTCCACGTTCTGCCCGGACACCCGGATGGAGAGCAGCGTCAACGCGAACGCCCGGCCCTGCCAGGGTTCCTCGAAGACCGGTTCGCCGCCTTGTGGAGGATGAACGGGGCCCCAGCCCTCGGTGCCCCCCATGTCGGCAATACCTTCCATGGCATACCCCCTCATATGCCTTCAACAACGACAAGTACCCGAATCGCATTCGGCTGAGACGCCCAGCGTCACGGTGGCGGGCCTGCCCGGTCGCCGGTCCGTCCGTCACGGTCCTGTGCGGCGGAGCGTCCGTCCGTCACGGCCCTGTGCGGCGGAACGGCCGCCCGTCTCAGCGGCCGGGGGCCCGGTTCTTGACCTCCTGGAGCACCCAGCCGTTGCCGTCCGGGTCGCGGAAGGTGGCGTAGGAGCCGTAGTCGCCGCGGGTCGGGTGCGGGCCGGCGATCCGCCCTTGGCCCCCGGCGCGGTGGACGACCTCTCCGGCGTCGTGGCCGTGGTAGAAGATCCCCCCGGCGTCGTGGAACACCTCGCTCACCTCGATGCCGCGGCCGACGAGCTCCGCGCGGGCCTCCTCGATGTCGAAGACCACGAGGTACAGGCCCTGGGCCGAGCCCGGCGCGGCGGGGGTCATCCCGATGCCGAACATGATCGAGCACTCGGAGCCGGGCGGCGTGAGGTGCACCACGCGGAAGTCCTGCTCGACGGCCTTGTCGAGATCCAGGCGGAATCCGGCCGCCTCGTAGAAGGCCTTGGCCCGATCGATGTCGGAGACGGGCAGCACGATGGCTTCGAGTTTCAGATCCACGGGGTATTCCTTCTCTCTTGGCGTCGGGTGAAGGCCGAGCGTCACCGTCCATCGGGTGGTCGCGGCCGGTGGAGCGGCACATGCCGGGCGAGGTGACGGCCGGCTGGTCGCGGCTCGATGTGCGCCGCAGACATTAGGAGCATATGCTCCTATTTGGGAAGCGGCAAGGACCCCGGGCGCGTCAGCCCGACCGCCAAGAAGGAGATCGATCGATGGTCGCCAGTGACCTTGTTCTCATCGCCGGCGCCGGGAGCGTCGGCCGTACGGTCCTCGACCGGCTGCGCGCGCAGGATGTGCCGGTGCGGGCGATGGTGCGCCGCGACGATGATCGTGCGGCTGAGATGCGTGCGCTGGGCGCGCAGGTCGTCGTCGGAGATCTGACCCGGCCGGAGAGCGTCGCGGCCGCGCTGGAGGGCGCCGGGCGGATGTACTTCGCGATGCCCGTGTCGCCGGACCATCTGCTGGCGGCGACCGTGGTGGCCACCGTCGCGAAGGAGTACGGGAAGCTGGCGGCCCTGGTCGGCATGTCGCAGATGACGGTGTCGCAGATGACCGCCACCAGCACCGCGGAGTCGCACCAGCAGCGGCTGCACTGGCTGGCGGAGCAGGTGCTGAACTGGTCGGGCCTGCCGGTCGTGCACCTCCGGCCGACGTCGTTCCTGGACAATCCGCTGTTCACCACGCTGGCGGCGCGGTCGATCAAGGAGAACGGCACGATCGCGCTGCCGTTCGGCGCCGGGCGCACCTCGCCGATCGCCGCGGAGGACGTCGCCCGGGTGGCCGCCACCGTGCTCCGCGAACCGGCTCCGCACATCGGGCGCGTCTACGAGCTGACCGGGCCGCGCGCCGTGGACATGACCGAGATGGCCGAGGAGTTCTCACGCGCGCTGGGGCGTCCGGTGTCCTACGTCGACGTGCCGTTGGACTGGTGGCGGGCCGAGGTGCTCGCGAAGGCGGGCCTGCCGCCGCACACCGAACAGCACGTCGCCACCATGGCCAGGCTGCACCGCGAGAACCGCTACGACCGCGCGTCCGACGACGTCGAGCGCGTGACGGGCGTTCCCGCCCTGACGATCGAGGCGTTCGTGGCCGTACGCAAGGACTTCTACCTGGACTGAACCGCTCCGACGGTCGCGCCCGGGGGCTTCGGTGAGGCTCTCGCGGCCGGGACCGTCCGGCTCTCAGCGACGCCTCGGCGATCAAGCGCGTCGCCGGCCCGTGCTTGAGAGATCGCGCCTCACTCGGCCCAGGGCTGGAAGCCGGTGTGCAGGACGGCGCCGAGGGATGCGCGCAGCCGGGCCGCCTCCTCGGCTCCGAAGCTCTCCTCGAACCGGGTCTGCACGTCCCGCCACAGCGGCAGCGCGGCGTCCAGCCGGGACAGGCCCTCCGGTGTGATCGTGGCGATGCGCGCACGGCGGTCGGCCGCCGACGGCTCGACGGTCACCAGGCCTTCCCTCGCGAGCGGCTTGAGGTTCGAGGCCATCGTCGTACGGTCCATGGCGATCACTTCGGCGAGGCTGGTGATCGTCATCTCTCCGTGGACGCTGAGCTTGTGCAGGATGCTGAATTGCGTCGCACGAAGACCGACCGAGGCCAGGACCTTGTCGTAGGTCGCGCCGAGATACCGGGCCGCCTTGCGCAGCGCCAGGTTGTTGCACGGGTCGTCGAGGTTCGTCGGCGTAGGACCCATTCTTCCCTCCAGAGCTTCTATGTCCAGAATAGGAGTAGATGCTCGCAAATGCGAAGGGTTGTTCGGGCGCTACGACGATGAACTTTCGTGCTGTCCCGGTCGCGATTCAGGTCAGGAAGTGGCCGCTATGCCGCCTAGCGTGGATTCCAGAGCACGATCCACAGCAACGGAAGGCGAAGACCATGACCATCAGCGACCAGACCGCCGCCGCCGGCCGAGCCGACGCGTCGACCGTGGACGACGAGCGCGCCGACCTGCTTGCGACGCTGGCCAAGTCCCGGCACTTCCTGCGCTTCACCACCCGCGGTCTCACCGACGACCAGGCCAGGCAGCGCACCACCGCGAGCGAGCTGTGCCTGGGCGGCCTGATCAAACACGTCACGCTCGTCGAGCAGAGGTGGGCCGAGTTCATCGTGGGCGGGCCGTCGGCGATGGGCGACTTCTCCGCCATGACCGAGGACGAGCTCGCGCGGTGGGCCGAGGCGTTCCAGTTGCTGCCGGGCGAGACGCTGGCCGGCGTGCTGGACGCCTACGCCGAGGTGGCTCGCCGGACCGACGAACTGGTCGTCACCCTGCCCGATCTGGGCGCCACGCACCCGCTGCCGCAGGCCCCCTGGTTCCAGCCCGGCGAACGGTGGTCGGCCCGCCGGGTGCTCATGCACGTCGTGACCGAGACCGCGCAGCACGCCGGCCACGCCGACATCATCCGCGAGTCTCTGGACGGCGCCAAATCCATGGGCTGACCAGGGGGAGACCGCAGGCCGTCGCCCGATCGCCCCCGATCCGCGGGCCTCGCGGCGGCGGTACGGCTCGGCCGCGTCAGCGGGCGGGGTGGGTACCGATGATCATTCCCGCGCCGACGGTGGCGTTGGTGGTCTCGTCGATGAGGATGAAGCCACCGGTCAGACGGTTGCGGGCGTAGTCGTCGACGAACAGGGGCTGGGTGACCCGGAGTCCGACGCGGCCGATCTCGTTGAGGCCCAGGCTCCGGGCGGACTCGTCCCGGTGCAGCGTGTTGACGTCGACGCGATAGTGCAGGTCCTCGACCAGCGCTTTGGCGGTCCGGGTGGTGTGTTTGACCACCAGTCTCATGCGGGGGGACAGTGGCCGGTCGGCGGCCATCCAGCACACCATGGCGGACAGGTCCTGGGTGGCGGCGGGCCGGTTGCCGGGCCGGGCGATCATGTCGCCGCGGGAGATGTCGAGGTCGCCGGCCAGGCGCAGCACCACCGACATCGGCGGGAAGGCCTCCCGCACCGGGCCGGCCGGGCCGTCGATGTGGGTGATGGTGGTGGTCAGCCCGGACGGCAGGTGCACGACCTCGTCGCCCGGCTTGAGCACGCCGCCGCTGACCTGCCCGGCATAGCCGCGGTAGCCATGCGGCCGGGGACTCGCGGACCGGTTCGGGCGGATCACCTGCTGCACAGGGAAGCGCACGTCGATCAGGTTGTGGTCGGAGGCGATGTGCACGTGCTCCAGGTGGTGCAGCAGCGACGGCCCGTCGTACCACGGCATGTTGGGGCCGCGTTCGACCACGTTGTCGCCGTGCAGGGCGGAGATCGGGATGAACGCCAGGTCGGTGATGTCGAGCTTGGCGGAGAAGGCGGTGAACGCGGCGCGGACGCGGTCGTAGGTGTGCCGGTCGTAGCCGACGAGGTCCATCTTGTTGATCGCGACGACCAGGTGCGGGACGCGCAGCAGGGTGGCGAGGAAGGCGTGGCGGCGTGACTGCTCCACGATGCCCTTGCGCGCGTCCACCAGGATGACGGCCAGGTCGGCCGTGGAGGCGCCGGTGACCATGTTCCGGGTGTACTGGATGTGCCCGGGAGTGTCGGCGATGATGAACGTGCGGCGCGGCGTGGCGAAGTACCGGTAGGCGACGTCGATCGTGATGCCCTGCTCGCGCTCGGCGCGCAGCCCGTCGGTGAGCAGCGCCAGGTTGGCCTGTTCCTCGCCGTTGTCGGCGCTGACCCGTTCGATCGCCTCGAGCTGGTCCTCGAAGATCGATTTGGAGTCGTAGAGCAGGCGGCCGATCAGCGTGGACTTGCCGTCGTCCACCGAGCCCGCGGTCGCGAAGCGCAGGATCCCGGGGATGTGGCTGGAGTTCATGGCTAGAAGTACCCCTCTTTCTTGCGGTCCTCCATCGCGGCCTCGCCGGCGCGGTCGTCGGCCCGGGTCTGGCCGCGCTCGGTGATCCGCGTGGCCTTGATCTCCTCGATCACCGCCTCCGGCGCGGACGCGGCCGACACGACGGCGCCGGTGCAAGAGGCGTCTCCGACGGTGCGGTAGCGGACCGTGGCCTCGAAGACCGGCTCGTCGTCCTGCCGGTGGGTGTGCGGGTTGTCGTCCAGCAGCATTCCCGCCCGCTCGAACACCCTGCGGCGGTGGGCGAAGTAGATGGACGGGAGTTCGAGCCTCTCCCGGTGGACGTAGTGCCAGACGTCCAGTTCGGTCCAGTTCGACAGCGGGAACACCCGCACGTGCTCGCCCCGGTGGATCCGGGTGTTGTAGAGGTTCCACAGCTCCGGCCGCTGGTTCTTCGGATCCCACTGGCCGAAGTCGTCGCGGAAGGACACCACGCGCTCCTTGGCGCGCGCCTTCTCCTCGTCGCGGCGGGCGCCTCCGAAGGCCGCGTTGAACCCGTGCGCGGCGATGGCGTCCAGCAGGGTGGTGGTCTGCAGGCGGTTACGGGAGGCCCACTTGCCGATCTCCTCCGCGACCCGGCCGGTGTCGATCGACTCCTGCACGGACGCGACGATCAGCTCGAGCCCGCTCTGCGAGACCCGGCGGTCCCGGAACTCGATGACCTCGGGGAAGTTGTGCCCGGTGTCCACGTGCATCACCGGGAACGGCGGCGAGGCGGGCTGGAAGGCCTTCTCCGCCAGCCGCAGGAGCACCACGCTGTCCTTGCCGCCGGAGAACAGCAGGACCGGCCGTTCGAACTCGGCGGCGATCTCGCGGATGATCTGGATGGACTCCGCCTCGAGGATCTCGATCTGGGAGAGCATGACGGGTGCCGGCATGGGAAGCTCCTCGGCTCACGTGCGGACGGGCAGCTGTTCGGCCCGCGGCCTGATGGCGTAGGCGATCGCGGCGGCCGCGGCGGCCGACAGCGCGATGAGGGTCAGCGCGCGTGAGAGGCCGATGACGTCGGCCAGCAGGCCGATGGAGGGCGGCGCGGCCAGGATGCCGCAGTATCCGAGCGTCGCCGCCATGGCTATGCCGCCCGGCCCGCCCGCCGCCCCGGCCTGCGCCATCGCGATGGGGAAGATGTTGGCCAGGCCGACGCCGGTGGCGACCAGGCCGGCGAACACCACCGGCACGGAGGGCGCCAGCGCGGCCACCAAGGTGCCCGCGCACGCGATCATCCCGCCGAACACCGTCACCCGCGTGGCGCCCAGCCGTTCCACCAGGGTGATGCCGGAAAGCCGCATCACGCCCATGATGAGCTGGATCACCGCGTATCCGGTCGCCGCCACGGTCTCGCCGCTGCCCAGGTCCTCCCTGATGTGCAGGGGGATCCAGTTGTCCAGGGCGCCCTGGCAGTAGGCGGCGCACAGCCCGATCAGCCCGAAGAACACCACGGTGCCCCACACGCGGCGTCTCGGCGCCGGACCTGAGGCGTGCCCCGCCGCGGCGTCCGCGCCGGTGAGGGGGTGCGCCATCAGCATGCGCCCGCCGATGGCGCTGGCGGCGAGCCCGGCCGGGACGAGCAGCAGCATGTGCTGCGCCGGCGACAGGTGCGCCGCGAGCAGGCCGCCGAGCGCGGCGCCGCCGAGGCTGCCGAAGCTGTTGGCGGCGTGGAAGCTCGGCATGACCGGACGGCGCAGCGCCGCGATCAGGTCGACCGCGACGCTGTTGACCGCGACGTCGATGCCGCCGAACGCGACGCCGAAGAGGACCAGCGTCAGCCCGAGCCCCACGGCGGAGTGGGTCAGGGCCGGGGGGACGATGGCGACCGACAGCAGGACGGCTGTCACGATCGTGATCTGCCGGCTGCCGAAGCGCTCGCACAGCCGCCCGGTCACCGCCATGGTGAGCACGGCGGAGCCGGTCAGGCACAGCAGCGCCAGGCCGAGGGACCCCGGTGAGGCGTCCACCTGCTGCTTGAGCGCGGGGATGCGGACGGCCCACCCGGCGAACAGGAAGCCCCCGAGGGCGAAGAACAGCGTGACCGCGACGCGCAGCCGGACCAGAGCGGCGGCGGGCAGGTCACGGTCGGGGACGTCGGCCCCCTGCCGGAGATTCTTGATCACGGACACGCGGCTCTCCTCACTGCTTCAGGTAGCGGTCCAGGAACGGGTTGCCGAACTTGCCGCCCGGGTCGTATTCGCGCACCAGGCCGGCGAAGTCCGGCAGGCGCGGGTAGCGCGACCGCAGCAGCGCGGGAGGCGTGGTGAAGACCTTGCCCCAGTGCGGCTTCGCCCGGAACGGCTCCAGCCGTTCTTCCACGAGCCCGACGACCGGGAGCACGGCCTCGGCGTCCGGGATCCAGGTGAAGTGGATGCTCACCGAATCCTCCTGGTAGAACGGGCTCATCCAGAGCTCGTCCGCGGCGACGGTGCGGACCTCGCATATCTGCAGCACCGGGTGGATGCCGGCGCGGACGCGGTCGAGCGCGTGCAGCGCCTTCACCGCTTCCCCGGCCGGCACCGTGTATTCCGAGTGCAGCTCGTCCCCGGCGCTGCTCGGCTCGAAGTCGGGCCGGAAGTGCGGCAGCCGTTCGAACCAGCGGCCGGGCACGCCGAGCTGCTCGGTGCAGCTCTCCGTGGGGAAGCCGGACACCGGGTGGCGGGGGCCGCTCGCGGGCACGGCGGTGAACCACGCTCGCCCGGCCACGGTGGCCGCGGGCTCGTCCAGGCGTTCGTTCACCCACACCTGGGTGAACCGCGGAGCCCGCCAGTCGGTGAACAGGCAGACGCTGTAGGCGCCGGCGACGAGCTCGGCGAAGTGCTCGTCCAGCGCTTCCAGCGGCAGCCCCTCGTAGACGCGTTGCCGCATCTCGAAGGACGGCACCAGGTCCAGGGTCAGGCGGGTGACGACGCCGAGCGCGCCGAGTCCCGCGGGCATGCCGGCGAAGTGGCCGCTGGTCCTGTCGACCGTGACCAGGTCGCCCTCCGCGGTGACCATCTCCAGCCCGGACACCGCGGTGGCCAGGCAGCCGTTGCGCACGCCGGACCCGTGGGTCGCCGTCGCGCACGCGCCGCCGACCGAGATGTGGGGCAGCGAGCCGAGGTTGGGCAGCGCGTACCCCTCCCGGTCGATGTGCCGGGCCAGCTCCGCGTACCGCATGCCCGCCGCCACCTGGACGGTCGCGGCGGCGGAGTCCACCTCCGCGACCGGTGGCAGGCCGGCCACGGACACCAGGATCCCGGGCGTGTCGGGGAGGTCGTTGAACGAGTGCCGGGTGCCGACAGCGCGTACGCGGGCGTTCCCGGCCACCAGGCGCTGGAGGCCGGCGACCGACGTGGGCCGTTCCATCCGCGCGCACCGGTAGGCGACGTTGCCCGCCCAGTTCCGCGGCGCCGCGCCGGCGCGGCCGAGGGGTCTCAGCGGCGCCGGGGCGGTCATGGGTGGTCCCCGATCCGGACGATGACGCCTTCGTCCGCCGCGAGGGTCAGCGGGCGCAGGTCCACCGGCGTGCCCGTGCGGCGGTCCGCGTCCGTGGACAGCTCCAGCCGGCCGTCCCCGGGCAGCCCCGGCAGTCCCGCCAGATCGACCGACGTGGCGCGCGAGGCGAAGTTCAGCGCGATGAGCAGGCGTTCTCCCGGGCACGAGCGCACGTAGGCGAAGACGTCCTCGCCGGTCTCCAGCGACCGCTGGTCGCCTCGCCGCAGCGCCGCCGAGGCGTGCCGCAGAGAGATCAGCCGCCGGTACAGGCCGAGCAGGGAGCCGGGGTCGGCCATCTGCCGTGCGACGTTGGCCTCGCGCCGGTCGTCGCCGGGGGGCAGCCAGGGCGTTCCCCGCGTGAAGCCGAGCCCCGTCTCGTCCCATTGCATGGGGACGCGCGTGCCGTCCCTTCCGTCGACGTCGAGCCGCTGCTCCACCGGCGGCGGGGCGTCGGCCATGCCGATCTCCTCGCCGTAGTAGACGCACGGGATGCCGCGCAGGGTGAGCATCATGGTCGCGGCCACTCTGGGCCGCGCGCCGCCGCCGTACCGGGTGACGGTGCGGGAGATGTCGTGCGTGGCCAGGGCGTAGGTGGGCAGCGCGCCCGGCCGGGCGAGACCGGCCAGCCGGTCGACGGTCTCGCGGAACGCCGCCGCCCGCCACGGCTGCTCCCAGAACGCGATGTGGAACGCCGTGTGCATGCCGTCCCCGCCGAAGTACTCGGCCAGGCGCCGGTCGTCGCTGATCGGCACCTCGCCGAGGGCGAACGTGCCGGGGTAGGCGTCCAGCGTCCGCCGCAGGTCGCGCAGCACGTCGAGCGTCTCGGGCAGGTCGAGGTGGCGCTGCCGGCCCAGTGGGTGGGTGACGTGCCGCCTGGCGTGCGCCAGCTCGGGGATGTTGTCGCGTAGCTCGGCGTCCTTCATCAGCCGGTGCGCCACGTCGACGCGGAAGCCGTCGACCCCGCGGTCCAGCCAGAAGTGCCACACCTTGCGCATCGCGGCGCGCACCTCGGGGTTGCGCCAGTTGAGGTCGGGCTGCCCGGGGGTGAAGCTGTGCAGGTAGCACTGGCCCGTCGCCTCGTCGTGCGACCACGCCGGGCCGCACCGCTCGAAGGCGCTGAGCCAGTTGTTGGGCGGGCCGCCTCCGGCGCCGGGAGAGGCCCAGATGTACCAGTCCCGCTTGGGGTTGGTCAGGCTGGACCGGGACTCCGCGAACCAGGGATGCTCCACCGAGGTGTGGTTCATGATCAGATCGACGATCACCCGGATGCCCCGGGCGTGCGCCTGGCGCAGCAGCTCGTCGAAGTCGTCGAGCGTGCCGAACGCCGGGTCCACCGCCACGAAGTCGCTGACGTCGTAGCCGAAGTCGGCGAGCGGCGAGGGGTAGAACGGGGACAGCCAGATGGCGTCGGCGCCGAGCGCGGCAAGGTAGTCCAGCCGGTCGGTGATCCCCGACAGGTCTCCGACGCCGTCGCCGTCGGAGTCGGCGAAGCTGCGCGGGTAGATCTGGTAAAGGACGGCTTCGCGCCACCACTCGTCTTGGTTCATGTCGGCCTCATCTAGACGTTGACTCCGGACATGTCGGGATAGCGGTCGCCGGCGGCGCACCCCGGCGGGGCCAGGTCGTCGAGGATCGCGAGCTCCGCGGGGCTCAGCTCCAGCAGGGTGGCCGCGACGTTCTCCTCCAGCCGGGCCAGGCTCTTGGTGCCGGGGATCGGGACGATGTCGAAGCCCTGGGCCAGCACCCACGCGAGCGACAGCCGCGTGAGGCTCACCCCGAGCGAGCCGGCGAGCAGGGCTATCCGCTCGACGACCCCGGCGTTGTGGCTGAGGGTGTCCGGCTGGAACCGGGGCAGCGTCCGGCGGAAGTCGTCGCCGGTCAGGTCGTCGGCGGCGGTGATCCGACCGGTGAGCAGCCCGCGGCCGAGCGGGGCGTAGGCGACGAACCCGATGCCGAGCGAGCGCAGCACCGGCAGCAGCTCCTCCTCCGGGTCCCTGCTGACCAGCGAGTATTCGGTCTGCACCGCGCACACCGGGTGCACGGCGTGCGCACGCCGCACGGTCCGCGGGGACGCCTCCGAGACCGCGAGGTGCCGCACCTTGCCCTCCGCGACCAGCTCGGCGAGCGCCCCCCAGGTCTCCTCGATGGGCACCGACGGGTCCACGCGGTGCTGGCAGTAGATGTCGATGACCTCGACGCCCAGCCGGCGCAGCGACCCCTCGCAGGAGCTGCGCACGTACTCGGGGCGCCCGTTGACGCCGATCACCCGCCCGTCCGGCCCCTTGACGTTGCCGAACTTCGTCGCGATGAGCACCTGGTCGCGCCGGCCGCGCACGGCCCGGCCGATCAGCTCCTCGTTGGTGTACGGGCCGTACATGTCGGCGGTGTCCAGGAGGTTCACCCCGAGGTCGATGGCGCGGTGGATGGTGCGGATCGACTCGGCGTCGTCCCAGGCGCCGTAGAACTGCGACATGCCCATGCAGCCCAGGCCGATGTCGGACACCAGCGGTCCTTCGCGTCCCAATCTGCGCATCAGGCCGCCCTCACCGCTGCGACGCTCTGGATCAGCTCGGCCCAGTCGAGCAGTTGCCGGTCCGGCAGGTACCGCTCGTGGACCCACTCGCGCGCCGCCGCGCCGAGCCGGCCGGCCAGCGCCTCGTCGGTGGACAGCCGCCGGATGCCCTCCGCGGCGCCGTCGAGGTCGGCCGAATCCGTGAGCAGCAGGCCGGTCCGGCCGTCCTGCACCTGGTCCCGCAGGCCGCCGACCGCGGCGGCGAGCAGCGGGCGCGACTTCCACATCGCCTCGGTGGCGGTGAGCCCGAACCCCTCGGCCAGGCTCTTCTGCACCACGACGGCCGCGTGGCGCTGCAGGGCGTTCACCACGACGGCGTTCTCCCGCAGGTCGTCCATGGGCAGGCAGACCAGCTGGCAGCGACGGCGGTGCTCGGGGGGCAGGTCCTGCCATGCCCGCCGGCACTGCTCGTACAGCTCCGCCGCCTCGGGGTCGTCGGCCACGCCGCCGACGTCGGCGCCGGCCAGGGTCAGGTGGCCGTCCACTCCGGAGGCGACGAACGCCCGCATGACGCCGCCCATGTCCTTGAGCCGGTCCCAGCGGGACACCTGGACGACCATCGGCGTGCCGGCCGGCGGCGGGGGGCCGTCGCGGAGCACCAGCGCGGGCCGTCGCACCTGGACGTCCGGGCCGATCGGCACCGGCACCGTCACCGGCGGCCGCCGACCTCCGTCGATGATGCCGGTGGCGCCGAGGACGGCCAGGACCTGCTCTCCGGTGAGCGCCATGTTCTTCGGCCCGCACGGGTCGATCGACGGGGCGATGATGCGCGGACGCGGCGCCCAGCCGGGGACGTGCGCGGGGGTGGAGAAGACCGTGGCGTCGGCGTGGGCGACGAAGGGGCCGACGAAGGCGCCGCCGTCCTCGGTGTGCGGGTTCGGCGTGTCGCTGCCGATGTGGCAGCGCCACACCACGCTCGCGCCGAGGTCGCGCGCCGCCTCGATGAGCCCGGCGGGCTGCGCGTCGTGCACGATGACGACGTCGCCCGGGCGGACGTGCGCCGTGAGCCGCGCGGCGTTGGCGTCGATCGCGCGCCGGTAGTGGCGCAGCTCCTCCGGGCCGAGCGGGCCGCCGTCGCCGGGAATGCCGTACAACCGTGACACGAGCCGCTTGGCGATGGCGTAGTACTCCGGGTCGCCGTCGACGACCAGCCACCGCACGTTCAGGCCGGCGGCCCGGGCGAGCGGTCCGAGGGTGTGCAGAAGCTCGGCGACGCCGCCGCCGGCCGCGGTGGAGTTGACGTTCCAGACGGTGCGCTCGCCGAGCAGCCGCCCGGTGCGCCCGATGCCGGCACGCAGCCGCGCGATCCTGTCCTCGCCGAGCACCTGCTCGTAGGGGGCCAGGGAGATACGGCGGAAGGGAACCTCACGCATCGCGCACACCCGCCTTCGCCTCCTGGCCCGGGCGCCGCGCGCCGGGCTCGTCCTGCTTGCCGGCCTGTTCGAGGCCCTGGTTGATCCAGATTCCGGTCCAGAACTCCGGGTCGGCGGGCAGCACCAGCTCGATCAGCGTGGGCCCGGGGTCGTCGATCATGGCGTCGAGCGTGCGGGCGAACATGTCCAGCCGCATCGCGCTGTGGTCGCGGTCGAGCCATCCGCTGAGATCCACGCGGCGGCTGTGCACGCCGAGGGCCGCGGCGAGCCGGACGTAGTCCATGCCCGCGGCGTTGTCGAGGTAGCGGTGGTGCCCGGCGTCCAGCCAGCCCGCCGGGCCCGACTGCTTGCGCAGGGAGACGCTGCCGCCGTTGTTGCACACCAGGAACGTGACCGGAGCCGACTCCTGCACGGCGGCGACCAGGCCCTGCATGCTGTTGGTGAATCCCTGGTCGCCCAGGCAGCACAGCACCTTCGCCGACGGCTCGCCCAGGGCGAGGCCGGTGGCCAGGGTGATCCCGCTGCCGACGAAGCCGCCATGGCCGCCGGCCACCCGCAGGCCGGGCGGGAACTCGTCGTACTCCTCGGCGAGCATGCCGCCGAACATCTGGCTGTCGTCCACCAGCACCACCTTGCGGTTCAGCCGGGCCGCGGCCTCGCCGATGCGGCGGGCGATCCCGGTGCGGATCGCGGCGGCCTCCTCAGGGACCTGCGGCGCGGGCGCCCGCTCGCCGGAGGCGATGGCGGAGTACCAGGGCGAAGGGTCTCCCGGGGCCGAGGCCGGAGCCGGGGCCGCGTCCGCCAGCTCGCGCAGCGCCGCCACCACGTCGCCGTGGACGAGAGCGTCTCCGGCGCGCAGGTAGCCGTTCTTCTCGACCGCCGCGGGCCTGGAGGTCAGCGCGATCTTCCGGCAGCCGGGCAGCGGGCCGATGACGCGCGGGTACATGTTCCGGTCCTCGACGGTGACCAGGAGGTCGGCTCCCTCCAGCACCGCCCGGTGCGCCGGATCGGCCGGGTCGTACCAGCCGAGGAACCCCGGCACGTCGTCCTTGGCGAGGCGCTCGAAGAACATGGGGCCGCGCCGGTACTTCACCTGGAGCACCGGGGCGCCGGTCCTCGCGCAGAACGCGGCGAGCGCCGGCCGGGCGCCGTCGTGGAGCAACGCGTAGTCGTCGATGAGGACCACCGGCCGGCGCGCCACACCCAGCAGGGACGCCGCGGCGGCCAGACCGTCGCGGTCGAGGGGCCACCCGGCGCCGTCGTCGCTCGCGCTCCCGGGCTCGCCGCCCGGCCGCCCGGCCGCCGCGCCGTGGCCGCTCGCGCCTCCTGCCGCGGCGCCGTGCCCGGCGGTGGGGCCGTTCTCGGACAGCGCGGCCAGCGGCACCCAGGCCGCCTCCGCCACATCCTGCGGCACCGCGACGAGGACGGGGCCGTAGGGCGGGCGCGCCGCGTCCAGCGCGGCCTCCCGCACGGCGGAGACCAGCGTCTCCACGGCGGCCCGCCGGCCCTCGGGATCCCCGGGCACCGCGCCCAGCTCGTGCCACGACTTGGCGAAGGCGCCCGACACCGGGACGAGCTCCGGCTCGGCGTGCGGCGGCAGGAACGGCTGGGACCCGGTGGACGGCAGTCCCACCACCGCCACCGTGCCGAGTTCGTTGCGGCGCAGGTCGGCCAGCGCTCCCAGCGCGTTCGTCAGCCCGCGCGCTCCGTGCAGGATGGCGGCCCCGTTCCCCGGGCGCAGCCGGCTCGCGCCGCCGGCCTGGAAGAGGGACTCCCGGTCGCCGCGCCCGTTCACCAGCAGGCCGAGCCGGGCCATCGCGTCGCACACGGCCAGCTCGGAGGTGCCGACGTAGGCGAAGGCGACGGTGACGCCCGCCCGGCGCAGGCCCAGCGCCACCGCTTCCGCCCCGGTCAGCAGCACTTCCCGCGCGTCTGGGACGGACTGGCTCACCACGTGCTCCAGCGAGGAGGCCGTGCAGCCGAGCGCGGTGGCGAGCGCGGCGACGAACGCCGGCCGGCCCGCGTCCTCGATCAGTCCGACCGTCAGCCCGTTGACCCCGCCGGAGGGGCGCGTCAGCAGGGCGCGCACCATGTCCTGCACGGTGCCGCCGGCCGTACGGGCGGCACGGACCTCCGCCGGATACAGGCCGAACCGCCGCAGCGCCTCGTGGGAGGCCCCGGCGGCGACCACGGTGACCGCGACGTCGGCGCCGCACGACTCGTCCAGTTCGTCGAACGGCACGCCGCCGTCCTGGACCAGCGTGACGCGTAATCGGTACTCGCCCAGCTCGGCCGGGACGCGTGCCCGCACGGGGACCCGGGCCACCGCCTCCGGCGGCAGCGACCGCGGCAGCGCGGCCTTGATCGGCTGGGTGGCGACCTCCTCGCCGTCCATGTCGTACCACCGGTGGAGCACCCGCACCGGGTACGGCGGGGCGGGGGTCAGCAGGCCCGCTCCGGTGTTGCGCACCTGGCAGTCCACGGTCAGCAGGCTCTCCGCCTCGACCTGCCCGGCCACCGGCTCGGCCACCGTGATGCGCACCCGCCGGTCGGCGTCGGGCAGCGGGTCGCCGACGGCCCACAGCCGGCTCGGGCGCCGGCCAAGGCGGTCGAACATCTGCCGCTGATCCTGCTCGTGCGTCCTTGTGTGGTTGGCGTCGAACCCCTGGCGGGCGCCGTCGGCGAGCGGCGAGGGCGCGAGGGTCAGCGCGTACACCTCGCGTGCGGGCAGCTCCACCAGCCCGACCAGGCTCCAGTCGGCACGGTCGACCACCGCCACGCCGGCGGTCTCCACCGAGCTGGCCATGTGCCGGTGCGGGCTCACTCCGACGAACAGGTAGCGGTCGGTCACCGCGAGGCCGCGCGGCCAGCCCGGCATGCCGAGCCGCCTGGTCTCACTGCGGGTGGCGTCGGAGATCTCCACCAGGTCGCCCGCCGCCGAGTCGCACACCAGCCAGACACCATCGCTGTACCAGGGGTTGTGCGGTGCGCGCAGTCCTTCCAGCACGGGTTCCCCGGTGTCCAGGTCGACCACCCGGCCCGTGGTGGGCTTGCCGCTCTCGTCCCAGCCGCGGCGGCGCAGGAACGGCCCGAACCCGCAGACCACGATGCGGTCGCCGGCCAGGGCGAGGCTGTTCAGGTGCCAGCTGTCCACCTCGCCGGGGGCCCGCCAGCGCCACACGATCTCGCCGTCCGGCGCCACGCACTGCACCTCGTTCTGCGTGGTCGCGACCACGAGCACCCTGCCGTCCACGACCAGGATGTCGTGTGGTGTGGAGACGTCGTCCAGGCGGTGGTAGCGCCGCACGCCGGTCTCGTCGTAGGCGACCAGCTCGGCCGGGCTGCCCTCGGCGCTCCACAGGCACCGGAACAGCATCCCGTCGGCCGTGGTCAGGCCGGTGCTCGACACCCGGTCGATCTCCTCGACGGAGCCGTTGATGGCGAAGAGGCCGCCGCCGATCGTGTGGTGCGCGTCGAAACAGGAGGCCAGCAGGTGCTGGCCGTCCGGTACCAGTCCGTCCAGGTTCGCGAGTTTCTCAACGGTCATCGAGAGTCACCTTCAAGTCGTGGTCGTCATGGTCTTCGTGACGGTGCGCCCGTACGCCGCGAGAGCGCAGGACCGTGCCCTTGAAGACGCCGTCCGTGCCTGCGAGACCGGCGTGGAAGGCCGCGGTCCGCGCGATCACCCGCGCGTCGGCCGTCGCGACGGCGTGGACGGAGACGCCCACGCCCGCGACGCCGGGCCCGTCCAGGCCGCCGGCCGCGGCCGTCTCCAGCGTGGCGACCTCCAGGCCCAGGCGGCCGGGGGTCCACCCGTCGTGGGCGAGGAGCGCCGAGGCGGGGGTGCCCTGGCGGGCGAGGAACGGGAGCGCGGCGCGGACCAGGCCGCCCGACCGGGTCAGGTCGACGACGGCGTCGAATCCGCCGTAGGCGAGGACGGCGTCCCGCGCGGCGCGGCCGGGTTCGGACGCCGGGGACGGCAGGGCCACGGCGCGTCTCTCGCCGTGCCTGCCGGCGACGGCGGCGGCCACGGCGGTGATCTCCGCCCGGTCCGCGGCCTCCTCGCCGGTCAGCGCGACGTGCGCGCCGGCCGCGGCGAGCCGGTCGGCCACCTCGCCCGTACGGGCGTCGCCGCGTCCGGCCAGCAGGAAGACCTTGCCGGCGAGCGGTCCGTCCGGCGGCCGCAGCTGGGGCTTCAGCCGCATCAGCGGCCAGTACTCGTCAGCGGCGCCCTGCGCCTCGGTCAGCGACCGGTAGCCGCCCGCCGCGTCGGCGGCGCGGACGACCGTCATCGTCTGGGCGACGTGGTCGGCGCACAGCCTGGCCTTGGCCGCGTCCGCTCCGCAGGTCACCACGCCGAGGCCGGGCAGCACGATCGCACGGGGGGCGTTGCCCCGCTTGCCGAGCGCGCGGGCCGCGGCGGGCACGTGTCGTTCGTAGTAGCCGTCGTACCAGGCGCGATGGCGTTCGATGGCCGACAGGACCGGGCCGGCGCCGGTGGGCGTCTCCTCAAGGACGAGCGGCCGGTATCCGACGGTGACCACGTGGTCGGGGCAGCTCGGCCCGTCCTGGGTCCACCGGGGGCCGCGTGCCGAGGAGGCGAACCGCACGGCCGCGTCGCTGCGGTCGGTGTGCAGGACGAGCCCGGGCGTCCCGGCCGACACCGCTCCGCGTATCGCGGGGAGGATGTCGGCGAGCAGGTCCGCCGCGACGTCCGGGGGCGGCGGGGTGACCGCCTGCCCGCCGAGGTCGGCGGCGCGGCGGATCGCCTTGTGCACCGCCCGGGTGGCGCGGTCGACCGCCTCCAGGGAGTTCTCGTAGCACTCCTTGCCGGTGTCCGCCCAGGTGAACAGGCCGTGATTGGCCAGCAGCACGAAGCGGCACCGGGGATTCGCGGCGATGCGGCCGGCCAGCTCCCTGGCGACGCCGACGTCGAACTGGCGGTAGTCGAACCAGATCGCCTCGTCGCCGAACTCGGCGTCGGCCGCCTCCCGCCCGCCGGGGAACGAGGTCAGCGCTATCACCGCGTCGGGATGGCAGTGGTCGACGTGGGCGGCGGGAATGAAGGCGTGGGTGAGGGTCTCGATGCCCGGGCGGCGTTGGTCGCCGCGCAGGCCGGAGTCGACCAGGTGGCCGATCATCTGGGTCTCGGTGAGCGGGCCTGAGTCGCGCAGCCGGAGCAGGTCGTCCAGGCGCAGGACGGGGAAGTCCTCCGGAGTGGTCGTCGCGCCGTCGCAGCCCCACGAGCTCATCCACAGCACGCGGGCGGGACGCCCGAGGTGGTCGGCGGCGACGCCCTTGGCGGAGAAGTTGCCCCCGCCCTCCTTGGTCAGCGCGGGATCGGATCCGACGAGGTGCGAGCGGTAGAGGACCTCGTCCCTGCCGGACAGCCCTTGGGCCGCCCGCGGGTCCCATCCGTAGATCGGTGGTGCGAAGAGCTGGTCCATTGACGTGGACCTTTCGACTCGTTGCCGATCAGTGGGCCGGGAGGTCTCGGCCTCCCGGTGCGGCCGCGAACGGGAGGCGTTCCCGTCCGGCGGCGCTCAGAGTGCGTTCGCGGGGGTCGAAGGCGATGTCGTCGAAGTCGCGCACGACGGTCAGCGCGCCGGCGCCGAGCACCTGGCCGGCGCGGCGCGGCGGGGCGAGCGCCACGCAGGCGGCCCCCGCGGTGACCGCGGAGGTGACACCGCTGACCGCGTCCTCGAAGACCAGGCACCGGTCGATGCCGACCCCCAGGCGTTCGGCGGCCAGCAGGTAGCAGGCGGGATGCGGCTTGCCGAGAGCGACGTCGTCCGCGCAGATCTGCGTGGCGAACGTCTCTGTCAGCTCCAGCTGGCCGAGGACGGCCGCCGCCTTCCAGTCCTGGGCGCCCGTCACCAGCGCGAGCGGGACGCCCGCGCCCGCCAGCGCGGCCACCAGCCGGTGGACGCCGGGAATCGCCGCGTACAACAGGCTTTCCTGGTTCTTCCTCAGCCGTTCGTATATCTCGCCGTACCGGCCGGGGGATATTCCGGGGAACAGCTCGCGGAGCGTGTGGTCGGCCCGATGGCCGTACACGTGCCGTTCCAGATCCTCCGTGCTGAGCGAGAAACCCTCGGACGCGGCGAGCCGCTGCCAGAAATCGGTGACGGAATGCTCGGTGTCGACGATGACACCGTCCATGTCGAACAACACCGCCTCGTACATCTCACGCTCCTTCACCGGCGCGTTCCGCGCGGTATTCGGCGGCGAAATCCCGTTCCGCTTCGAGCGCGGACGGATGGTCGAGCACCTGTCGCAGGACGGCCAGCGGCGCGGTGACCGCGTCGGCGCCGTCGGAGAAGGCCCTGGTGAACTGTCCGGCGTTCTTCACCGAGGCGGCGACGATGCGGGTGGTGCCCCGCCTGACCCGGGCGAGCGCCGCCACCAGCTCGTTCTCCGTGCGGGGGTCCCGCCAGGCCCGGTCGACGTAGGGGATGACCGCGACACAGCCGGTCGCCTCGGCCACGATCATCGCGTTCGGGGTCTGGGCGGCGGTCAGCGCGACCGGGACGCCGCGCGCGGCCAGGCGGCTCGCCAGCGCGACGCCGCCGGGGGTGGCCGGTGACTTCACGATGACGCGGCCGGGGGCGAGCGACCATGCCGCCTCGGCCTCTTCCCGCAGGTCGGCGTAGGCCCCGCAGGGCTGGTAGTAGAACTCGGTGAGCTCCTCGCCGGTGAGGAGCTCTTTGAGGTGCCGAAGCGGGTCGTCGGTCACCGTCCGCATGAGCGAGGGATTCGTGGTGACGCCTTTCACGAAACCCAGCTGTGCCGCCGCGTGAATGTCCCGTCGGTCGGCGGAGTCCACGTATACGGTCATTTCCCCCATCCGATGCAAGGTCGCCGTGCGTTGCATTTCTCAACGTAGGCGAATCCTTGTCCCGGATTCTTGGGAGTCAGGTCCCGTATATGTCCCTCGCCGCCGGTTCCCTCATGGGCGTCAGGCCGGATCGAGGCCCAGTCCGGCGTTTCTGGCGCGCATCGCCGCCGCGGTGCGGTCGGCGACGTCGAGTTTCATGAAGATGTGCGTGATGTGATTACGAATGGTCTTGTCCGCGAGCAGCAATTGCCGGGAGATGCTCCGGTTGTCCCAGCCGCGGGCCATCAGATCGAGGATCTCCCTTTCCCGCTCCGTGAGATCGGGGAAGGCCACGCGGTCAGGCACCTGCCGCATCGCCGAGAAGTACGCGCCCAGCCTCGAGGCCACGCGCGGGCTGAACACCGCGCAGCCGTTCGCGGCCAGGTCCACGCTGTGCAGCAGGTCCCGACGGGAGGTCGCCTTGTCGATGAAGCCCCTCGCGCCGGCGCGCAACGCGCCGACCACCACGTCGTCATCGTCTCCGGCCGCGGAGACCATGAGCACGTGGGGAGCGCCAGGCAGGGCGGTGATCAGGCGGGTGGCCTCGATGCCGGAGCAGCCGGCGAGCCGGACGTCCATCAGCACGACGTCCACGCCGGGGATGGCCGCGGGGACCGCCTCGATCGCGGCCTCGCCGCTGGAGGTCTCTCCGACGACCTTCATGGCCGGATCTGACTCGAGCGCCACGCGCAGCCCGTCGCGGAAGGTCGGATGGTCGTCGACCAGGAAGACGTGGACGGTCATGGCACCGGTCCCGGCAGCACGGTGCGCACCACGGTGCCCGGCCGGCCGTCGCCGCGGGGCAGGACGTCGCAGCGGCCGCCGACCTCCTCGGCGCGCCTGGCCATGGACGGCAGGCCATGCCCGCCGGGCCGGGCGCGGGGAGGGCCCACCCCGTCGTCGGTGACCTCCAGGACGACCTGGTCTCCCTCGCTGGCCAACCGCACGGTGGCCTGGCTCGCCGCGGCGTGCTTGACCGTGTTGGTGAGGCTCTCGGCGGCGATGCGGTAGGCGGCCGCCTCCAGGGACGGCGGCAGCCGCGGCGCGCGTTCGGGGACGTCGAGGGCGATCGCGAGGCCGCCGCCCTCGCCGAGACGGGCCGCCAGGTGGCGCAGGGCGCCGGTCAGCCCGGCATGCAGCAGGTCGGAGGGGCCGAGGTCGTCGATGATCCGGCGGACCTCGGTCGCGGTGCGGGCGATCTCCTGCGCCGCGGCGGCGACCAGGCGGCAGGCCTCGGGATCATGGGACAGCAGCGCGGCGGCCGTGTCGAGCCGCAGCCTGATGCCCGCCAAGGCAGGGCCCAGGGTGTCGTGCAGGTCGCAGGACAGCCGGCGCCGCTCTTCCTGACGGACCCGCAGAAGGTCGTCGGAAGGCTCGGCCGCCGGCTGGTCGATCAGCTCACTGAGGCTCATGGCGTTACCCCGGTCTCAGACTGTTCGTTGGATTCGAGTCTAAGTTTTACCGAAGAGCATGTCCAGACTAGAGTCCAGCGATTCCTGGGGCAGGGGCGACTCGGTGAGTATGCCGCCGAAGGCCAGGCGCACCGCGTCCGAGAGGGCGTCGGGCAGCGAGAACGGCGGCTCGTCCTTCGTGCCGACCCAGCGGTACAGCGTGCCGAGGTAGATGTCCCTGATCATGTAGCCGGCGGTGAGCGGGTGGACCTCGGGTCGCACCTCGCCGCGCGCTTTGCCCTCGGTGATGATCTCGGCGAAGATGTAGGCGCTGTAGGGCTCCTCCAGGACCGGGGCTCCCGTCCGCACCCAGGCCGTCAGCAGTTCGCGCATGAGAGGGCGGTCACGCTCGGTGATCTCGCCGAGCACGCGCATGCAGCGCAGCAGCTGGCCGGCCACGTCGCGCGTGCGGGTGCTCTCTTGGATCAAGATGGTGTCCAGCCGGCGGCGCCGCTCGTCGCCCCAGGCCCTGAGGAACTCGTCCTTGCGCTTGAAGTGGTTGAACACCGTGGCGCGCGCCACGTCGGCGAGCGCCGCGATGTCGTCGAAGGACGTCGCCGTGTACCCCTTCTCGGCGAACAGGTTGATCGCGGCGTCGTAGACGCGGCGGCGCATGAGCTCGCGATTGCGCTCGCGCCGCCCGGCGGTTCGGTTGAGAGGCGTCACGGCCTGTCCACCCCCAGTCGCAGTTGGGAGTACTTGGACTCGAGTCTACCTTATGTGGGCGTCCCGGGGGATAGCCGGGCGATGACGTCCCCGAGGGGCAGCCCGCCCAGCAGCAGGCGGGGTGAGATCTCCACCCCCGGGTCCTCGCGCAGCCGGCCGGAGAGCTTGGCGGCCATCAACGAGTCCAGGCCCATCGAGCACAGCGGCCTGCGCAGGTTGAGCCTGCCCACTGGCAGGCAGAGCTCCTGGGCGATCTGCTCGGCGACCCGCAGTCCCACCGGCCCGGCGAGTTCCGCCGCCAGGGCGGGCGCGGCGGCGGCCGGGGACGCGGGCGAGGCGGCGCCATCGGCGGCCGCCGCGACGCCGGTGACTGCGGCGTCCGCGGCGGTGACGGCGGCGTCCGCGGCGGGGCCGGCGGCGAACGGGGCGGCG
>NZ_JBHSFP010000012.1:0-230229 GCF_042654065.1 Sphaerisporangium dianthi | reverse complement strand
GAAAGCACCCACCCCAACACCCCCGAACCCACAACCGGCGTCTCAACAGGCGTCTCAACAGGCCACGACGTCTCGGCAGACGAAGGCTCGGCGGACGAAGGCTCGGCGGACGAAGGCTCGGCGGACGGCGACTCGGCGGACGGCGACTCGGTACCCCGTGACCCCGCAGAAGGCGGCTCGGCAGCCGGTTCCTGAGCGGCAGGAACCTCCGCCTCCGGCGCCTGCTCGACGATCACATGCGCGTTGGTGCCACTGATACCGAACGACGACACCCCCGCCCGCCGCGGATGCCCGTTCCGCGGCCACTCCCGCGCCTCGGCCAGCAACTCCACCGCACCCGCCGACCAATCCACCTGCCGACTCGGCTCATCCACATGCAACGTCTGAGGCATCACCCCATGGCGCATCGCCTGCACCATCTTGATCACACCGGCCACACCCGCAGCAGCCTGCGTATGACCGATATTCGACTTGATCGACCCCAACCACAACGGACGATCACGATCCTGCCCATAGGTCGCCAGCAACGCCTGCGCCTCGATCGGATCACCCAGCGTCGTCCCGGTCCCATGCGCCTCCACCGCGTCCACGTCCGAGGCCGACAGCCCCGCGTCGGCGAGCGCCTGACGGATCACCCGCTGCTGCGACGGACCGTTCGGCGCCGTGAGCCCGTTGGACGCGCCGTCCTGGTTCACCGCCGACCCGCGCACCACCGCCAGCACCGGATGCCCGTTACGCCGCGCGTCCGGCAACCGCTCCAGCAGCAGCAGCCCGGCCCCCTCGGAGAAGCCGGTGCCGTCGGCCGCCTCCGAGAACGACTTGCAGCGGCCGTCCGCGGAGAGCCCCTGCTGAAGGCTGAAGTCGATGAGCGTCTCCGGGGTCGCCATGACGGTGGCGCCGCCGGCCAGGGCCAGCGTGCACTCGCCCGACCGCAGCGCCCGCACGGCCAGGTGCAGGGCCACCAGCGACGACGAGCACGCGGTGTCCACCGTGATGGCGGGACCCTCCAGCCCGTAGTTGTAGGACAGGCGGCCGGAGGCGATCGACCCCGTCGCGCTGTTGAGGGCGTAGTCGTGGTACATCACTCCGGCGAACACGCCGGTCGGGCTGCCCTTCAGCGTCGCCGGGTCGATGCCGGCCCGCTCGAACAGCTCCCATGACGCCTCCAGCAGCAGCCGCTGCTGCGGGTCCATGAGGAGCGCCTCGTTGGGGCTGATCCCGAAGAACCCGGGGTCGAACGAGGCCGCGTCGTGCAGGAAGCCGCCGTTGCGGGTGTAGCACTTGCCTGGACGGCCCGGCGCCGGGTCGTACAGGTCGTCGAGGTCCCAGCCGCGGTCGGCGGGGAAGGCGGTGATCGCGTCCTTGCCGTCGGCGAGCATGCGCCACAGCTCGTCCGGGCCGGTCACCCCGCCGGGGAAGCGGCACGCCATGGCGACGATCGCGATGGGGTCGTCGCCGGACCCGTTCGCCGCCGTGACCGCGGCCACGGCGGGGACGTCGGCCGCGGCGCCCACGAGCGCGGAGACGAGGTACAGGGCGACCGCCTTGGCCGTCGGGTGGTCGAAGACGAGCGTCGCGGGCAGCCGCAGGCCGGTCGCGGCGTTGAGCTGGTTGCGCAGTTCGAGGGAGAGCAGCGAGTCGAATCCGAGCTCCTTGAACGCGCGCTCGGGGTCGACGGACTCCTTGGCGGGGTGGCCGAGCACGCCGGCCACCCGGGTGCGGACGAGGTCGAGCAGCGTCGTCTCGCGCTCGGCCTGCGGCATGCGGGCCAGCCGGTCCGCGAGCGACCGCTGGGGTGCCGCGCCGCGGGCGCTCTGGCGCGGGGGGACGCGCACGAGGCCGCGCAGCATCGGCTGCACGTCGGCGGCCTGGGCTCGCAGCGTGGCGAGGTCGAGCCGCATCAGGGCGAGGCAGGCGCGGCCGGAGGCGAGCGCGGCGTCGAACAGGGCGAGGCCGTCGTCTATCGTCAGCGGCGGGTAGCCGCGGCGGCGCAGCCGCGCGGTGTGCGACTCGTCCAGCGACTCGCCCATGCCGGCGCCTTCCCAAAGGCCCCAGGCCAGTGAAGTGCCCGCCAGGCCGGACGCCCGCCGGTGCGCGGCGAGCGCGTCCAGGAAGGCGTTGGCCGCGGCGTAGTTCGCCTGGCCGGGGGCGCCGAGGGTGGCGGCGATGGAGGAGAACATCACGAAGAACGAGAGGTCGGCGCCCGCCGTCAGCTCGTGCAGGTGCCAGGCGGCGTCGGCCTTCGGGCGGAGCGAGCCGTCGAGGCGTTCGGGCGTCTGCGCGGCCAGCAGGGCGTCGTCGAGCACGCCGGCGGTGTGCACGACGCCGGTCAGCGGGTGCTCGGCGGGGATGGCGTCCAGCACGCGGGCCAGTGCGTCCCGGTCCGACACGTCGCAGGCGGCCACTACGGCCTCCGCGCCGAGCGCGGCCAGTTCCTCGACCAGTTCGGCGGAGCCCGGGGCGCCGGGGCCGCGCCGGCTCAGCAGTACCAGCCGCCGGACGCCGTGGCGGGCGGCGAGGCGCCGCGCGACGAGGGCGCCGAGGCCGCCCGTGCCGCCGGTGACCAGCACGGTGCCGTCCGGGTCGATGGCGGGCGCGAGGGTCTCGGAGGTGTCCTGGGCCAGGCGGGGCGCCAGGACCCTGCCTTCCCGGATCGCGATCTCGGGTTCTCCGGAGCCGGCCGCGGCGTCCAGGGCCCGCGCCGAGTCGGGGTGGTCGTCGAGGTCGACGACGGCGAACCGGCCGGGGTTCTCCGCGAGCGCCGCGCGGACCAGGCCCCACACCGGGGCGGCGGTCAGCTGGGGCGGGCCGCCCGCGTCCGGGCCGCCGGGCACGGCGTTCCTGGTCACGAGCACCAGGCGGGAGGATGCGAACCTCTCGTCGGCCAGCCATTCCCGCATGGTGGACAGGACCCGGTTGGCGGTCGATCGCACGCCGGCGAGGACGTCGGGCCCGTCCTCCGCGAGGCAGGTCGTCAGGACGGCCGGGGGCGGGGCCGCGCCGGCGTCGATGGCCGCGCGGGCCTCCTCCAGGTCGGGGAGGGCGGGCGCGTCCGCTGCGGCGGCCGGCAGGGCCGTCCACTCCAGCCGGTACGGCGACGGCCCGGCCTGGGCGGCGTCGAGCTGTTCGGCGGAGACGGGTCTGGCCGTCAGTGACGCGATCGACATGACCGGCGCGCCCGACTGGTCGGCCACCGCGATGGCGGTCGCGTCGCCGGGGTCGGAGGCGATGCGCACCCGCAGGGCCGTGGCGCCGGCGGCGTGCAGGGAGACCCCGTTCCAGATGTACGGGAGCAGGGTCTCCTGCCCGCCGTCCTCCTGGCCGGCGACCAGTCCCACGTGCATCGCCGCGTCCAGGAGCGCGGGGTGCAGCCCGAACCGGCCGGCCTCGGCGTGCGCCTGCTCGGGCAGCGCGATCTCGGCGTACAGTTCGCCGCCGCGCCGCCACGCCGCCGTGAGGCCCTGGAACACCGGGCCGTAGGCGTAGCCGCGGCCGAGCAGGGCGTCGTAGGCGCCGTCCACGTCCAGCCCGACGGCGTCCCGCGGCGGCCATTCGGCCAGGTCGAAGGAGGCGGGAGGCGCCCCGGCGGCCAGCCTGCCGCTCGCGTTGCGCACCCACGGACGGTCCTCGGCGTCGGCGCGGGAGTGAACGGACACCGGGCGCGCGCCTGACTCGTCGCTCGCGCCGACGATGACCTGTACCTGGACGCCGCCCTCCGCGGGCAGGGGCAGGGGGGCGTGCAGGATCAGCTCCTCGAGCAGGTCGCATCCGGCCTCCTCGCCCGCGCGGACGGCCAGCTCGACGAACGCGGTGCCGGGGAGCAGCACGGCGCCCAGCACGTCGTGGTCCGCGAGCCAGGGGTGGGATCGCCGGGACAGCCGGCTGGTGAACACGTATTCGCCGTCCTGGGCGAGGGCGACCGCCGCGCCGAGCAGCGGGTGCTCGATGGGGATCTGCCCGAGGGCGGACACGTCGGCGCGTGCCGGGGCGTCGAGCCAGTAGCGCTGCCGCTGGAAGGCGTAGGTGGGCAGGTCGGCCACGCGGGCGCCGGTGCCCGCGTAGAAGGCGGCCCAGTCCACGGTGGCGCCCTGGACGTAGGCTTCGGCGAGCGAGGTGGCGAAGCGGTGCATGCCTCCGTCGTCGCGGCGCAGTGATCCGACGAGCGCGGCGGTCGCGCCGGTGGCTTCCAGGGTCTCCTGCAGGCCCACGCGCAGCACGGGGTGCGGGCTGCATTCGACGAACACCCGCGCGCCGTCGTCGAGGAGGGCGCGGGTCGCCTCCTCGAAGCGGACGGTGTGGCGGAGGTTGGCGTACCAGTAGTCCGCGGTCATCTCGGTGGTGTCCAGCAGCCCGCCGGTCAGCGTGGAGTAGAACGCGACCGTGGACTCGCGCGGGCTCACCGGGGCGAGGACCGACAGCAGCTGCTCGCGGATGACCTCGACGTACGGCGAGTGCGAGGCGTAGTCCACGGTGATCTTGCGGGGGCGCAGCCCGTCGCCGGTCATCTGGGTGTACAGCTCGTCCAGCGCGCCGGTCTCGCCGCAGACGACCACCGACCGGGCGCCGTTGACCGCGGCCAGGTTCAGCCGCTCGCCCCACGGCCGCATCATCTCCAGCGCCTGCTCGGCCGGCAGCGGCACCGACATCATGCCGCCCTTGCCGGCCAGCTCGACGGCGATGATCCGGCTGCGCAGGGCCACCACGCGGGCGCCGTCCTCCAGTGACAGCGCGCCCGCGACGCAGGCGGCGGCGATCTCGCCCTGGGAATGGCCGACGACGGCGGCCGGCCGCACGCCGTGGGAGCGCCACAGCTCGGCGAGCGAGACCATCACGGCCCAGAGCACGGGCTGGACGACGTCGACGGCGTCCAGGGTGGGCGCGCCGGGCTCCCGGCGCAGCACGGCCGGCAGGTCCCACGGCACGAGCGGCCGCAGCGCCGCCGCGCACTTCGCGATCCACTCGGCGAAGACCGGGGAGGAGTCGAGCAGTTCCACGGCCATGCCCGCCCACTGCGAGCCCTGGCCGGGGAACACGAACACGGTCCGGGCCGGCCCGGTCACGGTGCCGGTGACGCCGGCGCCCTGCCCGGCGAGCAGGTCCAGGCCGGACAGCAGGCCGTCGCGGTCGGTCCCGAGCACCACCGCGCGGTGCTCCAGCGCGGCCCGCGTCGTGACCAGTGACAGGCCGACGTCCCGGGCGTCGGAGTCCGGCCGGTCGCCGAGGTGGGTGCGCAGGCGTCGGGCCTGCGCACGGAGCCCGTCGGCCGTCTTCGCCGACAGGACCCACGGCGTCACGGCGGGGACGGAGGGGACGTGCTCGCCGTCGCGGCCGGCCGCGCCCGGTTCGGTCTCCTCGCCTGACGGGGCCTTGCCGCCGGAACCGGCGCCCGCGCCTGAGGTGACGCGGGCGCCGGAGGAGGCGTCGTCGTCCGCGGCCTGTTCGAGGATCACGTGCACGTTGGTCCCGCTGACGCCGAACGAGGACACCCCGGCCCGTCGCTCGCGGCCGGTCTCCGGCCATGCGCGGCTCTCGGTCAGCAGCCGCACGTTCCCGGCCGTCCAGTCCACGTTCGGCGTCGGCTCGTCCACGTGCAGCGTCTTGGGCAGGATCGCGTTCCGGATGGCCATCACCATCTTGATGACGCCGCCGATGCCGGCCGCCGCCTGCGTGTGCCCGATGTTGGACTTGAGCGAGCCGAGCCACAGCGGCCGGTCCGCCGGCCGGTCGCGGCCGTAGGTGAGCAGCAGCGCCTGCGCCTCGATCGGGTCGCCGAGCCGGGTGCCCGTCCCGTGCGCCTCGACCGCGTCCACGTCGGCCGCGGTGAGGCCGGCGCCGGCGAGCGCCGCGCGGATGAGCCTCTGCTGGGAGGGGCCGTTCGGCGCGGTGAGCCCGCTGCTCGCGCCGTCCTGGTTGGTGGCGCTGGCCCGGATCACGGCGAGGACGGGGTGGCCGTTGCGCCGGGCGTCGGAGAGCCGCTCGACGAGCAGCACCGCGGCGCCTTCGCCCCAGCCGGTCCCGTCGGCCGCCGCGGCGAACGACTTGCAGCGGCCGTCGAAGGAGACCGCGCGCTGCTTGCTGAACTCGATGAAGGTGTCGGTGGTCGCCATGACGGCGACGCCGCCGGCCAGGGCGAGCGAGCACTCCCCCGTGCGCAGGGACTGCACGGCGAGGTGCAGGGCGACCAGGGACGACGAGCACGCCGTGTCGACGGTGACACAGGGCCCTTCGAGGCCGAACACGTAGGACACCCGCCCGGAGGCGACCGAGCCGGTGCTGTGGTTCTCGGCGTAGTCGTGGTACATCATCCCGGTGAACACCCCGGTCGGGCTGCCCTTCAGGGTGGCGGGGTCGATGCCGGCCCGCTCGAAGACCTCCCACGAGGTTTCCAGCAGCAGCCGCTGCTGGGGGTCCATCGTGACGGCCTCGCGGGGCGAGATGCCGAAGAAGGCGGGGTCGAACTCCGCCGCGTCGTACAGGAAGGCGCCTTCGCGGACGTAGGTCTTGCCGGGTGCGCCGGGCTCGGGGTCGTAGACGTCGTCGACGTCCCAGCCGCGGTCGGCGGGGAAGCTCCCGATCGCGTCGGTCTCCGCGAGGAGCAGGCGCCACAGTTCCTCAGGCGAGGTCGCCCCGCCGGGATATCTGCACGCCATTCCGACGATGGCGATCGGTTCGGTTTCCGCCGTGCCGGGAATCCGCGCGGTCTCGGCTTCTTCGAGCCGCCGGCGGGTGTCGCGCAGTTCGGCGGTCGCCCGCCTCAGGTATTCGAGAAGCTTTTCCTCGTCGTTCACCGAGGGCACCCCTTAATACGTACGCAATATATGCGTGGCGCCGAAGCCGCGCGGAGTACGCGAAAATCGATTTGAAATCTAGTGAGGCCGGGGTGGGGAGCCAAGCCCCTAAGATCCCCCCGATACCCCCTAACACGTTTATCGTGCGGCGATGTGCTCGCTGATCCCCTGTATTACCGAGGCGGCGTGCTCGTTGAGGTAGAAGTGCCCGCCGGGGAATATCTTCAGGGTGAACCGGCCGGTGGTGTGCTCGCCCCACCGGCGGGCCTCGTCGATGGTCACCTCAGGGTCGTCGTCGCCGGTGAGCGCCGTGATCGGGCAGCGCAGCCCTGGCCCGGGCCGGTACCGGTAGGTCTCGGCGGCCTTGTAGTCGCTGCGCACGGCGGGCAGGATCATCCGCAGCATCTCCTCGTCCGCGAGCATCTGGGAGTCGGTGCCGCTCATCCGCTTCAGCGTCCCTATCAGGCCCTCGTCGTCCGACAGGTGCACGTACTCCTCGCGGTGGCATGACGGCGCCCTGCGGCCGGAGGCGAACAGGCCGAGCGGTGTGACGTCCTCGGCCTCCAGCCGCAGCGCGACCTCGAAGGCCAGCGTGGCGCCCAGGCTGTGCCCGAACAGCGTCATCGGCCGGTCCGTCCATGCCCGGAGCTCGGCGACGACGAGGTCGGCCAGTTCGCGGACGTCGGCGACGCAGCGTTCCGTGCGGCGGTCCTGCCTGCCGGGGTACTGGATGGCGAGCACTTCGACGGCGGGGGCGAGCGCGCGGGACACCGGGAAGTAGTACGAGGCCGACCCGCCCGCGTGCGGGAAGCAGATCAGGCGGGTCTCCGCCTGGGGCGACGGGTGGAACCGGCGGACCCACGCGCCGGTCTCTATGGATGTGCCAGTCATGTCCGCTCGACTCTCCATTCTCGGGCTGTCAGTCGCGCCGGCCGGATGTCCAGGCCCCTGGCGCGTGGTAGTCGTTCTCCGGCCGCCATCGCGAGATGCGCCGGGCTTGGCCGCCGGTGGCGGCTCCGGCGCGGGAGACGGCGAGCAGGGCCACCACCAGGGCGGCGATCTCGACCTCGTCCGGGCTGCCCCGCAGGACGCGGAAGAACGGGGCGGCGTTCGCGTCGTCCATCGACGGGACCTAGATCGGCGGGTTGCCGTGCTTGCGCGACGGCAGCGGAGCGTGCTTGCCGCGCAGCATCGCCAGCGCGTCGATCAGGACGGGGCGGGTGGCAGCGGGGTCGATGACGTCGTCGACCAGGCCGCGCTCGGCCGCGTAGTAGGGATGCATCAGTTCCTGCTGGTACTGCTTGATCCGGTGAGCCCGCGCCACGGCGGGGTCGGGGGAGGCGGCGATCTCCCGGCGGAACACCACGTTCGCCGCGCTCTCGGCGCCCATCACCGCGATCTCGTTCGTCGGCCAGGCGAAGGACAGGTCCGCGCCGATCGACCGGGAGTCCATCACGATGTAGGCCCCGCCATAGGCCTTGCGGAGGATCAGCTGGATGCGCGGGACCGTCGCCGCGCAGTAGGCGTAGAGCAGCTTCGCGCCGTGCCGGATGATGCCGTTGTGCTCCTGGTCGCGGCCGGGAAGGAACCCCGGCACGTCGACGAGCGTGACCAGCGGGATGCTGAAGGCGTCGCAGAGCTGCACGAACCGGGCCGCCTTCTCGGAGGCGTGGATGTCCAGCACGCCGGCGAGCGACGCCGGCTGGTTGGCCACGATGCCCACCACGTGCCCGTCGAGCCGGGCGAACCCGCAGATGATGTTCGTGGCCCACAGCGCGTGCACCTCGAACAGGTCACCGTCGTCGACGATCTCCTCGATGACCGACCGCATGTCGTAGGCGTGGTTGGGGTCGGCGGGCACCAGGTCCAGCAGTGCCTCGTTGCGCCGGTCGGGCGGGTCTCCGGTCACGACGACCGGCGGCAGCTCCCGGTTGTTGGCCGGCAGCATCGCCAGCAGGTGCCGGACGTCTTCCAGGCACTCGGCCTCGTCGTCGTACAGGAACGTCCCCGCGCCGGAGATCGTCGTGTGCACCTCGGCGCCGCCGAGCTGGTCGTGCGTCACCTTCTCGCCGGTCACCGCGTGCACCACGTCGGGTCCGGTGATGTACATCTGGGAGGTGTCGCGCACCATGAAGACGAAGTCGGTGAGCGCCGGAGAGTAGGTGGCGCCGCCCGCGCACGGTCCCAGCATGACGCTGATCTGCGGGATGACGCCGGACGCCTTGACGTTGCGGCGGAAGATCCCGCCGTAGCCCGCCAGCGCGGTGACGCCTTCCTGGATCCGGGCGCCCGCGCCGTCGCTGAGGCTCACCAGCGGCGCGCCGGCGGACTCCGCCAGGTCCATCACCTTGTGGATCTTCTCGGCGTGCGCCTCGCCGAGCGACCCGCCGAAGATGCGGAAGTCGTGGGCGTAGACGAAGACCGTGCGGCCCATCACCTTGCCCCAGCCCGTCACCACGCCGTCGGTGTGCGGGCGCCGGTCCTCCAGGCCGAAGCCGGTGGCACGGTGCCGGCGCAGTTGCTCGATCTCGCGGAAGGTGCCCTGGTCGAACAGCAGGTCCAGCCGCTCGCGGACGGTCCGCTTCCCCTTGGCGTGCTGCTGTTGCGTCGCGCGGGGCGACAGTCCTTGCGACACGTCGTGCTTGAGCGCGTGCAGCTCGGCCACGCGCGCTCTCGCGTCGTGGCGCGAGGACAGGCTTTCCTCGTCCACCGCGACATGGTTGTAAGTGACAGTCATACGCCACCCATCCGATTATCCGGATACGGCCGCGGAATCGGCCGATCGACATTCATCTAAACGGGGCGACGATGGGATGCACCAGCCGCTCGATCCCCTTAACCGATACCGGCGTCCCCTAATTGTTCCCCCCTATCCCGCACCCTCGCGCCGGGCGCGATTTTGAGCGCGCAAAGTCACGGCGCGAGGGAAATCACGGGGTTCGGGATTCGTCGATGGGCGAGCTGAAAAGAATGCGGTCCCAGAAATGTCGCCGCCCGGCTTCGGGCGGCGACGGATAAGGCTGTGTTCCTGTCTGGCGGGTCAGCCGGAGGCGGCGCCCAGCGGCGCGACGCCATTCGGCGACAGCTCCGCGGGCAGGTCCTTGCGGCCGGCCACGTTGAGCTTGCGGTACACCCGGGTGAGGTGCTGCTCGACCGTGCTCGGCGTGATGTACAGCCGCTGGCTGATCTCCCGGTTGGTGTGCCCGAGCGCGGCCAGCGAGGCGACCCGGCGTTCGGCCTCGCTGAGCACCGACTCGCCCTGCTCGGGTTCCGGGTCCACCTGTTCGTGGCCGCGGGCCCCCGCCAGGAGCGGGATCTCCATGTCCACGCCGCAGGCCTTGGCCTCCCGGCTCGCCCGGTAGGCCATGACGCGGGCCGGGCCGAACTCCCCGATCTCGTGGTAGACCTCGCTGAGCAGGGCGAGGGCGCGTGCCAGCTCCAGCCGGTCGCCGGAGCGCTGCAGGTTGTCGATGGCGTCCCTGAGCAGCGCGGGCCGCTGCTGCAGGTCGCTGCTCGCGGCCATCACCCGCAGGGTGATCCCCTTGATGTGCCGGCTGATGCCGCCGAGCCGTTCCAGTTGCTCGGACAGCAGGGCCCTCGCCGTCTGGCACTGGTCCAGGCGCAGGTGCACCATCGCCAGGTCGCTGCGCCACGGCACCAGCGCGGGAGTGTCGAGGTCGAACTCGCGCATCAGGTCGCCGCAGCGGTGGAAGTCGCTGAACGCGGCGAGCACCCGGTCGGTCTCCAGGAAATGGTGGCCGCGGGCGTGCAGGTACCGCGCGCCGATGACCGTATCGAACATCGACTGCGGGACGACGCACTGCATGATGCTCGCGGCCTGGTCGTGCCGGCCCATGCCCGTGGTGGCCAGCAGCAGCGTGGACAGGGGGTAGCCGATGAGGATCCCCCAGCTCTGCGCGGGCAGCAGGTCCAGCGCGGAACGCGCCTTCTCCTCCGCCGACTCCAGCTGGCCCCGCCGGAGCGCGATCTCCGCGCTGACGCTTCCGAGCAGCGCCTGCCAGGTGACGGCGCGCCGCCGCATGGCCTCGTCGAGCAGCATGTCGCACCAGGTGGTGGCGCTGTCGAGCTCGTCCACGTACGTCAGGGCGAGCAGCGCGGTCATGACGATCTCCAGCGTCGCGTCGCTCAGGGGCGAGCTCTGCAGGAGGTGCCGCGCGCTGCTGACGACGTCGTCGCGCACGCCGCGGTGCAGCATCGTCGTCAGCGTCGCCACCGTCCGGGTCCACGGGTTGCCGTTGCCCGGGACGGCGCCGCCGCAGGCCGTCCACGCCGTCTCCCTGAACGCCGGGCCCTGGCGCGTCCCGTAGATGAGGTGGTAGGTGAGCTGCAGCTCGGCGACGATCTGCGCGTCGGCCGGGTCGTTGGAGTCGACCAGCACCGCCAGGGCCTTGGCGGCCCCTTCCAGGTCGCCCTGCCACAGCAGGCACCTGATCACCGCCGCCGCGTCCCTGCCGGTGAGGACGCGGTCGAACAGCGCCTCCCGCAGCGGCGTGAGCCACCGCGCCGCCGCGGACGGGTTGTCCCGCCACTCGACCGTGGCGAGCGCCATTGTGATCAGCGCGCGCTCGCGCTCGTCCGGGCCGCCCCTGAGCGCGAGCTTCAGGCAGCGTCCGGCGAACTCCACGTCGTCGATGGCGAACGCCTGCTCCGCGGCGTCGCGCAGCACTTTGATCGCCCACGGCCGGGCGACCTGGTCGGCGGCGACGATGTGCCGGGCGATCCTCGCCGAGGCCATGCCGCGCTGGTAGAGCATCTCGGCCGCCCGCAGGTGCATCGCCGCGCGCTCGCGCGGGGGGATGCCGTCCAGGACGGCGGCCTCGGCGGACGGGTGACGGAACCGTCCTCCGACGAGCAGTCCCGCCTCGGTGAGGACGTCGAGGACCTGCGTGACGGAGTCCAGCTCCATTCCGGTCAGGTGCCCGATCAGGCTCGACGTGATGTCCTCGCCGAGCAGCGCGGCGCCGCGGGCCACCTCCAGCAGGCTCGGCTCCCACCGGTGCAGGCAGTCGAGCACGGCCTGCACGAAGGCGGAGCTCACCAGAAGCTCTCCGGCCATGTTGATCGGACGTGCCGCGGGAGAGAGCTGGTCGGCCGCCAGCGCTCGGACCAGCAGCGGGTTCCCGCCGGTCACCGCGTGGAACGCGGGTGTCAGGCCGGCCGCGCCGGACTGGCCGAGCTCCGAGGTGACCAGCTCCGTGACGCCCCTGTGGGAGAGCGGCGCCAGGCGGATCTGGCGGTAGGGGTGCCGGGTGAGTTCTCCCCGGAACCAGGGACGGGTCGGGTAGGGCTGCGCCCACTCGGTGAGCACCAGGCACACCTGGGACCGCCGCATGCGGCGGATCAGGTAGAGCAGCACCTGGAGGGATGGGCCGTCGGCGAAGTGGACGTCGTCCACCGCGATCACGACCGGCCGCTCCCTGGCCAGTTCGAGCACCATTTCGCAGACCCGGCGCGCGAAGGCGGCGGCGGCGGGCGTGAAGACGACCGAATCGCCGTCGTCCCTGCCATGGGCGTCGATCTCACCCGAGGCCAGTTCCGCCGCCAGGGCGGCCAGCTCGGCCGGGACGGCCTCGCTCCTGACCAGCTGCCCGAGCACGCCCATGCGCAAGGTGCGTTCCGCGCGCGACCCCGTGGCGCTGAGGAGCAGCGCCCCCTTGTCGCACGCGCGTTCCCAGAACGCGCGTAGCAGCGCGGTCTTCCCGCTGGCGAGGCCGCCTCCGATCAGGACGACCTGCGCCCCACCTTCGGCGCAGTCCTCAATTACCCCGTCGAGTAAGTATTCCTCAACGCTCCGTTCGACGAGCATGGTAGCCCCCAGACTCGGCAACTTTCCTGCGGCATGCTGACACCAAAGGCTCGGCGCGTGCTTCGATCTGTCGACCGTCGGGACGAGGAGTTGGACGGTCACACTGGCGCCTAGACCTCGTGTACGCACATCCGTCTAGTTATTGCTAACGATAAACATGGCGCTTTAGCAAGGCAAGAGACTCACGTACTCCTGGTGCGTTCCACAGCAAGAAGTCTTGGACCGGACTCGGTCGCCGGCGGGGGCGCGTTCTGCGGCCGCCGGAGGCTTGGCTGCTCTTATTCGCAGGTCACAGGCCATATCGTCGCTCACAGCCAGCATCCGGCGACGGCCGGCGACGACGAGGGCCGTCGGCGATAATCCTCGCGCCCGCGTCCTTACTTCGTTCCCCGGCAGGCGCCCGGCCGCGGCCGCGACCGCCACACAGAGTTATCAAGTGAGGACCCAATCGCCTCTGGATGCCGCACAGGAAACACCCGCGAAACACTAATTCGGGACATTCGGAAAAACCAATTTTTCGGCTGGAGTGCAATTGAACAAGATCTTTACGCGCCCCTAGGGCCGCCGAGGTAGGGGCTCGCCGCCCGATCGCGCCGGCATTCTTCCGCCCGTCGCCGGCCGTTCGTTTTTCATTCATGCTTTCCGTCGTCCGGCGCCCTGGCCAGGCCAGGAAGCGGGGGACGGCCGCACGAGGACCTCCGGTGGCCGTCACGACGCGTCCGCGACGCCTTCCCGGCCCCTTGGGCGGCGCCCATTCGCGACGCCGTTCACAGCGTCCTTTCGCGAGACCTCGCCGTGCCCGTCGCGCGCTTTCCGCGCGCACGCACCGTGGCAGGCCGCGTACTCGGCCCACGCTCCGGAAACCACGCGGCAGCTGCGCCCTTCCGGACGCCGGCGCGACGCTGCGTCAGTTGTTCCCCGCACGCCCGTCAGCCGCCGCGGATACTCCGGCGATCACTCCCGCGCGCCCGGTCATCCCGCCCCCGCGCACAGCGACCGGCCGCCACCACGGTGGCGCACGGACCACGCCGGCGCACCGGCCGGCGGTGGTCGCTCGGCCCGGATCGTGCTTTCACCCCGTGGCACGCGCGGCTCGGCGTCCGCCGGGGAACGGCGGCCGGGCCGGCAGGCGGGCCCGCCGCCCGTCCTCCGCCGAAGAAGATCAGCCGGGTGCCCCTTGGGCCGACGGGCGGATCCGCCGCACGCGCGGCGCCCGGTCGTCAGGCGGGCCGGAACCCGGCGAGCGGGCTGGTGTCGCAGGCGCGATCGGCACGGGCCCGGGTCCGCTCTCTGGGCTCGATCGCGACCATGACCGGTTCGCCGGCTCCGGCCCGCCGGGGGCGGCGGGAGTGGTCGGCCCCCGGCCGGGGCACCGCGGCGGCGTCGACGGACGCGAGAGCGAGGTCGCCGTTCCCCCGCACGCATTCGGGGTCGGGGCCGTCCATCGGCAGGCCGGTGAAGAACTTCGCGGCCATGCATCCGCCTCGGCAGGAGTCGTAGGCCGAGCATGCGGAACACGCGCCACCGCTCTGCGGCGCGCGCAGCTCGGCGAACAGCTCGGAGTCCCGCCACACCCCCGTGAAGCCGCCCGGCGAGCGCACGTTGCCGGCGCGGAACCGTTCATGGATGGCGAACGGGCACGCGTACACGTCGCCGACCGGGTCGATCAGGCAGACCACGCGGCCGGCTCCGCACATGTTCAGTCCAGGGAGCGGCGTCGAGCCCAGCGCGTTGAGGTGGAAGAAGGAATCGCCCGTCAGCACCTTGTCCCCGTTGGCCAGCAGCCAGTCGTAGAGCTCGCGCTGCTGGCGCCCGGTCGGATGGAGGTCGTGCCAGGCGTCCGCGCCACGCCCGGACGGACGCAGACGCGTGATCCGCAGCTGCGCGCCGTACTCGGCGGCCATGGCGGCGAAGTCGTCGAGCTGACCGGCGTTGTGCCGGGTGAAGACGACGCTGATCTTGAAGTTGGCGAAGCCGGCGTCGGCCAGGTTGCGCATCGCCGTGGTGGCGATGGCGAAGGAGCCGGCGCCGCGCACGGCGTCGTTCACCTCGGCGGTCGCGCCGTCGAGCGAGATCTGCACGTCCACGTAGTCGTTGGCCGCCAGCCGCCGCGCGCGGTCCGCGGTGAGCCGGACACCGTTGGTGGAGAACTTCACCCCCACCTGGTGCGCGGTGGCGTAATCCACCAGTTCCCAGAAGTCCGGCCGGATCGTCGGTTCTCCGCCGCCGATGTTGACGTAGAACACCTGCATCCGCTGCAGCTCGTCGATGACCGCTCTGCACTCGTCGGTGTCCAGCTCCCGGGGGTCGCGCCTTCCCGACGACGACAGGCAGTGCACGCACGACAGGTTGCAGCCGTAGGTGAGCTCCCAGGTGAGACAGATCGGGGCTGCCAGCCCCGACTGGAAGTGGTCGACCAGCTTCATGCCGTGTTCTCCCCACGATCTCGGTTCGGTGACCAGCGTTTCGAGGGATCAGCGTGATTCGATGGTTCCGGCCTCGGCCAGCCCGGCCAGGGCCTTCAGGTAGGCCGGGAGCTGTTCGGCCGGCACGCCCGCGTCCCGCAGAGCGGTGTGCACGTTCTCGCACGTTTCAAGCCCGCGCACCACCTCGACCAGCGCGGGGGTCTTCAGGAACGACAGCCGGCGGGTGCCGAAGTGGTAGGCGAGCGCGCCGAAGGGCTCGGGACGCAACGCGACCTGCGGCGAGCAGCGGTACGGCCGATCAGGGTCGAACACCGCGTCCCTCCTGTCAGTAGACGCCGCACATGCCGTCGATCGAGATCTCTTCGATGAGGAGCTCGTCCTCGACCTCAGAGTCGGCTGCGGCGTTTTCCGTCTCGAACATGGGATACCTGCCCTTGCGAGATAGATGAACGGTCTTGTGCGGTGACCGGCATGACGCTAATCGAGCCGATCTCCGGCGGAAAGAGACGGCCCGCGCGTTTACGGGCCCCTAACCTGGGTGGCCACCCCCCTGTAATGGACGTGCGTCCACCTGCCTCCCGCCATCCCCGCACGCCCTCCGCGCCGGGGACGGAAGGGATCAGGGCGCCGGATTGTCGGTGCCGGCTGCCAGGATGGCGCCCGCCTGCTCGCCGGGGGTGCGGGGGCTCGCCGGTCACGACGGAGGTAAGGGGTGTTCGCTGCGCTGCAGGGAGCGGCCAAGGCACTGCTGTGGGTGCGGGTGCTCAACCAGCTCGGGGCGTACGCGCTCGCCTTCCTCGCGGTCCTCGCCGGCCCCGACCTCGCGCCGGCCGCGCTGGCGATCTTCGGGGTCGCGGCGCTGCTCTCCCGCTGGGGCGGTGCCCTGTTGCTCGACCGGCTGCCGCCAGGGCTCACCGTGTCCGCCGGCCTGGGCGCGACGGGGCTGTCGTTGCTGATCCTGGCGTTCGCGCGCACCCCCGGCCAGGTGCTGGTCGCCGTCGCCCTGGTGGGCCTCGCCTTCGAGATCTACGAGCCGGCGAGCCAAGAGCTGGTGGCGGCGGTCACCGAAGGAGGCCGCCGCCAAGAGATGTACGGGCTGCTGGGCAACGCTCTGGTGGCGGCGGGCGCGGTGGCCGGGCTGATCGCCGCGGTGCTCCTCCCCCTCGGAGTGCGGTGGCTGGTGGTCGTCGACGCCCTCACCTGCCTGGGCGCCTCCGCCCTGGCGCTGGCGTTCCTGCCGCGCGACCGCCTCGCGCCGCCGTCCCCCCGCAGAGGGCGATGGCGGCCGCCGGCGGTGCTGGTGCGGTTCACGCTCGCCGGCACCGCGTTCGCGGTCGGCTACCTGGCGGTGGTGATGTTCCTGCCGCTGACGCTGCTGCGACGCGGCGCCCCCGCGTGGCTTCCCGGCCTCGTGCTGGCCGGCGCCGCCCTGCTGGCGCCGGTGGCCCTGTGGGCGACGCGGCGGCCGCTGGCCGCGCGTCCGCACGCGGCGGTTCTGGCCGCGGGCGCCGTCGCGCTCGGCGTGCTGGCCGTGGCGATGGCCAGCGCGCAGGGCCTCGTGCTCATCATCGGGGCCTATCTGGCGTGGACGGCCGTCAACGGCGTGCTGCTGGGCCGGTGGATGTCGCTGGTCGCCGACGCGGCGCCCGAGGCCGAGCGCCCCCGATGGTTCGCCTTCCTCGGGTTGTCGTGGGGCGTCGCCCAGCCCGTCCTGCCGGGCGTGGTCGTGCTGGCCGAGGGCATCGCGGGCACGTCGGGGTCGGCGGCGTTCCTCACCGCCGGCGCGGCCTTCCTCCTCGTTCCCCTGCTCCTGCCCGCTCGTCGTCCCGCACGTCGTCCCGCACGTCCGTCTCCTGGCGTCCGGCCCGAGTCGTGCTCGCCCGAGCCGCCCGCCCCATCGGCCACCGGTCATCCCCCTTAAGGCCCTGGCCGTCGCCAACGCCTTACCGCTCAGCCCTCGTGACCACTCGCCTTCGCCGGGCCGGGCTCCCAACCGGTGCGGCGCCGGCTATTGCCTTCTTTGCGGGATGACAGCAGAGTGGCGAAACCAGGGGGCGTCCACGACGGGGAGAGTGGTGGATACGCATCGGGAGAGACCTGTCCTGCGTGGGCTGTTCGCGGCGGCACTGTTGTGGGGGCGGGTGCTGCTGCTCGTGGTGATGTTGTGGGATGTGCTGATGTCCGCGCTGACCGTCGATCCACCGATCCGCCCCACCGCGGAGTTCCGGGCGGCGCTGCGGACGGGTGAGGTCACCTACGCCATCGTGGAGGAATCCGAGGGGGCCCTCCGCGACCTGCGGTGGTCGACCGGGGCGCTCGCCTGGCATCGGGCGGGCCTGAGCCTTCCCGGTGACGGCTATGCGCAGGCCGAGTTGCGGAAGGATCTCGGTGCCGTGCGCGTGCTCCCTCCGATCGATTGGCGCGACACCACCGCCCGCCGGAACAACCTCATCCCCCGCTGGCCATTCGACATCCCGGTCCCGTACGGGGGGTGGCTGCCGGGCGCCGCCTGGGTCCTGACCTTCCTCGTCATGCTCGGCACGCCGCGGCCTCGGCTCGGCAACCGCTGGGCGTGGTTCTGGGTCTTCACCGTCGGCCAGGTCGGGGCGATCATGTTCGTGGCGCTCGAACCCCGGCCGCTGTGGCGGGCGATCGCCGAGGACCGGCCCGCGTCCTCGCGGATGGCCGGCGGCCAGGGGTGCGCGTTCTCCATCCTCGTGGGGTTCGCCTCGGGCATCGCCTTCTTCGGCGTCGGCGATGCCGTCGAGATGATCCGCCGGATCACCGGCTCCTGAGCCGGCGTTGCGCGGGGGACGGCGGTTCAGGAGCGGACTGGACGCCGGGGCCGGCCGTGGCGGCGGGGCCGGCCGTGGCGACGGGGGCGGCGGCCGTGCGGAACGGGCGCTGGCGCTCGTCCTGCTGGTTGACCAGCGTGTTGTGGAACGACTCGATGAACCAGTGGCCGCCGCGCTTGACGACGACGCTGCTGTTGATGGAGAGGTTGGCCGGGCGGCAGTCCGTCTCGGCGGCGTACAGCACGCAGTCCTTCCTGATGATGACCGCGGTCAGGGGCGACACCATGCGGATCTTCTCGGTCAGCCGCAGCAACCGGGTGTCCTTGAGCTGGTTGCCGAAGTAGTGCTTGAGGCGGGCGGCGATCACCGCACGCCCGTGCAGGTGCTCGCCCTTGATGTTCACCAGATCGGCGTCCGGGGTGTACACCGCGGCGTAGGCGGTGGCGTCCCCCCGTACCCACGCCTCGGCCTGCCGCCGCCAGATGTCGCTCAACACGGCGAGGTCGGGATCGGAGCCCCCCGGCCCGTGGGACGTCGCCGCCGCCGCGGGCGGCAGCGCGCACGACAGCGCCATGACCGCGCCCCCGACGAGCATCAGACCGCTGTTCATCGTCCTGCGCCGACGGATTTCCATTCATGCCCCCGTTCATCCGCTCTCCGAGCCAACATATATGCGGTTCGCCCGCCGGTCCGGCCATGCGCCCGCGTGTCCCGCTATGCGACTCAATTCGGGCGTATGATCCCGATATAACCATCACCTAGCGCACAATAACCGATAAAGCAGAGCGAACCATACTTGCTGGTCAGCCGGCACATTGCATCGCACCTCCCCCAGCAGACTTCCATCTCCGCCTTTTCTCCAGCGAGCCTGCACCGTGGCCGACGGAAAGAGCACGACAATGGCGACAGGGGGGATGACATATGCAGATAGCTGTCCTTGGAATGGGCAACATGGGGCGCGCGGTGGCCGGTCGGCTGACCGCTCAGGGGCATCGGCTCAGCGTCTGGAATCGGACGCCGGGCAAGGCCGGGGAGGTGGTCGCGGCCGGGGCGGTGGAGGCGTCCTCCGCCGCGGAGGCCGCGCGGGACGCCGACACAGTGATCATGTCGCTCGCCGACGACCGGGCCGTCCTCGACGTCATGGAGCGGATCACCGAACAGCGGTCCGCTCCCGACTCGCAGGTCGTGGTCGACATGAGCACCGTCTCGCCGCGGACCTCGCGCCGGCTCGCGGACATGGCCCCCGGGCACCGCTTCGTGGCCGCGCCGATCATCGCCGCGCCGAAGACCGTTCTCGACGGCATGGCCTCGGGCCTGCTGGGCGGCGAGCGCCGCCTGGTCGACCGGCTGGAGCCCCTCTGGGTCCGCCTGTTCAACGTCCACTGGTTCTGCGGGGAGGACCCCGGCAGCGCGACGACGTTCAAACTGCTCAACAACTACCTGCTGATGGCCGAGATCGCCATGGTCGCCGAGGTGGTCGCGACCGCGGAGGCCGCGGAGCTGGACATCAAGCTCCTGCGCGAGGTGCTGGACCAGTGGCCGACCGTGCCGATCGGCATCCGCAACCGCCTCGACGACATCATCGGCGGAGACCACCAGGGCTGGTTCTCCACCCGGCTCGGCGCCAAGGACGTGCGGCACCTGGTCGACACCGCGGACGCGCACGGGCTGTCGCTGCCGATCGCGCGGCTGGTCGGGCGCCGGTACGAGCAGGCCGCGGAGCACTGCGGCAGCGGCGCCGACATCGCCGCCGTCGTCGAGGTGCTCCGCGCCGAGCACCGTGACGGCCGCTCCGCCGCGGGCGATGCCTGACATGGCCGGCCGCGCACGGCCGGCACGCGGGCGAGGCGGTGCCCGCCCATGACCGCGAACAGCCCCATGACCACGAACGGCCTCGCGCCCGCGAACGGCGCCCGTCCGCTGGTCGCGCTGGTGACCGGCGCCAACCAGGGCATCGGCCGCGAGATCGCCGCCCAGCTGGCCGGGCTCGGCATGACCGTGCTGCTCGGCGCCCGCGACCCGCGCCGGGGAGAGGAGGCCGCCGCCGCGCTGCGGTCGGCGACGGGCGCGGACGTGCGCGCGCTCACGCTGGACGTGACCGACCGCGCCTCGATCGACGCCGCCACCAAGTACGCCGCCGAGCAGTTCGGCGTGCTCGACGTCCTGGTCAACAACGCCGGCATCCTGGGCGACCTGCCGGGACAGGATCCCTGCGACGCCGATCTCGACGCCATCAGGGAGGTCTTCGAGACCAACGTCTTCGGCGTGATCGCCGTGACCTCCGCGATGATCCCGCTGCTGACGCGCTCGGCGGCGGGGCGCGTCGTGAACCTGACCAGCGGTCTCGGCTCGCTGGCGCTGATGAGCGACCCTGCGGGACCGTTCGCCCGCAGGCCGCCCACGGCGGCGTACGCGCCGTCCAAGACGGCGGTCAACGCGCTGACCGTGCAGTACGCCAACGCGCTGCGCGCGCACGGGGTGCTGGTGAACGCGGCGGACCCGGGGCCGTGCGCGACGGCCTTCGCACCGGCCCTGCGCGGCCTCGCGCGCACCGCGGCCGACGGCGCCGAGGTCGCCGTGCGGCTGGCCACGCTGGGCCCCGACGGCCCCACGGGCGGCTGCTTCGGCGCCGACGGCCCGATCCCGTGGTGAACGCCGTCGCCGGCCCTCCGCCTCGGCGGGGGGCCGGCGACGGCGGGGGGTCAGTAGCCGCGTGAGAGCCGCACCCCGGGGCCGGTGACGCGCGGGTCGTCGATGTTGTCGACCAGGTTCCCGCTGGTGACGATGGACATGCCCTCGCCCTGGCCCTTCTTGAACAGCATGCCCGTCTCGCGCTTGGTGCCCTGGCCGAGAATGGTGTTGCCGGTCACCGCGGCGTGCCCGGTGCCGTAGTTGACCTCGTCGAGCGCCAGGTAGACGAACTTGGCGTCACGGGGCAGCGGGCCGGTCAGCTGACGGGCGCGCGGGAAGGGCCCGATGCCGAGCTTGCGCGCCTTGCTGTAGGTGGCCAGGACGTCCGGCGGCGGCAGGAACCGGTGGATGCGGTTGCCGGTGATGGTGGTGGCGGCCTCGCCCTGCAGGTCGCAGCGGACGCCGTAGTAGGTCTGGTTCGCCGTCCCCTCCGTGCCGAAGTCCTCGATGTAGTTGTTCTGGATCGAGGTGCCGAAGCAGCGGTGGGCGTCGATCGCGTGCTTGGGGGTGGCGTACAGGTGCAGGTCGCTGAAGGTCCACCCGGCCGCGTTGTCGGACTCGATGGCGCTCCCGTCGCTGAAGCCGATCCAGGAGCGCTGGAAGGTCCAGTCGGTGACGGAGTTGCCCGGGTCCACCACCCGCAGGCCCGAGCCGCCCGACCCTTCGATGTCGGCGTCGCTGATGATGCTGTTCACCATGCTGTTCTGCAGCAGGGTGCCGTTCTTGGACGGGTTGCTGATGCGGATGCCGTCGGAGGGGGCGCCGTAGATGTCCACGTCGTAGATCCTGGCGTTCCACGACCGCAGCATGAGGCCGACGGTCCCGGTGTTGGTGTCCCGGTTGCCGTCGAGCGTGAGCCGTTCGACCCGCACCGTGTCCGAGCTGTACTCGGCGTCGTCGACCCACGACTCCGAGGCGAGCATGGCGGGCAGGTTCGCGCCGTCCGCCTGCTTGATGACCGTGCCCGCCTTGCCGTCGCCGCGGTAGGTGCGGCGGTCCCGGAGGGTGATCGTGGCGTTGATCAGGCACGGACCCTTGAAGACGACCTCGTCGCCCTCGCGGGAGGCGTCGATGGCCGTCTGCATGGTGGCGGCGTCGCCCGCCGTGTTGTCGCAGGTCACGTCGATGCGGGCGGCCGACGCGGGAGCGATGGGCAGGGCCACCGCGACGGCGGTGGCGGCCAGCGCCAGCGCGATGCCGCCCGCCAGCGGACGGGCGCGCATGCGGCGGGCGGTGAGGAGCGGAGAGCCGGTCGCCGACCGGAATGGTAAGCGGGCCGCCGAACGGAGCCGTGCAGGGATTTTCGACACTTCTGTCCCCTTTGAAGTCCTATGGAGGTTCGCGGGGGCGTGCGGCGATGAGGCTTCCCCGTATCTCCGCCTCCCCCGTGGTCCGGCCACATCATGACAGCTTCAGGGATCATCTTGTGATCTTTTGTTGTGACCCGGCGCGGCGATGCGATGGGCGTGCCGGCGCGGTGATGCCGAGCACGCCGAGTGCGGAGACGATCACGTCGCGGCCGCCCTCGGCGGCCGGCCCGCACGGCTTGGCGTCTCGCGTGCGGGCGGCCCGGCCCGTCAGCCGGTCTCGGGGGTCATGGTGATGGCTCCGCAGGGGCATTCGGCGGCGCACAGGCCGCAGCCCTTGCAGTAGTCGTAGTCGATCTCGAACCGCTCCCCCGGCCCGAGCTTGATGACCGCGTTGTCGGGGCACACGCCATAGCAGTTGTCGCACTCGAAGCAGTTGCCGCAGGACAGGCAGCGCCGCGCCTCGAACAGCGCGGTCGACTCGTCCAGTGCGCCTTGCACCTCGTCGAAGGTGGAGGTGCGCCGGGCGAGGTCGAGCCGTGGGCGCACGGTCGCCGGGGCGTCGCTGTAGTACCAGGTGTTGAGCACGTTGAAGGTGGCGGGCGCGTGGCGCGGCGCGGGCCGGTAGGCGGTGCCGCGCAGGTAGCCGTCGATGTGGCGGGCGGCCTTCTTGCCGTGGCCGACGGCGACGGTGACGGTGCGCTCGGAGTGCACCATGTCACCACCGGCGAACACCCCCGGGCACCCGGTCGCGAAGTCCTCGCCGATCTTCACCACGTCGTCCGCCACCTCGACGCCGGGCAGGCCGCGCAGCAGGGACAGGTCCGGCAGCTGGCCGAGCGCGAGCACGACCGTGTCGGCCTCCAGTTCCTCCAGCTCCCCGGTCGGCTGGGGGAAGCCGGCTTCGTCCAGGCGCATCTTCTCGACGATGACGCGCTCGCCGTCGGCGCGGGCGATGGTGGACAGCCACTTCATCCTCACACCTTCCTCGACGGCCTCCTCGACCTCGAAGGCGTGCGCGGGCATGCGCTCGCGGATGCGCCGGTAGACGACGACCGCGTCGGTCGCGCCGAGCCGGCGGGCGGTGCGGGCGGCGTCCATCGCGGTGTCGCCGCCGCCGTAGACGACGACGCGCCGGCCGAGCAGCGGCGGCCCCTCGCCCTCCATGCCGCGCAGCATCGTCACCGCGTCCAGGACGCGGGCGGTGTCGCCGGCGGGGATGTAGGCCCGCCGGCCGATGTGGGCGCCGACGGCGAGGAAGGCGGCGTCGAAGCCGCCCTCGCGCATGGCCGCGGGCAGGTCGGTCACCGTGCGGCCGAGCTCGACCTCGACGCCCATGCCGGTGATGCGCCGGATCTCGGCGTCGAGCACCTCGCGTGGCAGGCGGTAACGCGGGATGCCGTAGCGCATCATGCCGCCTGCGGCGTCGCCGGCGTCCATGACGGTGACGGCGTGCCCGAGGCGCGCCAGATGGTAGGCGGCCGACAGCCCGGACGGCCCGGCGCCGACCACCAGGACCCGCTTGCCGGACGGCGGGGCCTCGACCGCGACCGTCCAGCCGCTGCGGATGGCCTCGTCCCCCAGGAAGGCCTCGACCGCGTTGATGCCGACGGCCTCGTCGAGCTGCCCGCGGTTGCACTCGGTCTGGCAGGGGTGGTAGCAGACCCTCCCCATGACGGCCGGGAACGGGTTGTCCTCCATGATCTTGCGCCAGGCGGCCTCGTAGGAGCCGTCCTCGGCCCGGTACAGCCACTGCTGGACGTCCTCCCCCGCCGGGCACGCCTGGTTGCACGGGGGCAGGCGGTCCACGTAGACGGGCCGTTCGGTCCGCCACGCGCCGGTCTTGTTGGCGAGGCTCGATCCGACGTCGAGCGTGATCGCGAACGGCTTGTCCATGTCTGGTCACCAACTCGCTAGTCAGGAAGGTGGTCCACCAGGCCGAACCGGCGGATGTTGCGGTAGGCCATCGCCTGGAGCCGGGCGAGGGTGGCGGTGTCCGGCGAGTCGCCGAACAGGTGCGCGTACCTGCCCTGCAGCCGCAGGAAGTCCTCCACCGGCACCCGGCGGCGGATCTTGGAGACGGACGTCACCTCGCCGTGCTCGGCCTCGAAGACCGGGAACAGCCCCGACTCCTTGGCCAGCCGCGCGACGTGGACGGTCTCGCAGGAGACGGTGGCCCAGCCCAGCGGGCAGGGCACCAGGACGTGCAGGTAGCGGGCGCCGTGCATCCCCATGGCCCGCCCCACCTTCTCCTCAAGGTCGCGCGGCTCGGCGACGGTCGCGGTGGCGACGTAGGGGATCTCGTGCGCCATGGCGATGAGCGGGACGTTCTTGCCCTGCCCGAAGACGTTGCCCGGGTGGTCGCCGACGGTCTGGGTCGTCGTGGTGCGCGCCGCGGGCGGCGTGGCGCCGGAGCGCTGGACGCCGGTGTTCATGTACGCCTGGTTGTCGTAGCAGATGTACAGCACGTCGTCGTTGCGCTCGAACATGCCCGACAGACAGGCGAAGCCGATGTCGACGGTGCCGCCGTCCCCGCCCTGGCCGACGACCCGCACGTCGTAGCGGCCCTTGGCCCTCATCGCGGCGGCGACGCCGGTGGCGACGGCGGGGGCGTTGCCGAACAGGGAGTGGATCCACGGCACCTGCCACGAGGTCTCGGGGTAGGGGGTGGAGAAGACCTCCAGGCAGCCGGTGGCGTTCACGGCGACCATCCGGCCGCCCGTGGCGCGCATGGCCGCGTCCAGGGCGTACCGGGCGCCGAGCGCCTCGCCGCATCCCTGGCAGGCGCGGTGACCGGACTCCAGGGAGTTGGCCCGCTCGGGGTCGGCCTGGACGGACCGGTCACGCGGCCCCAGAAGGCGGTTGCCGACCGCGAAGCTGCCGACCTGGTAGAACTTGATCTGCTTGGCGGCCATCTCTATCTTCCTCTCGTCGCCAGGTCGCGGAGAATGTTCTCCGCTCTCGGCCCCGACCGGCGGCGCTTGCTCGTGCGGCGCAGCTCCCGATCGACCAGTTCCTGGTCCAGGTCGAGGAAGGTCAGCTCGTCCAGGCGCCCGGCCGCGGCGTCGGCGAACAGCCGGTGCAGCGACTTCTTCGTGACAGGCCGCCCGCCGAGGCCGGCGATGACGGTGTGGCAGGAGTCCGCCCGGCCGGCGGGCAGGGCGGCGCGCACGTCGGCGGTGACGATGCCGCCGACGCCGACCGCCAGCGCCCGTTCCAGCACCACGACCGTCCGGGCTTCCTTCAGCGCCTCCGCCAGCGCGCGCCGCGGGAAGGGGCGGAAGGCGGTGAGGCCGACGGCGCCGATCCGCACGCCGGCCTCGCGCCGCTCGTCGACGACGTCCTTGACGGTGCCGAGCACCGAGCCGAGCGCCACGACGACGGTCTCGGCGTCCTCGGTGCGGTAGGTGCCGAGCAGCCCGCCGGCCCGCCGCCCGAAGACGGCCTCGAAATCGGCGGCGACCTCGGGGATGAGGTCCAGCGCACGCGTCTGGCAGGCGTGGGCCAGGTAGCGGACCTCGGTGAACGCCTCCGGCCCGACCATCGCGCCGATCGACACCGGGTCGTCGGGGTCGAGCACCTGGCGTGGCTCGTAGGGCGGCAGGAAGGCGTCCACCTGCTCCTGGGCGGGCATGTCCACCCGCTCGTAGGCGTGGGTGAGGACGAAGCCGTCCATGCACACCATCACCGGCACCGACAGCTCCTCGGCGATCCTGAACGCCTGGACGTGCAGGTCCAGCGCCTCCTGGTTGTTCTCCGCGTACAGCTGGATCCAGCCGGAGTCGCGCTGGGACATCGTGTCGCTGTGGTCGTTCCAGATGTTGATGGGCGCGCCGATCGCGCGGTTGGCGACCGTCATCACGATCGGCAGGCCGAGCCCGGAGGCGTTGTACAGCGCCTCGGCCATGTACAGCAGGCCCTGGCTCGCGGTCGCCGTGTACGTCCTGGCCCCGGCTGCGGAGGCGCCGATGCCGACCGACATGGCCGCGAACTCCGACTCGACGTTGACGAACTCGCACGGGGCCAGTTCGCCGGACTTCACCAGCGCGCTGAGCGCCTCGACGATGTGGGTCTGCGGCGAGATGGGATAGGCGCAGATCACCTCGGGGCGGCACAGGGCCACCGCCTCTGCCACCGCGCGCGATCCCTCGATCTGCCTAAGCATCGGCCGGCTCCAGTCCTGTCCAGGCATGGCCGCGCGGGCCGGCCAGCAGCGCCATCTCCGTGAGCACGTACGCGTGCGCGTCCGCGGCGGCGGCCACGTTGCGCTCGGCGGTCCGGCCGGAGAACTTCTGCCGGACGGCCGCCTGCACCGACTCCAGCGAGACGACGCCGCTCATCGCGGAGAACGCGCCGAGCAGCACCGCGTTGGGCACCGGCCGGCCGAGGTGCTTGAGCGCCAGTTCCGTCGCCGGGACCGTCAGCAGCCGTTCGCGCAGGAACGCGGTGGCCGGGCCGGTGAGGCCGAGCTCGGCGAGGCCGCGCGCGGAGTTGATCAGCACGTAGCCGCGGGGGTTGAGCCCGGCGAACAGGCCCGGGCGGCCGAGCAGCGTCGCGTCCTGGACGATCAGCGCGTCCGGCCGCACGATCGGCTCGCGCACCCGGATCTCCCGGTCGTCGATGCGGCAGAACGCCATGATGGGCGCCCCCGTGCGCTCGGAGCCGAACGTGGGGAACGCCTGCGCGTACCTTCCTTCGAGAAAGGCGGCGATGGACAACATCTCCGCCGCGGTGACCACCCCTTGGCCGCCACGCCCATGGATCCGTATCTGGAACATCGCCGCCTCCCTCCTGCTTCGCCGGCTTTCTGTGTAACCGCGTTCCGAGATCACTTGCAGGGCCGTAAGTCCCGCGGGAACAGGCCTCCCCGACGTGACCACAGGCCCTTCGGCCCGTCGGCACACGGCATCGGGCCCAGCAAGCTGGCGCAAGGACGTGCGAAGGGGAGACCGATGAACGCCACCAAGGCAGGCGTCGTGAAGGAGACCGCACCCGGCGAGCGGCGGGTCGCGTTGAGCCCGGACGGTGTCGCGCGGCTCGGGAAGGCCGGGATCGGCGTACTGGTCGAGTCGGGCGCCGGGGCCGCCGCCTGGTTCTCCGACGGCGCGTACATCCAGGCAGGCGCCGAGATCGCCACCCGCGACGAGCTGTACGCGCGGGCGGAGGCGGTGCTGACCGTGGGCCCGCCGGCGGCGGCGGGCCTCAGGCGCGGCCAGGTGGTGATCGGGCTGTCGCGGCCCGCCCCAGCGGAGATCGCCGCGCTGGCCGGGCGCGGGGTCACGGCGATCTGTTTCGAAGGGCTGCCCCGGACGATCAGCGCGGCGCAGCCGATGGACGCGATGACCTCACAGGCGACCATCGCGGGATACCGGGCTGCGGTGCTGGCCGCCGGCGCCTACGGGCGGCTGTTCCCCCTGCTGATCACCGCGGCGGGCACCGCGCCCCCCGCCCAGGTGCTGGTCCTCGGCGCCGGGGTGGCGGGACTGCAGGCGATCGGCACCGCCCGCAGGCTCGGCGCCGTCGTCACGGGCTTCGACGTGCGGCCCGCCGCACGCGAGGAGGTCGCCTCGCTCGGGGCGGCGTTCCTGGGGCTCGCGTCGGCCGCGTCCGCCGCCGGCGAGGGCGGGTACGCCCGGGCCCTCACCGCGCCGGAGCGGCAGGCCCAGCAGGAAGAACTGGCCGGGCACGTGGCGCGCTTCGACATCGTCATCACCACCGCCCAGGTGCCGGGCCGCCGCCCGCCGCTGCTGGTCACCGAGGCCGGGCTCAAGACCATGCGGCCGGGGTCGGTCGTGGTGGACCTGGCCGCCGGGGAGTTCGGCGGCAACGTCGAGGCGTCCGTGCCGGGCGAGACGGTGGTCACCGGCGAGGGGGTCACCGTGATCGGCGCGGGGAACCTCGCCTCGACCATGCCAGCCGCCGCGTCCACCGCCTACTCCAGCAACGTCTGCGCGCTGCTGGCGCACCTGATGCCCGACGGGGCGCTTGCCATCGACCTCGGCGACGCCGTCCAGGCGGGGGTCGTCGTCACGCACGCCGGGCGGATCGTCCACCCGGTGAACGGCGCGGCCACCGCGGCGCGCCAGGACGGAGGCTCCACGTGAACCCCGAGTTCGTCAGCGACCTGACGGTCTTCGTGCTGAGCCTGCTGGCGGGCTTCGAGGTCATCAGCAAGGTGCCCACCACCTTGCACACGCCCCTGATGTCGGCGGCCAACTCCGTCCACGGCATCGTCCTGGCGGGCGCCGTGCTCATCGCCGTCACCGCCGACGGCCCGCTCGGCTACGCGATCGCCTTCGTGGCGGTGGCGTTCGCGGCGATGAACGTCTTCGGCGGCTACGTGGTCACCGACCGGATGCTGGAGATGTTCCGCCCCCGCCGGGACTCGGGAGAGACGACCCGATGAGCGCCTTCGACACGGTGATCCGCCTGGTCTACCTGGCCGCGGCCACCTGCTTCGTGCTCGGCCTGCACCTGATGAACTCCCCGGTCACCGCCCGGCGCGGCAACCTGCTGTCGGCCGGCGGCATGACGGCGGGCATCGTCGCGGCCCTGGCCGTGCTCTTCCACGCGGGGACCGCGCGTCCCGCCGCGCTGCTCGTGGTCGCGGCGGGCGCCGTCGCGGGCGCGGGCGCCGGCCTGGTGGGCGCCCGCCGCGTCAAGATGACGGCGATGCCGCAGCTGGTCAGCCTGTTCAACGCGGTCGGCGGCGGCGCGGCCGCCCTGGTCGGGGTGCACGACTTCCTGCGGCTCGGCGGCGCGCCGATGGACGTCCGGAACTCCGTGCCACTCGCCCTGGACACGGTGATCGGCGCGGTGACCTTCTCGGGGTCGCTGGTCGCCTCCGGCAAGCTGCAGGGCGTGGTGCCCGGCCGTCCCATCGTGTTCCCAGGGTCCCGCTGGACCAGCCTGGCGCTGGCGACGGCGATGGGCGTCGCGGCGGTGATGCTCGCCGCCGGCGTGGGCGGCACGGCGCCGCTCGCCGTGCTGGCGCTCGCGGCCCTGGCGTTCGGCGTCGCCATGGTGCTGCCGATCGGCGGCGCGGACATGCCCGTCGTGATCTCCCTGCTGAACGCCTTCACCGGCACCGCGGTCGCGATGGCGGGGTTCGTGATCGGCAACACCCTGCTGATCATCGCCGGGGCGCTGGTCGGCGCGTCCGGCGCCATCCTCACTCGCCTGATGGCCGCCGCCATGAACCGGTCGATCGGCAACGTCATCGCCGGCGGCTTCGGCACCGCCGACGGAGCGGCCCCGGTCACCGCGGGCGCCGGGCGGGTGCGCGCGGTCTCGGCCGACGACGTCGCCGTCCAGCTCGCCTATGCCGCCAAGGTGGTGTTCGTGCCCGGGTACGGGCTCGCGGCGGCGCAGGCCCAGCACGGGCTGCACGACCTGGCCGAGATCCTGGAACGGCGCGGGGTGGAGGTGTCCTACGCCGTCCACCCGGTCGCCGGGCGGATGCCCGGCCACATGAACGTGCTGCTCGCCGAGGCCGGCGTGCCGTACTCGCAGCTCAAGGAGATGGACGAGGTCAACCCGGAGTTCCCGCGGGTGGACGTCGCCCTGGTGGTCGGCGCCAACGACGTCACCAACCCGGCCGCCCGCCGCCCCGGCAGCGCGATCTCGGGCATGCCGATCCTGGACGTCGACCGGGCGAAGAGCGTGATCGTCGTCAAGCGGTCGATGGGGCACGGGTACGCCGGGATCGACAACGAGCTGTACACCGACCCGAAGACCGGCATGTACTTCGCCGACGCGAAGAAGGCGATGGCGGAGATCACGGCGGCCGTCAAGACACTCGTCGGCTGAACGCCGTGCGGTCTACCGCGGGCCGCGAGGCCCGCCGAAGGCCACCCGGCGGCGTGACGGCCGGGCGACCCGGCGACCCGGCGACCCGGCGACCCGGCGACCCGGCGACCCGGCGACCCGGCGACCCGGCGACCCGGCGACCCGGCGACCCGGCGACGGCATGATCGTGGCGCGGGCGGCACGTGGGGGCCGTCCGCGCCACGTCGTCAGCCGTTCCCCCGGCGTCACACCGGCTGAACCGGCTTGGCCGTCTCGGCCGGCTTGGCCGTCTCGGCCGGCTTGGCCGCCTGGACCGGCTTGATCCGCTTGAGCGGCTTGGCCGTCTCGACCGGCTCGGCCGTCTCGACCGGCTTGACCGTCTCGACCGGCTCGGCCGGCTGAGCCGGCTTGGCGGAACCGACGGGCCTGGCCGACCCGACGGGCCCGGCCGGCTTGGGCGGCTGGATCGGCTTGGGCGGCTCGGCGCGCTCCAGAAGGGGCGCGGCCCCGTCCTGCGGGCCTGACGCGGTCTCCTCCACGCGCTCGGTCTCGACCGACCACTCCGCCGCCAGCGCGGCCAGGGCCCCCACGGCGGTGACGACGGGGGCGGCGATGAACGCCACCACGCCGACGGTGACCGGGATCTCCATGACGACGTGCCCGCGGGAGTTCTTGATCTTGACCCGCTGGACGTTGCCCTCGTGGATGAATTCCTTGATCTTGACCGCCAGCTCCCCGCCGCGGACCCGTACCTCTTGCCTCGTGACCGTCATCTCCATGGCTCCTTCCGCCGGTGTCGATGCGGTTACCAGCATGCCGAGGTCGCGGCCCCCGCGCCGGGGACGAAGGTCCCGCGGAAGGCGGCGGGAGGCCCCTTTCCCCGCCGCCCGGCGGCGGCGACGATGGGCGGCGGGCCCGGGCCGGACTCCACGGCGGGGCCGCGGGACGCCGGCGATGTCCGGCGCCGGGAAGGCGGTGGGCGGGCATGGCGGCCGACGTAATGGTCTGCAAGGGCCTGCACAAGAGGTACGGCGACGTGGTGGCCGTCGACGACGTCGGGTTCCGCATCGCCGAGGGCGAGACGTACGGCCTGCTGGGCCCGAACGGCGCGGGCAAGACGACGACGATCTCGATGATCGTCGGGATCTTGGAGCGCGACGCCGGCGAGGTGCTCCTCTGCGGCCGCGACCACACGGTGAACGACGTGGCGGGCAAGGCGCTGGTCGGCTACGTCCCTCAGGAACTGGCCCTGTATCCCGACCTCACCGGCCGGGAGAACCTGCGCTTCTTCGCCTCCCTGTACGGTCTGGCGCGCGGAGCGGCCAAGGCCAGGGTCGCCGAGGCGCTGGAGGTCATCGGCCTGGCCGACCGGGCGAAGGACCTGGTCAAGGAGTACTCCGGCGGGATGAAGCGCCGCCTCAACATCGGCCTCGGCCTGCTGCACCGGCCCCGGCTGCTGGTGCTGGACGAGCCGACCGCGGGAGTAGACCCGCAGAGCCGCAACGCCATCCTGGAGAGCGTCGAGCGCCTCGCCGGCGAGGGCATCGGAGTGCTGTACACCACGCACTACATGGAGGAGGCCGAGCGGCTCTGCGACCGGGTGGGCATCATCGACCTCGGCCGCCTCCAGGCCGAGGGCACTCCGCACGAGCTGGTCGGCATGGTCGGCGAACACGACCGGATCACCTTCACCGCCGACGGCGACCCGGCCGAGGTGGTGCGCGCCCTGGAAGGCCTGCCCGCCGTGCGCCAGGCGGGGACGCGGGACGGCGTGATCGACCTGCTGGTCGACGACGCTCCCGCCGTGCTGCCGCGCCTGCTGGAGGCGGCCTCTCGCGCCGGCACCGCGGTGCGTTCTGTGGAGGTGCGCCGGCCGAACCTGGAGTCGGTGTTCCTCCACCTCACCGGCAAAGCGCTGAGGGACTGAGCATGTCCGCCGTACTGAGCATCATCGTCAAGGACCTGCGCCAGCGCCTGCGGGACAGGTCCCTGCCGCTGTTCGCCGTCATCGTGCCGCTCGGCCTCGCCGCGATCTTCAGCCTCGTCTTCTCCGGCGTAGGCGGCGACGGGATCGCCCGTTACGCCGTCGCGGACCTGGACCAGGGAAGCGTCGCGACCGCCTTCGTGGACGGGCTGCGCCCGCTGGAACGGCAAGGCGTGATCCGGACCACGACCGCCGCCTCGGAGAGCGAGGCCGCCGCGCTGGCGGCACGCGGCGAGGTCGCGGCGGCCTTCGTGATCCCGCCCGGTCTCTCCGCCGCCGTCCGGGCCGGCCGCCCGGCCGAGATCAAGGTGATCGCCGGCGCCGACGCGCAGATCGGGGCGCAGGTGGCCAGGGCCATCGCCGAGTCGTTCTCCGCCGAGTCGCACTCGGCCGGCCTGGCGGTCGCGCTCACCCTGCGCGGCGCGTCCGCCGACCCCGCGCAGGCCGCCCGCCTCGCCGCCCAGGTGGCCGAGGTCCGGGCCCCGGTGACCGTGCGGGACGTCGGCGCCGCCCGCCGGGAGCTGTCCCTGCGCACCTACTTCGCCGCCGGCATGGCCGTCTTCTTCCTGTTCTTCACCGTGCAGTTCGGCGTCGCCGGCCTGTTGCAGGAGCGCCGCGACGGCACGCTGGCCCGGCTGCTGGCCGCGCCGATCCCGCGCCGGTCCATCCTGTGGGGCAAGCTGGCCGGCAGCGTCGCCGTCGGACTGGTCAGCATGACCGTGCTCATCGTCGCGACCAGCCTGCTGCTGGGCGCCCGGTGGGGCGACCCGCTCGGCGTCGCCGCGCTGGTGGTCGCGGGCGTGCTGGCCGCGACCGGCGTGATGAGCGTGGTGGCCACCTTCGCCCGCACCGCCGAGCAGGCCGGCAACTGGCAGGCCATCAGCGCCATCGTGCTGGGCATGCTCGGCGGGGTCTTCGTCCCTCTTCCGCAGACGAACGGCGTGCTCGTCTGGCTCGGTCGCGCCACCCCGCACCAGTGGTTCCTGCAGGGGCTCGCCGACCTGTCCGCCGGCGGATCGGTCACCGTCGTCTGGGCGCCGGTCGTGGCGATGCTCGGCTTCGCCGCGGTCACCACCGGCGTGGCGGCACTGCGCATGGGAAGGATGCTGCGCCCGTGAAAGCCATGCTGATCGCAGGGGTCGCGCTCCGGCGCCTGGCGCGCGACCGGTCCAACCTCTTCTTCATGCTGATCTTCCCCTTGGCGCTGATCCTGGTGCTGGGCATGGCGTTCGGCGGCGCCTCCACCCCGCGGCTCGGCCTCCTCGACCAGGACGGCGGCCCGCTGGCCGCCCGCGTGGTGAACGCGCTGCGGCACACGCCCGGCGTGGCCGTCGTCGCGGCCGACGATGAGGGAGACCTGCGGACGGCGGTCGAGCGCGGCGGCCTGCAGGCCGGGCTGGTCATCCCGGCCGGCTATGGCGCGGCGGTCGGGTCGGGCGGCCAGGCGGCGCTGCGGTACCTCGCCCGGCCCGACCGGCTCGCCCAGCAGCTCGGCGTCACCGTGCAGGCCGTGGTGACGCGCGAGGCGGGAACGCTGCGCGCCGCCCGGTTCGCCGCCGCACACGGGACCGGCTCGTTCGGCGAGGCGCTGACTGCGGCCGACGCCTTCGGGCCGCTGGTGCCGGCGGTGCGGGTGACGGTCCGCACCACCGGCACCGCGCTGTTCCCGGCCACCCTGAGCACCTACGACGTGGGAGCCGCGTCGCAACTGCTGCTGTTCGTGTTCCTGACCTCGCTGACCGGCGCCGTGGCGCTCATCGAGACCCGCCGTCTCGGCGTCTCGCGGCGCATGACCGCCACGCCGACCCCGGTACGGACGATCATGCTGGGCGAGGCGGCCGGCCGGATCGCCGTCGCGCTGCTGCAAGGGTTGATCATCATGGTCGGCTCGGCGCTGCTGTTCGGCGTGAACTGGGGCGATCCGCTGGGGGCGGGCGCGCTGCTGGCGGCGTTCGCGCTCGTCGGCAGCGGCGCCGCGATGCTGGTGGGCGCGGTGCTGCGCAGCGAGCAGCAGGCCGGCGGCCTGGGTGTGCTCATCGGTCTCGGGCTCGGCGCCCTGGGCGGCTCGATGGTGCCCATCGAGCTCTTCTCGGACACGATGCGCGCCGTCGCCCATCTGACGCCGCATGCCTGGGCGGCCGACGGGTTCGCCGAGCTGGTCCGGCGGGGTGGCGGAATCGGCGACATCCTGCCTGAGCTGGGCATGCTGCTCGCCTACGCCGCCGCCCTGTTCCTGGCCGGCGCCTGGCGGTTCGGCAAGGCGCTGACCTCCTGACCTGCGGAGACTTCACAATGGCGCGAGGATGCGATATGTCGCGCCTTCTGAACGTTTCAACTTCATGGCGTTAGGTTTCATTACCGCCTTTTGTCAGTTAACATTCCCCTAACAATGGGAGCGCTCCCACTCCCCGGAACCCCCACCGGAAGACGGAGATCGCAACAATGCAACGTCCTGAATCGGCGCGGCAGCCCCGCTGGACCATCCGCGCCCTCGTCCTGCTGATCACGGCCATGATGGCCCTGGTCCCCTGGTTCGACACCGCCTCCGCCCACGGTTCGGTCATCGACCCGGCGTCCCGCGTCTACGGGTGTCACCAGCGCTGGGGCAACGACCATCTGAACCCGAACATGCAGCAGCAGGACCCGATGTGCTGGCAGGCATGGCAGGCCAACGCGAACGCCATGTGGAACTGGAACGGCCTCTACCGCAACGGGGTCGGCGGCAACCACCAGGCCGCGGTGCCCAACGGGCAGCTGTGCAGCGGCGGCCACGCCGAGGGCGGCCGCTACAACGCCATGGACGCCGTCGGCAACTGGAAGGCGACCACCATCTCCAACAACTTCACCATCAAGCTGTACGACCAGGCCAGCCACGGCGCGGACTACTTCAAGGTCTACATCACCCGCCAGGGGTTCAACCCCATCACCCAGTCGCTGACCTGGAACGACCTGCAGCTCGTCACCACCACCGGCAGGTACGGCCAGAGCCAGAACTACTCGATCACCGTCAACACCTCCGGCCACTCGGGGCGCGCCATCGTCTACACCATCTGGCAGGCCTCGCACATGGACCAGGCGTACTACATCTGCAGCGACGTGAACTTCGCCTGACCGGCCGGCTCGCTCGGCCGCAGGACCACCACCTCGATGCGGGAACCGCACCGACCGCTCCGCCGGATGCCGCCGCGTCCGGCGGAGCCTCTTTGCCGAGGCCACGCGCCGAGCCGCGGCCGTCCGGCGCTCCCCGGCGCCGGGCTCCTGGAACGCCCACGCGTCCCGGCTCCGGGGACGTCCCCGGCGATCGATACGGAATCGTCCCACGGCGGGCGGTTGCCCATCCCCCGCCCTCGCGCGTTACTCTTCTTCAGCACTCCAGTGCCTGGCGCGACACCATGTCCCCGTGAAGGCGGCCAGCGACCCTTCACCTGAACGCACCGCGAACGCCGCCCGGCGCGAGCCCCGCCGTCCGCGGACCGGCGTTCCCCGGGGAAGCGCGCGAGCGGGTGCCCCAGACAGCGGGCTTCGGAGAGTGGGCGACGTCGTTGGTAAGGTCACCGCAGAATCACTCTCGGCCCCGGAATTCCGTGGTGCCGAGGCGACAGACGTCTCGGCGTCCCGGCGACGCGCGTCCCGTGGAAGGTGGCTGATGGCTGGGAACGGCGGTGAGCGCGTCCTGCGCTCGGCCTCCGTGGCGCCGCCGGTGGACGGCGCCGTGAAGGACACCACCCGGCTCGACACCGGCTCGGTCGCCCTGATCCAGGCCGTGCTGGACGGCGTCGCCGCCCAGGTCGCCTGGTACGCGCCGATCCGCGGCGCGGACGGCCGGATCGTCGACTTCGAGACACGCGCGGCCACCCCGCACGCCAAGGACGCGCACGGGCGCACCGGCAAGGAGCTCGTCGGCCTGCGGGCGCTCTCGTCCTACCCCTCGATCGCCGGCAGCCCGCTGTGGCAGGGCTACCTGCGGGCGATGGAGACCGGCGGCCCTGAGGAGGTCGCCCGCTACACGTATGTGCAGGACGTCGAAGGCGTCCAGCGTCGTTCCGTCTTCACCGTGAAGGCGTCGCGCGTCGCCGGAGGGCTGCTCGCGACGTGGGTGCGCGACGACGACGAGCAGCGGATGGCCTCCCGGCTCGCGCACACCGAGCGCCTGGGCCACCTCGGGTGGGGCTACTGGAATCTGGTCACCGGCGAAGCCGAGTGGTCCGACCACATGTACGCCATCCACGGCCGCGACCTCGCCGACGGGCCCCTCGCCCTGCCCGGCTACGCCACCATCACCCACGTGGAAGACCGGCCGATCCTCCACCGGGCCCTGGCCGGCATCACCGACGCCGAGGGCCCCCAGGAGTTCGAGATCCGGGTGTACGTGGGGGACGCGCTGCGCCACCTGCGCATCGTGGCCGAGGCCGCCAGGGACGCCACGGGCCAGGCCGTCGAGGTCCACGGCGTGGCGCAGGACGTCACCGACTGGCGGCACGCCGACGACCAGCTCGCCCTGACCCGGCGACGGCTGGAGGAGGAACTGCGGCTCACCGCCGAACTGCAGCACATCATCATGCCGGTGCAGGAGAGCCTCATCAATCTGCCGGGTCTGCGGGTCGCCGTGCGCTATGACGCCGCCGAGACGGCCCTGCTCGGCGGCGACTGGTACCAGGCGATGCCGCTGAGCGAGGAGCAGGTGCTGCTGGCCGTCGGCGACGTCGCCGGCAGCGGCCTGCCCGCCGCGTCGGCCATGGCGAAGCTGCGGCACGCGATCACCGGCCTGGCCTTCGCCGACCATGACCCCGACCGCATACTCGGGGCGCTCAACCGCCTGCTGCGCTCCGTCCGCCCGGACGTGCTCGCCACCGCCGTCGTCGCGCGGTACAACCGGCGCGACCGCGTGCTGGCCTTCACCCACGCCGGGCATCCGCCGATGCTGCTCGTGCGCGGGAACTCCGTGCAGCGGGTGCTGCATCCTGGAGTGCTCCTCGGGGTGTTCGACGATGCCAGCTATACTCACGCCAACATTCACCTGGAGCCCGACGACCTTCTGGTGATGTACACCGACGGTCTGATCGAACAACCCGGCCGTGATCTTTATGAGGGGTTGGACATCTTGGCGGCGACCATCGCCGGCGTGATGCGCTCGGCGCCCGCCGACAGGTTGTCCGCGGTCATGGAAGCCCTGGCGCCCAGCAACACCAGCGACGACACCTGCATTCTCGTCGCCCATGTGACGCCGAACGCCCAGGAGAGCGCTTGATGTCTGATCTGCACGTCTCCACCGACGCCGCCCGATTCGCCGCGGAACGTCGCGGTGCCATCGGGCTGGTGACGCTCAAGGGCACCCTCGACTACGCCGTCCGGCTGACCTTCGAGGAATTCCTGGACCGGGCGTTCGCCCAGTGCGGGCCGGACCTGGTGATCGACCTTCTCGACCTCGACCTGCTCGACTCGCGGTCCACCGGGCTTCTCGTCAACTGCTGGAAGCGGTCCAGGGAGGCGGGCGGGTGGCTCGGCCTGGTCGCGATCCAGCGCAGCGCCGCCCGCGTCCTGTGGATCACCGGCCTGGCCTCCCGCATCCCGGTCTACCCGACCTTGGAAGAAGCCCTCGCCGCCGCTCCCGCCTCCGTCTCCGACGACTGATCTCGCCGCCGGCGAGGGTCAGTCGCGAGCGCGGGACTCGCGTTCGGCGGCGTCCAGGGCCGCGGCCTCCTCGGGTGTGGGGGCGGTGCCGCCGAGGTGGGCGGGCTGCCACCAGGCGCCGTCGCCGTCGCCGGGGTAGGTGCGCTGGATGTGGTCCAGCCGCTGCGCCATCACGGCGCGCAGGCGGGCCGTGACCTCCTCGAGGTCCTCGCCGGGCTTGGGGTACAGCGGTTCGCCGATGTCGATCGTGATGGGGATGTGCCGCTGGGTGAGCCGCTTGGGCCGGCCCTTGGTCCACATGCGCTGGGTTCCCCACACGGTGACGGGGATCAGCGGGACCTCCGCCCTGGCCGCCATGCGCACGGCGCCGCTCTTGATCTCCTTGACGGTGAAGGAGCGGCTGATGGTGGCCTCGGCGAACACGCCGATGACCTCCCCTGCCCGCAGGCCCCTCAGCGCCGCCCCGTAGGCGCTGGCGCCCGCCGCCCGGTCGACCGGGATGTGGTGCATGGCGCGCATCAGCGGCCCGGACACCCGGTTGGTGAAGACCTCCTTCTTCGCCATGAAGCGGACAAGACGCCTGGAGGGCCACGCGCCGTAGCCGACGAAGATGAAGTCGAGGTAGCTGACGTGGTTGCCGACCAGCACCGCTCCCCCGCTCTTCGGCACCCGCTCGGCTCCTCTCACGTCGATTCTCAGGTCGAGCGCCTTGAACAGCCCGCGCGCGGACGCGATCACCAGGGGGTACACGATCTCAGCCATGCCTGCACCGTAACGTGCGGACGGAGGACATGCCGCACCCGCCGGCCGTGATGTTCGTGCCGAAGAGCCGGACGGAGGGTGCCTTTCTGGTCTCAGTGGCCGCGGAACGCCTCCTCCAGCCACCAGGAGCCGCGGTCGGCGGTGACCTTGGCGTGCACGAGCAGCGGCCGGTCGCGCGGGCCGGCCAGCCACCGCGACACCTCCGCCAGGTCGGCGCGTTCCCGTACGGTCACCGCCGCGCAGCCGTACCCGCGGGCGATGGCGGCGAAGTCGCACGGCGGGAACCGCACCTGGTCCAGAGCGTGCCCTTGCGGGCCGAAGTGGTGCACCTCGGCGCCGTACGCCTCGTCGTCGTAGACGACGATCACCATGGGCAGGCCCAGGCGTACGACGGTCTCCAACTCGGCGATGCCCATCAGCGCCCCGCCGTCGCCGAGCGCCGCGACGGGCAGCAGGCCGGGACGGGCCAGCGCGGCGCCCACGGCCGTCGCCAGGCCGAGCCCGATCGACTGGAACGCCTGGGTGAAGCAGAAGGCGTTCTCGTCGGGGACCGACAGGAACATCGACGGGTAGCCCATGAAGTTGCCGGAGTCGACGGCGAGGACCCGTGCGGCGGGGAGCAGGTCGTCCAGGGCGATGGACAAGGTGCGGGGATCGATGCGGCCGTCCTGCGAGCCGTCGGTGTAGGGGACGTCCCTCCAGGCGATCTCGCGGGCGATGCGCGCCGCCAGCGCGGGAGTGCGCCCGCCCTCGCCGCCTGGGCGGGGGCCGGGGGCTTGGCGCCCGCCCTCGCCGCCTGGGCGGGGGTCGAGGGCCTCGTGCCCGCCCTCGCCGCCGATGCCGGGAGCCAGAGCCTCGGCGACCGCCCGAGCGGTGGCCGCCACGTCGCCGGCGACGCCGAGGCCGACGGGACGGTGCGCGCCGATGGCCGCGGGGTCGAGGTCGACCTGGACGACCGTGGCGGACGGCCCGATGAGCGCGCCGTGCCGCATGGTCCACATGTTCAGCGAGCAGCCCCAGCCGACGATCACGTCGGAGTCGCGGATCAGCTCGGCGGCGAGCGGCGAGGCGAACCCGCCGCTGACGTCGAGGTTCCACGGGCTTCCCGTGAACAGGCCCCGGGCGACGGCCGAGGTCGCGAGCAGCGCGCCCGTGCGTTCCGCCAGCGCCTCCAGCTCGCGCCGCGCCCGGCGCGCTCCCCGGCCGGCGACGAAGACCGGGCGGCGCGCCCCGGCGAGCACCTTCGCCAGCTCGGCGACCTCCTGCGGGGACGGGCGCCCGGCGCCCTCGTGCGCGGGAAAGGCGGGCAGAGGGTCCTTTCCCGCCTCGCCTCCTCTGCCTCCGGGGATGGCGAAACCGTCCTCGAGGTGCTCGCTCTGCACTCCCAGCGGGAGGTTGAGCACGACCGTCCTGCGCTCGCCGGCCGCGAGACGGTAGGCCCGCGCGACGTCGGCGACGGCGGTGGCGGCCGACTCGGCCCGGAGGGGAACCGCCCCGACCGCGACGGCCAGCGCGCTCTGGTCGATGTGGAAGTTGGAGCGCGGTTCGAGCGCCTCGGCGGCCAGGACGAGCAGCGGCGTGCCGCTCTTGGCCGCCTCGGTGATCCCGGTCATCGCGTTGGTCAGCCCCGGTCCCTGATGGACGCTGACGACGCCGACGGCGCCGCTCATGCGGGCGTAGGCGTCCGCCATGGTGGCCGCGCCCCCCTCGTGCCGGGCGGCGACGAACCGCGCGCCGTGCTCCACCAGCGCGTTGACGAGGTGGAAGTTGCCGCTGCCGACCACTCCGAAGGCGGTGCCGACGCCCAGCTCGGCGAGCACGCGGCCGGCGGCACGGGCGACGATCATCGTTCGACGAGGGCCAAGACGCGCGCCGGGCTGCCCGAGCCGCCCACGATGGGCAGCGGCGGGGCGATGACGACCGCCCCGGTGACGGGCAGCCGGTCGAGGTTGCGGAGCTGGGTCAGCCCGTACTTGCCGGCGCCCAGCAGGAAGGAGTGGCAGGGGAACGCCGGGTCGAAGGAGTGCGCGGCGCCGGCGTCCGTGCCGACCGTCTCCACGCCGATGCCGCGGATCGGGGTGTCCTCGGCCAGCCAGCGCGCGCACTCCACCGAGATCCCGGGAGTGTGCGAGCCGGTCTCGTCGGCGTTGAGGAAGCCGGCCTGGTCGCCGGCGCGGGCGTCCCAGCCGGTGCGGTAGAGCAGCCAGCCGCCGTCCGGCAGCGGCCCGTTGACCTTCTCCCACGCCTGGACGTGCTCGATCCGCAGCAGGAAGTCGGCGTCGCGGGCGGCGTGCGCGGTGAAGTCGAGCACCGCGGCGGGCCCGATCAGCTTCGCGGGCGGCACCTGGGAGACGTCCTCCCCGTCGCGTCCGGTGACCCAGTGGACCGGCGCGTCGAAGTGGGTGCCGACGTGCTCGCCGGTGACGATGTCGTTCCAGTACCAGGCGGGGCCCCGGTCGTCGTAGCGGCTGATCTCGGTGAGCCGGAACGGCACGGTGTTGCCGAACGGTTCGGGGAGCTGGAGGATCGGCGTCTCAGAGCTCAGCGGCGCGGTGAGGTCGACCACCTCGATCGCGCCGTTCCGGATCTCCTCGACGAGACTGCTCAACACCGACATCCTTGCCTCCCGCTCGTGATCGTGGAACCGATGATCCTCCTTGAGGAGGCTCCCCGTCATCAGCCGCGGGAGGCCGGTGCTCCAGCGGCGGCGCATCACACAGTGGAGGGTGGCCAGGACCGGCCGGGCGGGCAGCGGGCCGGGCGGCGGTGTCACCGGCGTGCTTGCCGTGTGAGGCGAACGGGGAGAGATTGGCCGAGAGACCACCAACACAAGGCGAGGGCCGGGTCATGAAAAAGCTCATCAACGCCGCCGACTCCGTCGTGACCGACGCGCTCGCCGGGATGGCCGAGGCCCACCCGGACCTGCGGGTCGACCTGGCAAACAAGATCGTCTATCGCCGGTCGGCGCCGACGCCGGGCAAGGTGGGCCTCGTCTCGGGCGGCGGCTCGGGCCACGAGCCGCTGCACGCGGGCTTCGTCGGCCACGGCATGCTGGACGCCGCCTGTCCTGGCGAGATCTTCACCTCGCCCGTCCCCGACCAGGTCATCGAGGCCTCGCACCGCGTGGACGGCGGCGCGGGGGTGCTGCACGTCGTCAAGAACTACACCGGTGACGTGATGAACTTCCAGATGGCCGCGGAGCTGTGCGCCGAGGAGGGCGTCGAGGTGGCCACCGTCCTGGTCAACGACGACGTGGCCGTGAAGGACTCCCTCTACACCGCCGGGCGGCGCGGCACGGGCGCCACCGTCTTCGTCGAGAAGATCGCCGGGGCGCTCGCCGAGACGGGGGCCTCGCTGGGCGAGGTGGCGCGGGTCGGCGGGCAGGTCAACACGCGCAGCAGGTCGTTCGGCGTGGCGCTGTCGTCGTGCACCGTCCCGGCGGCGGGCAAGCCGACCTTCGAGCTGAGCGACACCGAGGTCGAGCTGGGCATCGGCATCCACGGCGAACCGGGCAGGACGCGCGCCCCCGCCGCCACCGCCCGCGAGCTCACCCGCATCGCCATGGACGCCGTCGACGACGACCTGCCGCTGTCCGGCGACGTCCTCGTGATGGTCAACGGCATGGGCGCCACCCCGCTCATCGAGCTGTACGTGGTGTTCGCCGAGGTCGCCGCCTACCTGCGCGAGAGGGGCGCCGTCCCGGCGCGCAGCCTGGTGGGGAACTACGTCACCAGTCTCGACATGCAGGGCTTCTCGGTCACGGTCTGCCTGCTGACCGACGATCTGACCCGCCTTTGGGACGCCCCCGTGCAGACCGCCGCCCTCCGCTGGGGCCGATGAACGCCGAGCCGCCGTCCCAAGGAGTCGCGACCCTCATGAACTCCCAGTTCTTCACCGCCTGGATCGAGGAGACGGCGCGGACCATCGCCGCCCACCGTGACCACCTGACGCGGCTCGACGCCGCGATCGGCGACGCCGACCACGGGACCAACCTCGACCGGGGCTTCACCGCCGTCCGCGAGGCCCTGTCCGCCGCGTCCCCCGACACCCCCGGGGAGGTCCTCACCCTCACCGGTACGACCCTCATCCGCAAGGTCGGCGGCGCCTCGGGCCCTCTGTACGGCACCGCCTTCCGCCGGATGGGCGCCACCCTCACCACCGCGGCCGGTGAGGCGGTCCGCTCGGCGCCGGACGGCGAGACGGCGGTGACGCTCACCGAACTGGCCGCCGCGTTCGAGGCGGCGGTGGCCGGGGTGCGCGAACTCGGCGGCGCGAGCGAGGGCGACAAGACCATGGTCGACGCCCTGGCTCCCGCGGCCCGTGCCCTGGCCGGTGCCGCACGCGACGGACGCGAGCCCGGGGAGGCGTTCGACGCCGCCCTCGCGGCCGCGCGGGAGGGGGTTCGGGCGACCGTCCCGCTCCAGGCGCGCAAGGGACGCGCCAGCTACCTGGGCGAGCGCGGCATCGGTCACGAGGATCCGGGCGCCGCCTCCACCGCGCTGTTGTTCACCGCCCTGCGAGCGGTGGCCGGCGCGTGAACGACGTGGATGACCGGTGACCATCCCCGGCGAGCAGGTCGGCATCGTCCTCGTCTCGCACAGCGACGCCCTGGCCAGGGAGACCGCCGCGCTGGTGAGGCAGATCGCCGGCCCTCACGTGCGGGTCGCCCCGGCCGGGGGGACCGACGACGGCGGCTGCGGCACCAGCGCCGACAAGATCGCCGCCGCGATCGAGGAGGTCGACCAGGGCATCGGCGTGCTCATGATCCCCGACCTGGGCAGTTCGGTGCTGACGGCCCGCCTGTTCGAGCGGCCCCCCACGGTGGTCGTCGCCGACGTGCCGTTCGTCGAAGGGGCCATCTCCGCCGCCGTCCTCGCCGCCACCGGCGCCCCACTGCCGTCCGTCCTCGACGCCGCGGACGACGCCAGGACCTACCGCAAGCTCTGACCCCGCGCGTCGCTCGCGGAGCCCCCGGCCCTCCCGCCGCTAGACCGCCAGCGGCAGCAGGACGGCGAGCACCAGGGAGAGCAGGGCCAGGACCCCGGCGGGGGCGGTCTTGTCGGCGCCGTCGTGCGCCCGGATGTGGACCACCACCGCGCCCACCATCAGCAGGGCCAGGCCCACGGCCGCGGCGATGCCCAGCGGGACGACCCACAGACCGGCGATCAGGCCGGCGGCGCCTGCGACCTCGGGCACCCCGATCAGGCGGTATTTGGAGAAGTCGATGCCGAGGTGTTCCGCGCTCTGCCGCATCGTCGCGGCGCCGGCCAGCTTGCTGACGCCGGAGAAGGCGAAGGTGAGCGCGAGCAGGAAGGACAGGATGATGACCGCGATGTTCACTGGGAGGTTCTCCAGAACTCTAGTACTCAAAACGACTCAGATTCATGATGAGTATCTACTTCTCTTTTAGAACCCGCAAGCGGGTTAGACTTGCCCCATGGACGGGGAGCGGGTGGATCAGGCGGCGTGCGGCCACCTGTTCGAAGTGTTCGCCTTGCTTGGCAAGCGGTGGAACGGCCTGATCCTCGGGACGCTGCTCGACGGCCCCGCGCGGTTCAGCGAGCTCGAACGCATCATCCCCGGCATCCGCGGCCCCATGCTGTCGCGACGCCTCGCCGAACTCGCCGAGGTCGGTTTGGTCGAACGGCACGTCGAGACCGGGCCGCCCGTGGAGGTCTACTACCGGCTCACCATCGCCGGCGAAGGGCTGCGCCGGTCGGTCCACGAGCTGTCCAGATGGGGCGAGACCTTCCTCGGCCCGTCGGCGCGCTCTCACTGAACATCCGCCGGGCGTGCGCGGCGAGGCGTCGTCCATTGAGGCGGTTCCGGCGCGCGAACCCGGTTCGCGGGAGGCTTTCGCGTCCGGGCCATATCACGGCCCGGCGGCAGAAGAAGTGCGGGAACCGTCACGGGAATTACGATGACGAGCGGGCGGAGGAGTGCCGCGCGGCGTCTCGCCATAACTCGCGGCCGGCGGCCCGCCGCGCGAAACTTACGGTTGCGTAGCGGTTGTACTTCTATTTCCCTGGACCCGTCCCGTCCCAGGTCGGCGGCCTGTAGGCCGGATATTCGGCCGCCCGGCCCTGGTGCGTCGCTATCATCCGCCTTGACGTGGGGCGTCGCCACATCTAGAGTTCCGAACCGGATTAGGGCAGGGAAATGGGCCTTCCTGCACAGGGGGATTCACTTGGCGCCGATAGTCGGCCGCGTTCTCGAGAGTGCTTCGCACGCGTACTGTTCCGGCGTTCAATCATCTCATTCGTCGGGTGCTTTTGGCCGCCCAGATATGAGAGATACTCATGAATAATTCAGCCGGGCCTTTCAAGGGCCCGCGGCCGCCGGCGACCGGATCCCGTCCTGGGTGCCGGGCGCTGACGCCAGTGGGGGGCGACATCGATGAGTGAACCCATCGCCATCATCGGAATCGGTTGCCGGTTCCCGGACGCGTCCGGTCCCGAGGAGCTGTGGAGGCTGCTCGAACAAGGGATGGACGCCACAGGTGAACCACCACCCGGCCGCTCCGGCGCGGAGGCTCCGCACGCGCACACCCCGGCGCTCTTCCGGCACCCGCCGGGTCGCCGTGGCGGGTCGCCGGGGGACGCGCACCGGCCGCCGCCGAACACCCGGCGGCCTCCGCCGGACGTGCGCCGGTGGCCTCCGGAGACGCGCGAGGCGGCGTTCACCGGCGCCGGCCACGACGAGGCCGCCCGTCTGGACCCGTTGCAGGGCCTTCTGCTGATGACCGCCTGGGAGGCCCTGGAGGACGCCGGCGTCGCGCCGAGCCGCATCGCGGGCAGCCGCACCGCCGTCTTCCTCGGCGACTCGCACATGAGCCACGCGTGGCGCCGGTACCGCAAGGCCCCGCTCCGGCCGTCGGTCATCCGGGACCACGGCGGCCTGCCCGCCAGACGGCTGTCCCTCACCTTCGGGCTGCGCGGGCCGGCCGTCACGCTGGACACCGCGTGCGCCTCGTCGCTGACCGCCGTCCACCTGGCCTGCCAGAGCCTGCGCGCCGGCGAGGCCGGCCTCGCGCTGGCCGGCGGGGTGAACCTCCGATCGCTCGCCGAGGAGGACGTCCTGTTCGGCGAGAGCCTCGTGCCCGCCCTGCGGGAGAACTCCCTGTTCGCCCAGGACGGGATGATCTCGCTGGACGGGAAGATCGCCCTGGACGAGATGATCGCGCTGAACTCCCACGGGGCGGACGCCGACGGCTCGCCCCGGGAGGACGGCATCGGGATCATCGTCCTGAAGAGCCTCGAGCGCGCCCTCGCGGACGGGGACGCGGTCCGCGCCGTCATCCTCGGGTCGGCGGTCGCCAACGACGGCGCCAACGACGGCGCCACCGGCGGGGCCGCGTCCCGGCCGGCCGCCTCGGGCATGGCGGGGCTGATGAGGACCGCCATGTGCCTTGAACGGGGACGGGTCCCCTCGACGCCGGCGGCCGGCGCCCCCCGGCCGCGGACACCGTGCGACCGGCCCCGCACCGAAGTGGCGGCCACCGCGCACGAGCTGCCCGAAGGGACCGTCGCGGGCGTGAGCGGCAGAGGGTCGTCCTCGGTCAGCGTCCACGTCGTGCTCGCGCGCGCGCCGGTCGCCGTCTCCCGCCCCGCCGCGGCGCCGCGGCGTCACCTGTTCACGATGTCCGCCCGCAGCCCCGAGGCCCTGGCCCGGCTCGCCCAGGCCTACCTCGCGCTGCTCGAACGCGACGACGCGCCGTCGATCCGCGACCTGTGCTACAGCGCCGCCACCCGCCGCGACCACCATCCCTGCCGGTTCGCCGTCGTGGTCGACTCGGCCGATGACCTGAAGAAGGTGCTGGCCGCCTTCCCCGCCGCCATCCCGTCCCTCGGCCCCGCCCCGTCTCCCGGGCCCGGCACGTCTCCCGACTCCGCGCTCGACACGCTCGCCGCCCGGTACATGCGCGGAGAGGAGTCCATCGACTGGGAGGGGGCCTTCGACGCCGCAGCCGTGTTCGTCCGCCTCCCCCTCTACCCTTGGCGAGCCGCCCATCCCTGGCTCGACTGACTCCGCGCCCGGCCCCCGGCCACGGCGGCCGGGACGTCGACCAGGCGCGACAGCACGAACTCGCCGAGCGCCTTGGCCTGGGCGTCGAAGCGGCTGGTCGCCGTCGCCCCTTCGCCCAGCAGGCCGTGCACCACGAAGTTCAGCGCGCGCAGGTTCGGCAGGTCATAGCGGTCGATCGGCAGGTCGGCCGCCTCGGGGAGCAGCGCGCGCAGCCGGTCGACGGTGAGCGCGCCGCGCAGCCAGGCGTAGGACTCCTCGTCGCGCGTCCACAGGCCGAGGTTGGCGTTCCCGCCCTTGTCCCCCGACCGCGCGTCGGCCACCTCTCCGAGCGGCACGCGCACGAGCGTCCCGTCGGCGCCGTCGGCTCCGGCGTCCCGCCCGGCGGCGGTCCCGTCCGCCGCCGGGCCGGGCGGCGTGGACTCCCAGCCGCGCGGCGTGGACTCCGAGCCGCCGGGCGGCGCGCTGGACGCCGGTTCCTCGGGCGGCTGGGCGGTGGGCGGCCACGGGACGCTCTCCACGGTCCCGTCCGGCAGCACCACCTGGTGGTCCACCTCGGTGACCGGGACGGTCGCCGGCCAATACGTCCCATAACTGTGGGCTCCCCGCGGAGCGCCGGTGGCGTAGAAGCCCGGATAGCTGCCGAGCGCGAGCCCGACGACCAGGCCCGAGAACGACCGCCCGACCGCCTTCTCCTCCGGTCCTTTGACGGCGATGCGCAGCAGGCAGGAGGCGGCGTTCTGGTCGGCGGCGTCCGGCGCTGCCGTGCCGACGCGCTGGAAGGCGGCCGAGCAGCCCTCGGCGAGCCCTTCGCGGACGGCGCGCTCCACCAGCTCCGCCTTCTGCTCGATGTGGCGTCCGGTCAGCACGAGGGTGATCTCGTTCTCGTAGCCGCCGAGCGCGGTGACGGCGACCTTGGCGAAGGGAGGCGGGGGCGCGCCCCGCGTCCCGGCGATCTCGACGCGGTCGTGGCCGGCCTGCCGCAGCGACAGCGTGTCCAGAAGGGTGGTGACGTCCGGGTTGAGGTAGCGGGTGCCCTGGATCTCGTAGACGAGTTGCGCGGTGACCGTGCCGACCGTCACCGCTCCGCCGGTGCCCGGATGCTTGGTGATCACGGCGCCGCCGTCGGCGGCGACCTCGGCGATCGGGAAGCCTGGCCGGGTCAGGCCGGGGACCTGCAGGAACGACGAGTAGTTGCCGCCGGTGGCCTGCGCGCCGCACTCGATGACGTGCCCGGCGGCGACCGCGCCGGCCAGGCGGTCCCAGTCGTCGCGGGCCCAGCCATGCCACCACGCCGCCGGCCCGACGGTGAGCGCGGCGTCGCTCACCCGGCCGCAGACGACGATGTCGGCGCCCGCCTCCAGCGCGCGGACGATGCCCCACCCGCCGAGGTAGGCGTTCGCCGTGAGCGGGGTCAGCCCGGACCCTGCGAGCGGGGTGCCGCGCTCGGTGTGCGCCAGCGGGTGACCGGCGGCCTGGAGCTCGCCGAGGCGCTCCATCAGGTCGTCGCCCACCACGCAGGCCACCCGCGGCGCCAGGCCCGCGGCGCGCGCCTGCGCGGTGAGGCGATCGGCCAGGCCGCGCGGGTTGAGCCCGCCCGCGTTCACCACGACCTTGAGGCCGCGTGACAGGACGGCGCCGAGGACGGGGGCGAGCTGGGCCGGGAAGCTCGCGGCGTAGCCGGCCTCGGGGTCGCGTGCCCGCGCCTTCGCCAGGACGAGCATGGTGACCTCGGCCAGGTAGTCACCGGTGACCACGTCGACGTCCCCACCCGTGACCATCTCGGCGAAGGCGGCGCCCCGGTCCCCGTAGAACCCCGAGGCGTTGGCGATGCGGATGGGGCGGCGCGCGGCGCTCATCACGCCCTCCTCTGTCTGTACACGTGCGCACGTCGCACGGATGGTCGTGGAATGCCGATGATCCCCGATCGCTCGCGGCCTGTCACAGAGTCGCGAACGGATGATCATCCCGGTCGGCGCGTCCGGGACGGTGACCGCGAGCGCGTGCGCTGTCCGCCGAATCCGCGCGTGGATCGGGACGGCAGGGGCTCTTCCGGGCATTCAGCGGTAGAGTCCCCCAGAGGTCGAATCGAAGCGGAAAGGTCCCCCCGGTGCGAACGGTCGGCGGCGCGTCTAGCCTCACAGAGCAGGTGATCGAGGCCGTCCGCGAGGCCATCCACTCCGGCGAGCTCCGTCCCGGCGAGCTGTACTCGGTGTACCAGCTCGCGGCGCAGCTCAACGTCTCGCGCACCCCCGTGCGGGAGGCCATGCTGCGGCTGGCCGAGACCGGCATGGTCCGCTTCGAGCGCAGCAGAGGCTTCCGGGTGCTCAGGCGCGACCCCAGGGAGATCGCCGAGGTGTTCCAGCTCCGGCTGCTGCTGGAGGTGCCGGCCGCGCGCGTCGCCGCCCGCCGCGCCGGCCCCGAGCTCATCGAGGCGATGCGCGGCGAGCTGTCACGGATGCGCGCCGCCGCCGAGGACCACGACGAGCCGCTCTTCATGCGTCACGACCGCGCCTTCCACGACCTGCTGCTGAACGCCGGCGCCAACCGCAGGCTCGTCGGCATCGTCGGCAACCTGCGCGACGCCACGATGACGCTGGGGCCCTCCACCGTCGACCGCTCGCGTTCGCTGGTGGACATCGCCGCCGAGCACGAGCTCATCCTGGCCGCGCTGGAGGCCCGTGACGCCGCCGCGGCGGCCGCGGCGATGCGGGCGCATGTCGCGCGCGCCGGCGAGCTGCTGCTGGCCCAGGTCGCGGCCGAGAACGGCGTCGCCGCCGACCCCGAGGACGTCGACCTCATCCACACCCCCGGCATCGCCGAAACCGAGCGTGACGCCGCCCCCGCCTCCGCGGGGCCCCCGGACGCCTGACCGGCGGCAGGCCTACCGGGGCGGGTCTGCGGGGAAGTCGGAGTCGCGGTACTCGCCGGCCGGGCGCTCGTCTTCGGTGGCGTGCTTCTCCCGCTCGCCGTCGCGCAGCTCGACCCGCCGGATCTTGCCCGAGATGGTCTTGGGCAGCTCGCCGAACTCCAGCCGCCGCACCCGCTTGAACGGCGCGAGGTGGGCCCGGCAGTGCGCGAAGATGGCCTGCGCCGTCGCGGCCGTCGGGTCCCACCCGGCCGCCAGCACCACGTACGCCTTCGGCACCGCCAGCCGCACCGGGTCGGGGGACGGGACGACGGCGGCCTCGGCGACGGCCTCGTGCTCGATCAGCACGCTTTCCAGCTCGAACGGGGAGATGCGGTAGTCCGACGCCTTGAAGACGTCGTCGGTGCGGCCGACATAGGTGATGTAGCCGTCGGCGTCCCGCGAGCCGATGTCGCCGGTGTGGTAGTACCCGCCGGACATGGCCTCGGCGGTGCGCGCGGAGTCGCCGTGGTAGCCGGCGGTGAGCCCGAGCGGGCGGTGGGCGAGGTCGAGGCATATCTCGCCCTCCTGCGCAGGCTCACCGGTGACCGGGTCCACCAGGACGACCCGGTACCCGGGCGCGGGACGTCCCATCGCCCCCGGCCTGACCTGCTGCCCGGGGGTGTTGGCGACCTGCACGGTGGTCTCGGTCTGTCCGAAGCCGTCCCTGATCGTCACCCCCCACGCGGCGCGCACCTGGTCGATCACCTCGGGGTTGAGCGGCTCGCCGGCGCTCACCACCTCGCGCGGCGGGGTGCGCAGCGCGGACAGGTCGGACTGGATGAGCATGCGCCACACGGTGGGCGGCGCGCAGAAGGCGGTGACCCCGCAGCGGTCGATCTCGCGCAGCAGCCGCGCCGGCTCGAAGCGGGCGTAGTTGTACACGAACACGCACGCCTGGGCGTTCCACGGGGCGAACACATTGCTCCAGGCGTGCTTGGCCCAGCCCGGCGAGGAGATGTTCAGGTGCACGTCCCCGGGCCGCAGCCCGATCCAGTACATGGTGGACAGGTGGCCGACCGGGTAGGAGGCGTGGGTGTGCTCCACCAGTTTCGGCCGCGCCGTCGTCCCTGAGGTGAAGTACAGCAGCAGCGGGTCGCCGGCGGCGGTGGGCGCGTCCGGCTCGAACACCGGGTCGGCGCCGTAGGCGTCGGCGTAGCGCAGCCAGCCCGGCACCGGCCCGCTGACGGCCACGCGGGTGTACGCGCCGGGCACGCCGTCGAACTTGGCGGCCTCGGCGGCGCCGGCGACCACGTGCCCGGCGCCGCCGCGCTCGACGCGGTCGCGCAGGTCGGCGGTCGCGAGCAGCGGCGTCGTGGGGATCAGCACCGCGCCCAGCTTCATCGCCGCCAGGATCGTCTCCCACAGCTCGACCTGGTTGCCGAGCATGAGCACCAGGCGGTCGCCGCGCCGCACCCCCTGGGCGCGCAGCCAGCCGGCCACCTGGGATGAGCGGCGGGACATGTCGGCGAAGGACAGTTTCCGCGCCGCGCCGTCCTCCTCGACGATCCACAGCGCGGGGGCGTCATTGCCCTCGGCGATCACGTCGAACCAGTCGAGCGCCCAGTTGAACCGGGTCAGCACCGGCCACTCGAACTTCTCGTAGGCGGTCGCGTAGTCCTCGCGGTGGGCCAGCAGGAAGTCTCTGGCCCCTCGGAACACCTCCGTGCCGTCGCCGGTCCGCATCATGCCGTCTCCTCCTGTCGCGGCCGCACCTGCACAGGATGGTGGACCCGTATGGAGCTTCGTGCCAGCCCCCGGCGGGAATCTCCGCGGCCGGCCCGGCATCCGGCGGGGCGCGCCGCGGCGGTCAGCCGCGGTAGAGGCGCTCGGCGTACTGGGCGCCGTAGTACCGCTCGAGCTCTTCGAGGCTCTCGTCTGTGTGCTGGACGCGCTTGACGATCTGCGGGTGCGGCGGCAGGACGCCCGGGTTCCAGGTGTCGTGCTTCCACAGTGCCGAGCGCATGAACGCCTTGGCGCAGTGGAAGAAGATCTGCTCGATCTCCACGACGACGGCCAGCGCCGGCCGGTGCCCCTTGACGATCATCTGGTCGAAGAACGGGGCGTCGCGCACCAGCCGGGCCCGGCCGTTGACGCGCAGCGTCTCGTTGCGGCCGGGCACGAGGTAGATCAGGCCGACGTGCGGGTTGGCCAGGATGTTCAGGAAGCCGTCGGCACGGCGGTTGCCGGGACGTTCGGGGATGGCGATCGTGGTGTCGTCGAGGACGACCGTGAACCCGGGCGGGTCGCCCTTGGGCGAGACGTCGCAGGTGCCGTCCGCGCCCGACGTCGCGATCAGGCAGAACGGGGACGCCGCGAGCCACTGCCTGTCCATCTCGTGCAGCGCCTTGCGTTCCTTGGTGACCGCCCGGGGCATCGCCTCGCCCAGCAGTTCGCGCAGGTCGGCCGCCGACGCGATCTCCACGATCCCCTCGTGCGACGTCCCGGCGGCGGCGGGCGCCTCCGCGGGCGTCGCGCCGGGCGCCTCTGCGAACGCCGCGCCGGGCATCTGCGCGGCGGCCTCCTCGAATCGCTCCGCCATGCAGGCGGATCCGTTGTCCTCGACGTACTCGGCGTTCTGCGGCACCGCGTCCCCTTCCGCTACCTGATCAGGACCGAGTTCAGCCTAAAGCGTCCGACCTGAGAGGTTCACGGGGGTTTCCCCATACGAGACGCCGCCGGCGCGCGACGCCCGGGGCGACGTCCGGCGGCGGCGACCGGCGGCGTCTCCGGCGGCGGCTTCATATGACAGCGGCGGCGGTCACTTCCACCGGAAATAGACGAACAGGCGGCCGTGGTTCTTGGCGTCCTTGTCGATGCGGTGGTAGAGGGCCTTGATCTCCTTCTGGTCGAGGAAACGCAGCACCTTCTTCTTGAGCTGGCCGGACCCCTTGCCCGGGATGATCTCGACCTCGGTGGCCTTCTTCTGCACCGCCTCCTGGATGATGCCGCGCAGCGCCCGGTCGATCTCGCCGCCCTTGTTGTAGATGTCGTGGAGATCAAGCTTCAGCTTCACGACCGTGATTCTACGCGGCCCGCTTTGGAACGTTCTTCTAACTGCGGCGATCACAGCATCTAACCGTTCCATGTCCACATTTGGTCACATATTGCCTCTGATCGGGGGCTGTATCGATCTAGGCGGAAAAGTGGCGCGCATCTAGACTCCGTCTGAGTTCGGCGACCCTGACGGGTCGCCGGCCATGTGTCGCCCGACGGGGAGGGTGGGGTCCTTCCCGTGCGCGTACGGGTGACGCGGCTCCTCCATGCCCGCCGGGCGGCGAGTCCCGGTGGTTCACCAGGAGGTGTCGTGCGACGTAAGTCCCTTCCCACTCTCTTATCCCGGTCGCGCCGCGTCGCGGCGGTCGGCGCGGGTCTCGCGATGGTCGCGGTGATGAGCCCGGCCATGCCGGCGTCCGCCGACCCCTCGCCGAGCGCGGCGTCGGGCGCGGCGAGCCCCGCGACCGGTTCGACCAGCAAGTGGAAGGCCACCCCGCTGACCCCCGCCGGCCGCGTCCAGGGGGCCAAGTCCCCGAGCGGCAAGCTGGCCAAGAGCGATGAATCCCTGTTCGCGGCGACGTCGGCCAAGCCCGTCACCGTGGTCGTGAAGCTCGACTACGACTCGCTGGCCGCCTACAAGGGCGGGGTCGACGGTCTCAAGGGCACCAGCCCTTCGGTGACCGGCAAGAGCCTGGACGTCAACAGCGCCGCCGCCAAGCAGTACCAGAAGCACATCGAGAGCGTCGAGAACGCCTTCCTCGGCGAGCTCGGCAAGCGCGTCCCCGGCGCCAGGGCCGGCCAGAAGCTGCGCACCGTCTACGGTGGCATCGCGCTCAGCGTCCCGGCGAACAAGGCCGCCGAGCTGCTGAAGCTGCCCGGTGTCGCCGCCGTCCAGAAGGACGACCTGCAGCAGCCGCTGACCGACGCGAGCTCCGACTTCATCGGCGCCCCGGCGATCTACAGCAAGCTGGGCGGCAGCAGTTCCTCCGGCAAGGGCGTGATCTTCGGCTCCCTCGACTCGGGCGTCTGGCCCGAGCACCCGTCCTTCGCCGACCCGGGCGGCCTGCCCGCTCCCCCGGCCACCAAGGACGGCACGCCCCGGGTGTGCGACTTCGGCGACAACCCGCTGACGCCCGCCGCCGACACGTTCGCGTGCAACAACAAGCTCATCGGCGGCCGGCCGTTCATCGACACCTACAACCTGATCTACGGCGGCGAGGTCTACCCCGACAGCGCCCGCGACTCCAACGGGCACGGCACCCACACCGCCTCCACCTCGGCCGGCGGCCAGGTGGCGAACGCCAACCCGCTCGGCGTCAGCCGCGGCCCGATCCACGGCATCGCCCCGGCGGCGGCCGTGTCGGTGTACAAGGTCTGCGGCGCCGAGGGCTGCTTCTCCTCCGACTCCGCCGCGGCGGTGGGACGCGCCATCCTCGACGGCGTCCGCGTGATCAACTTCTCGATCTCGGGCGGCGCCGACCCCTACAGCGACCCGGTGGAACTGGCGTTCCTGGACGCCTACGCCGCCGGCGTGTTCGTCTCCGCCTCGGCGGGCAACGCGGGACCGGGCGCGGGCACGACCGACCATGCCGGGCCATGGGTGACGACCGTGGCCGCCTCCACGCAGACCCGTACGTTCCGCTCGACGGTGACGCTGACCGGGACCGGCGGCGTCCAGGCCACCGTGTCCGGCGCCTCGATCACGCCGGGCATCGCCGCGCCGCTGCCGGTGGTGTCGGCGGCGGCCGCGCCGTACTCCGACCCGCTGTGCGTGAACCCCGCGCCCCCGGGCCTGTTCACCGGCAAGATCGTCGCCTGCCAGCGGGGCCCCAACCGGGTGCTCAAGGGATTCGCCGTCAAGCAGGGCGGCGCGGCGGGCATGATCCTGTACAACGCGACGCCGCTCGACGTCATGACCGACAACCACTGGCTCCCGACCGTCCACATCGACCAGCCGGACAGCACGACCCTGCTGAACTTCCTGGCCGCCAACCCCGGCGCCAAGGCCTCGTTCCCGCAGGGCGCCAAGACCACCTGGCAGGGCGACGCCATCACGACGTTCTCCTCGCGGGGGCCGGCCGGCGACTTCCTCAAGCCGGACGTCACCGCGCCCGGCCTGCACATCCTGGCCGGGCACACCCCGACGCCCGAGTCTCCCCTGGAAGGCCCGCCCGGCAACCTCTACCAGGTGATCGCCGGCACCTCGATGTCCTCGCCTCACGTGGCCGGGGCGGGCGCCCTGCTGTTCGCCCTGCACCCCGACTGGACGCCGGGACAGGTCAAGTCGGCTCTGGAGACCACGGCCAAGACCTCGGTCACCAAGCAGGACCGCGTCACCCCCGCCGACCCGTTCGACTTCGGCGGCGGGCGCATCGACCTCACCAAGGCGGGCGACCCCGGTCTGACCCTGGACGAGACGGCGGTCAACTACGCGGCCTCCGCCGCCGACCCGCTGAACCGCATCGACCTCAACCTGCCGTCGGTGAACGCGCCCGTCATGCCCGGCATCATCACCGCCAAGCGGACGGTCACCAACGTCACCACCAAGACGCTCAACTACACCGCCTCCGGCACCGCGCCGAGCGGCGCCAACATCACGGTGCTGCCCCCGCTGTTCAGCGTGAAGCCGGGCAAGAGCGTCAAGCTGACCGTCGTGGTCACCGCACCTGACCTGCCCGACGGGCAGTACTTCGGCCAGGTGAACCTCAAGCAGGTCGGCGGCTCCAAGGATCTCCACCTTCCGGTGGCGTTCTACCGCCAGGAGGGCGCTGTGCCGGTCGACCAGACCTGCGCGCCGGCCACGATCGCCAAGAACACCGGCGAGTCCACCTGCACGGTCACGGTGGAGAACACCACCCTGAAGGACACCGAGGTCACCGCGCTGAGCACGCTCGACCTCAAGCTGCGGCTGAACAGCGTGACCGGCGCGACCAAGGTGGGCACCCAGATCGCCACCACCAAGGCCAAGCTGGCGGGGCGGCAGCCCGACCGGCCGGAGATCGCCCCGGGCACCGGCCCGGCGGGCTACCTGCCGCTGGACGCCTTCGGCATCACGCCGACCGCGATCGGCGACGAGGAGTCGGTGAACTTCAACGTCCCGGCCTTCACCTACGCGGGCAACAGCTACACCCGCATCGGCGTGGTCTCCGACGGCTACGCCGTCGCGGGCGGCACCAACGGGTCGGCGGACATCTCGTTCACCCCGCAGACCCTGCCCGATCAGGCGCCGCCGAACAACGTGCTGGCGCCCTACTGGACGGACCTGGACGGCACCGGGGCGCCCGGCATCCTCGCCGGCACGCTCACCGACGGCGTCGACACCTGGCTCGTCCTCGAGTGGCGCGTCAACCTGTACGGCACGTCGGCGCTGAAGGTGTTCCAGCAGTGGATCGGCGTCAACGGCGCCGAGGACATCACCTACTCCTACGATCCGTCCAACCTGCCCGGTGACCCCGGCGCCTCCTACGGGCTGACCGTGGGCGCCGAGAACGCCGAGGGCACGGCCGGCGACCAGATCTCCGGGCCGCCGACCGAGGACTACCGCGTCAGCAGCATCCCCGGCGCCCCCGGCGGCAAGCTGACCTACACCATGAAGGTCAAGGGCGTCGCCTCGGGCGTCGGCTCGGTCACGACCGCGACCTCCACCGACGAGGTGAAGGGCATCACCATCGAAGTAGACAAGATCACCGTCCAGTAGGCACCCAGGCGGGGCCCGGCGGCACCACCGCCGGGCCCCGCCGCACGCGCGGCGCCGTGGGCGCGGGCGGCCGGGCCGCCCGCGTCGTGGCCGGTCAGTCGGTGCCGGACTCCATCGCGGCGTGGTCGAGCAGCACGTCGTCCTCCGGGACCTCGCCGCGGGATGCGATCGCCTCGGCCCCGCCCTCGTGCATCGCGCCGATCAGCCCGGTCGAGGCCGCCTGCGCGGCGCCGATCAGCGTCGGGTGCCGGCTGCCGACCATGCCGATCGCCGCGTACTGCTCGAGCTTGGCGCGGGAGTCGGCGATGTCGAGGTTGCGCATGGTCAGCTGGCCGATGCGGTCGACCGGCCCGAAGGCGGAGTCCTCGGTGCGCTCCATGGAGAGCTTGTCCGGGTGGTAGCTGAACGCCGGCCCGGAGGTGTTGAGGATGGAGTAGTCGTCGCCGCGGCGCAGCCGGAGGGTCACCTCGCCGGTGACCGCCGTGCCGACCCAGCGCTGCAGCGACTCGCGCAGCATCAGCGCCTGCGGGTCCAGCCAGCGGCCCTCGTACATCAGCCTGCCCAGCCGCCGTCCCTCGTTGTGGTAGCTGGCGAGGGTGTCCTCGTTGTGGATGGCGTTGACCAGGCGCTCGTAGGCCGCGTGCAGCAACGCCATTCCCGGCGCCTCGTAGATGCCCCGGCTCTTGGCCTCGATGACGCGGTTCTCGATCTGGTCGGACATGCCCATGCCGTGCCGGCCGCCGATGGCGTTGGCCTCCAGCACCAGGTCGACGGCGGAGGCGAACTCCTTGCCGTTGATCGTCACCGGCCGTCCCTGCAGGTAGCCGATCGTGACGTCCTCGGCGGCCACCTCGACGGCGGGGTCCCAGAAGCGCACACCCATGATCGGTTCGACGAGTTCGATGCCCGCGTCGAGGTGTTCGAGCGCCTTGGCCTCGTGGGTCGCGCCCCAGATGTTCGCGTCGGTGGAGTAGGCCTTCTCTGTGCTGTCGCGATAGGGCAGGTCGCGTTCGAGCAGCCACTCGGACATCTCTTTGCGACCGCCGAGCTCGCTGACGAAGTCGGCGTCCAGCCACGGCTTGTAGACGCGCAGGGAGGGGTTGGCGAGCAGGCCGTAACGGTAGAACCGCTCGATGTCGTTGCCCTTGAAGGTGGAGCCGTCGCCCCAGATCTGCACATCGTCCTCGAGCATCGCGCGCACCAGCAGGGTGCCCGTGACGGCCCGCCCGAGGGGGGTGGTGTTGAAGTAGGCGCGGCCACCGGACCGGATGTGGAACGCCCCGCAGGCCAGGGCCGCGAGACCTTCCTCCACGAGGGCCGACCGGCAGTCGACCAGCCTGGCGACCTCGGCGCCGTACGCCGTGGCGCGCCCGGGGACCGAGGCGATGTCGGGCTCGTCGTACTGGCCGATGTCAGCGGTGTAGGTGCAGGGCACTGCACCCTTCTCGCGCATCCACGCGACCGCTACCGAGGTGTCGAGGCCGCCGGAGAAGGCGATGCCGACACGTTCACCGACGGGCAGAGAAGTGAGGACCTTGGACACGAGTAGAAGTATATACACACCAATGCATGACCATGCAACGCAGTCGCGACCATGACGCGCGATCTCCTTCCGGCCGGCCCTGGCACGGGAGGCCGGCGGCGCCGGGGCCGGGGCGACGCCCCGGCACGACCACCCGGTCGTACAGCGACTCGCTCATCCCCCCACTTCAGCTGACGCGGTCGCGGGGCCCCCCGTAGACGGGGTTGCCGTCCAGGCGGTGCTCGGTGACCAGGAGGCGGACGAGACCGGGGGTCCGCGTGGACTCCTCCGCCTCCCAGACGACCCAGCCGTCCCCGACCGGGGTCTTCTGGGTGCGGACGATGCCGTAGCCGCCGGGGTTGCCCGGGGGGATGCTCATGACGGCGAAGACGACCTTGAGCCCGCGCCGCCGCAGCTCCGGCAGCACCTCGCCCACGGTCTTCTCGTCCACGCGGAAACCGGCGAGGGAGCGCCCCTCGACGGTCGCCACCCGATAGGGCAGGTCGGACTCGGACAGTTTCCTGGTCGGTTCGGGGATGAGCGCGCAGGGGGCGACCGGGCCCTGGTACAGGATCGTGCTGGTGCGGCTGCCTCCGCCGGGGCTTTCCGAGATGGTCCAAACGAAGGTCTGACCGGGCTTGAAGAGCTTGGTGTCGATCCGCATCCGCCACCCGGAGCCGTCGTCGCCGGGGATGCCCTCCGGCACCGAGTACAGGCCGGCGGGCTTGTCCCGCACGACCGTGCCGCGCGGATCCCGGCACCACGTGCCGTGGGGGACGTGGTCGACGATGGCCGGGACGTCGAGGTCGCGCAACTGCCGGCGCAGCCCATCGGCGTCGCTGAAGTCACGGATCGTGACGTACACGATCCCGTCGGAGTCCTTGGTGACGGCGTACGAGACCGGCGTCATCCCTGCGCCGTCCCACAGCCGGCCGGGTCCGGCCGCGACGCCCGTCGCGAGCAGGGCGGCGGCTCCCAGCGCGAGGACCAGGCGGCGGCCGTGCCGGCGGGCGCGCCGTGGACCGGCGCCGGCCGTTCCCTGTTCCTCGGCCATGATGGCCGCGCGCAACTCGCGCGCCCCGGGTCCCCGTTCCGGCGCGCGCGGGGCGGGGTCGATGGCCCTGACCAGCTTGTCGATGTCGTTCACGCGTCCTCCATCACCGTGGTCGAAGGGGCCTGCTTCTCCAGCAGGGCCGCCAGCCGCCTGCGGGCGCGGTGCAGACGGGCGCGGGCGGCGACGGCCGTTCCTCCGACGACCCTCGCGATCTGCGCGCCGGTCAGCCCTTCCCAGCAGGCCAGGGCCAGGACCTCGCGGTCACGTTCGGGCAGCGCGTCGAAGGCGGCCCGCACGTGCGCCAGGTCGACCGGTGTCACCGGACGATCGGCGGCCAGTTCGTCCCGCAACCGCTCGGCGAGCACCGCCCGGCGCGACTCGCCGCGCCGCTGGTTGGCCAGCACACGCCGGGCCACTCCGTAGAGCCACAGCAGTGCGCGGTCGCCTTCGGGCACGTCGCCGATGCGCCGCCAGGCGGTCAGGAACGTCTCCGCGATGACGTCGGCCGTGTCGTCGGAGGAACTGGCACGGCGGGCGGCGTACTGGTGTATCGCCGGGTAGTACGCGTCATAGATCGCCTCGAAGCGATCTCGCTGTGTCACAGGATCTCCTAGCCGAAGGGTGCCGGACACATTGATAGATGTCCGGCATCTTCGGATGTGTTGCCGGGCCCCCTCCACGGTGACCGATCGGCGGCTCGGTACAGCCCGCGGCGCCCCGACCGGCTCGCCCCGTTCCGGTCTCCTACGTCCTTTCCACCTGGACGCGCGAGCGCCGGGGCGGCGTCCGTTCACCGAAGACGACCAGGATGCAGACGATGAGGCCGAAGGCGGCGAAGCCGGTTCCGGTTCGCATGAGGTTGAACATCTCCCACCGATCCAGGATCGCGGCATAGCCCGCCGGCGGCGAAGTGACGGCCCACTTCTCGATCAGCGGGTGGATGGGGACGTTGCCGAACCGGGTGATCAGGAACGTGGCCAGCACCAAGGTGGCCGAGCCGGCGGCGAGCAACCGCGGGACGGAGGCCGCCATGGCCGCCAGCGCCAGCGTGCTGAGCAGCGCCAGCGCCATCATCGACTGCATGACGACGCCGTTGACCTGCATCAGCGCCGCGTGGAAGGTCAGGCGCACCGGGATGGGCACGGCGTGGAAGGCGTAGACCACGTTCACGACGCCGTAGCCGAAGGCGCCCGCGAGCAGGCCGGTGGAGACGGCCGCCAGCGTTTTGACGAGTCGAAAGAGCACGATGCGAATCTCCTGGGAAGAGGTGCGCTCAGCGGGCGGACGATGACGGGCCACCAGCGGCCTCGCGCGGCAGCGCCGGGCACGGTGCGAGGAGTTCCGATCATCGCCGTGCGATGATCGCTCCGCGTCGTGCCACGGGATCTGGTTCGGTTACGCCGGGGAGCGCAGGGGTGGGCGGCGAGTACTCCACCGGGAGTAGCCGGGGTTCCGCCCCGGAGCGGAGGAAGCGCGGCCCGCCAGGCTCTACCGTGCTGGAATGGGGATTCTGCGCGAAGGGCGACCGGCGGCGGTGCACCCCGGGCGCCGATGGCGCCCGCTCGCCGTGGACGTCCTGGCGGCGGTGGTGGTCGCGGTGTTGCAGGTGGGCGGCGCCGTCTCACTGCCGGGCGTGCGCCCGCTCGACTACGCCCTCCTGCTGACCGGCACGGCGGCCGTCGCGGCCTGGCGCAGGGCCCCGGCCGTCGCCGTGGTCGTCGCGTCCGCCTGCATGCTGCTGTTCGGGCTGCGGACGCATCCGGGGCCGCCCGCCGCCTTTCCGGTGCTGATCACGGTCTTCGGCGCCGTCAGGGCGGGCCACCGGCTGCTCCCGGCCGTCGCGGGCACGGTGTTCCTCGCCGGCACCCTGGCCGGCAACCTGCTGACGAACGCGCCCGTCCGGCAGATCGGCGACCCGACGAGCCTGCTGATCGGCTGGTTCCTCGCGGCGGGCGTCGGGGGGACGGTCGCCCGGCACCGGAGCGCGTACCTCGAACAGGCGCAGCAGAGGGCGGCCGAGGCCGAGCGCACCCGCGAGGAGGCCGCGCTGCGGCGGGCCGGGGAGGAGCGGCTGCGCATCGCCAGGGAGTTGCACGACTCGCTCACCCACAGCATCTCGATCATCAAGGTGCAGGCCGGCGTGGCAGTGCACCTGGCTCGCAAGCGCGGAGAGAAGGTCCCGGAGGCGCTGCTTGCCATCCAGGAGGCCGGCGGCGAGGCGATGCGCGAGCTGCGCGCCACCCTGGAGGTGTTGCGCGACGACGCCGGGGAGCCTCCGGGCACCGGGCTGGACCGCCTGGACGACCTGGTCTCCCGCGCCCGCTCGGCCGGGCTGCCGGTCACCGTGCGGGTCGAAGGCCGGCCCCGTCCCCTGCCCGCCGCCGTCGATCGCGCGGCTTACCGGATCGTCCAGGAGGCGCTCACCAACGTCGCCCGGCATGCCACCGGGCACACCCGGGCCTCGGTGCGCGTGGGGTACGGCGCGTCCGAGCTGTCGGTCCTGGTCGACGACGACGGCCGCCTGCCGGCCGGCGCGCGCCCGGTGCCCGGCGTCGGCCTGACCGGCATGCGTGAGCGGATCACCGCCCTCGGCGGCCGCCTGCACGCCGGCCCCGGCCTCCGGGGCGGCTTCACCGTCCGCGCCGAGCTCCCCCTGCCGGACGTCGGGGACGTCCCGGCGGAGCTCCCTGCGGCGGACGCCGGAGACGTCCCGGCCACGCTTCCTCTGACAGACCCCGATGACGTCCTGACCGAGGTCCCCCCGGCGAACGTCGACGTCAAGGAGGTCCCGTGATCCGCGTGATCCTCGTCGACGACCAGGCCCTGATCCGCGCCGGCTTCCGCGCGCTGCTGGAGCCGGAGGACGACATCGAGGTGGTCGGCGAGGCGCCGGACGGCCAGAAGGGCGTCGCCCTGACCCGCGAGCTGGTTCCCGACATCGTGCTCATCGACGTGCAGATGCCGGTGATGGACGGCATCGAGGCGACGCGGCGCATCGTGGCCGACGCGCGCCTGTCGCAGGTCCACGTGGTGATCCTCACCAACTTCGGCCTGGACGAGTACGTGTTCGACGCGCTGCGCGCGGGCGCGACCGGCTTCCTGGTCAAGGACGCCGACCCTGCGGACCTGCTGCACGGCCTCCGCGTCGCGGCGCGCGGCGACGCGCTGCTCGCGCCGGCGATCACACGCCGCCTGATCGGCGAGTTCGTCGCCCGCCGGCCGCGGACCGTCCCGCCCGGGCTGCGCTCCCTGACCAACCGCGAACGCGAGGTGGTGGCGCTGGCGGCTCAGGGCATGACCAACGACGAGATAGCCGCGCACATGGTGATCAGCCCGTCCACCGCCAAGACCCACGTCAGCCGCGCCATGATCAAACTGCACGCCCGCGACCGCGCCCAGCTCGTCGTCTTCGCCTACCAGTCCGGGCTCGTCGCCCCGGACGGCACGGCGTGACGTGCGGGCGCTCGCCGGGAAGGGCGCGGCGCCTGTTCTCGCCCGTCGAGCGCCGGCCGGGTTCCGCGCCGCTCAGGGGTGCAGAGGTTTGGCGAAGCAGCGGCTGCTCTCGTGGAAGCGGTAGTAGCCGAACTTGGCGCAGAGCTCGTAGCCGCTCGAGACGTACAGGCCGATGGCCTCGGGCTGGGCGTCGCCGGTCTCCAGGACCATGCGGACGCGTCCCGTCGCGCGGGCGTCGGCCTCCAGGTGGGCCAGGACGCGGCGGGCAAGCCCCCTGCCGCGCAGCGCCTCCACCACGAACATCCTCTTGATCTCGGCGTCGCCGTCCGAATAGCCCTCTTCGCCCGCTTCCTGGGCGCGCCAGCCACCGGTGGCCGCGGCATGGCCGTCGCCGTCGTAGGCGATGACGTACAGGCCGTTCGGCGGCTCGAACATCGACGGGTCCAGAGGCGTCGCGTCGCCGTCGCTCTGGTAACGCCGGCCGTACTCGGCCTGCACCTCTTTGTTCAGCCTGACCGCGTCCGGATGGTCGAACGAGACACGGCGAATCTCCACTAGAGCGCCTTTCAGGGGGACAAAACGGCTCGCCGTGAAGATACCGCCCGGCCGTCGCCGCCCCTCAGGCAGGGCGGCCGGAATCCGCCCGGCTCAGAAATCCGAAACTTTCGGATGTTTCAGCGGCGTTTCTGCAGCGCAAGCGGGACTTAATCGGTTCACCATACCGAAACGTTCCACTGATCGATTGACACATTTCAAGGGCATTCCCACAATGGTCCACACGCGGGCCCTGTCCATCGTCGCCGGGTGAGCGACAGTGAACGCGCAGCTCAGAGTGGTCTCGCACGACCGCGCGCCGGCCGCCGCGACGGCGGCGTCCGGCGCGTGTCCTGTCCAGCCCAGGCAGGTCTCGAATCCCGGCGACCGGGCCACAGGCGACCGATCGATCCCCCATCTGTTCGCCCAGGCCCAGCACGTCCCCGACTTGATCTAGGAAGGGATCAAGGCACGTGAAACGACTCCTCAAGGCCCTGCTGGCCGCGGCGATCGTCCCGATCATCGCGGCGACCGCGCTGGTGCTCACCGGGCCGGCCTCAGCCGCTTCGCTCACGCGGGTGACGAGCTTCGGCAACAACCCCACCAACTTGAACATGTACATCTACGTGCCGGACAACGTCGCGGCCCGGCCGGCGCTGCTGGTCGCCATGCACTACTGCACCGGCACGGCGTCGGCCGTCTTCAACGGCTACGCCCGCGACTACGTCACCGCCGCCGACCGGTACGGGTACATCATCGTGTTCCCCGAGGCCACACGCAGCGGGCAGTGCTTCGACGTGTACTCACCGCAGGCGCTCAGGCGCGGCGGCGGCAGCGACCCCGTCGGCATCATCTCGATGGTCGACTACGCCAAGCAGCGGTACAACGTCGACTCCGGACGCGTCTTCGTCACCGGCTTCTCCTCCGGCGCGATGATGACCAACGTCATGGCCGCCGAGTACCCCGACGTGTTCGCCGCCGGCTCGGCCTTCATGGGCGTGCCCGCCGGCTGCTTCGGCACCACCGACGGCTCCACCTGGAACAGCCAGTGCGCCAACGGCCAGATCACCAAGACGGCGCAGCAGTGGGGCGACCAGGCCCGCGCGATGAACTCCGGCTACAGCGGCTCCTACCCGCGTATGCAGCTGTGGCACGGCACCACGGACGACACGCTGCGGTACCCGAACTTCGCCGAGGAGATCAAGCAGTGGACCAACCTCAAGGGCGTCAGCCAGACCCCCGTCGCCACTAGCTCCCCGCAGTCGAACTGGACCCGGACCCGCTACGGCTCCAACGTCACTCAGGCGCCGGTCGAGGGCATCAGCGTCCAGGGCGTCGGCCACTCGCTGCCGCAGAGCGGCATGGTCCAGTACGCCATCGCCTTCCTCGGCCTCGACACCCCGACGCCGACCCCCACCCCCACGCCGACCCCCACACCGACGCCGACCCCCACACCGACCCCCACACCGACTCCGACGCCCACTCCGACGCCCACTCCGACGCCCACTCCGACTCCGACTCCCTCGCCGACGCCGTCGACCGAGCCCGGCACCACGCTCGGCGCCGCTGCGGCCCGCAGCGGCCGGTATTTCGGCACCGCGATCAGCGCGAGCAAGCTGGGCGACTCGGCGTACACCACGATCGCGAACCGTGAGTTCACCATGGTGACGGCCGAGAACGAGATGAAGATCGACGCCACCGAGCCCAACCAGAACCAGTTCAACTTCAGCAGTGGTGACCAGGTCTACAACTGGGCCGTGCAGAACGGCAAGCGGGTGCGCGGCCACACCCTGGCCTGGCACGGCCAGCAGCCCGGCTGGATGCAGTCGATGGAAGGCAGCAACCTGCGCCAGGCGATGATCAACCACATCAACGGCGTGATGAACCACTACAAGGGCAAGATCTACGCCTGGGACGTCGTCAACGAGGCCTTCGACGACAACAACGGCGGCCGGCGCGACTCCAACCTGCAGCGCACCGGCAACGACTGGATCGAAGTCGCCTTCCGCACCGCGCGGGCCGCCGACCCCGCCGCCAAGCTCTGCTACAACGACTACAACATCGACAACTGGACCTGGGCCAAGACCCAGGGCGTCTACAACATGGTCCGCGACTTCAAGCAGCGCGGCGTGCCCATCGACTGCGTCGGCCTGCAGTCCCACTTCAACAGCGGCAGCCCCTACAACGCCAACTACCGCACCACGATCTCCAGCTTCGCCGCGCTCGGCGTCGACGTGCAGATCACCGAACTCGACGTCCAGGGCGCCTCGGCCACCACCTACGCCAACATCGTCAACGACTGCCTCGCCGTGCCGCAGTGCAACGGCATCACCGTGTGGGGCGTGCGCGACCAGGACTCCTGGCGCTCGGGCGACACCCCGCTGCTGTTCAGCGGCAGCAACAAGAAGCCCGCCTACGACGCGGTCCTCGCCGCCCTGAACGCCGCCGGCCCCGGCCCATCCCCCACGCCGACTCCCACTCCCACTCCCACGCCGACCCCGACTCCCACGCCGACCCCGACACCTACGCCCACCCCGACCGCCGGTACGGAGGCATGTTCGGCGGCGATCACCACGGTCAACAGCTGGCCGGGCGGCTTCCAGTCGACGGTGACGGTCCGCGCGGGCATCACCCCGATCACCGGGTGGACCGTGCGGTGGACCTGGCCCGGCGGGCAGACCATCAGCAGCCTGTGGAACGGCACGCAGACCGTCTCCGGCTCCAGCGTGACCGTCCGCAACGCCGCCTACAACGGCTCCATCGCGGCCGGCGGGTCCACGACCTTCGGCTTCACCGCCAACGGCACCGCGGCCACCCCCACCGCCACCTGCACCGCCCCCTGACCCGTCACCAGGTGAGCCGTCCGTCCGCACCGGACGGACGGCTCACCTCACCCGCCTCACCGCGACCGCGACCGCGACCGCGACAAGGACTCCGGTCCGGCCCGGCGTGCGGTGCTTCATGATCCCCCTTGGAATCGTGGTTCCGGTACATCCATGCAAGCAACGCGGCGAGCGCCGGGCCTTCACGATCCTTTCGCGTGGTTGCACAATCCTCTTCGCTCAGGTGGGAGTCACGGCAGCGCCGCCGCAGCGGGACCGGCTCCACCTCGCAGGCGTACCGCATCGACAGATGGGCGGAGCACCGAACTGGCGCCGGTACTCCCGGCTGAACCGGGACAGGTTGTCGTACCCGACGCGCCGGCCGACGCCGGTGACGTCGTTCGGACGGTTCGCCGACAGCAACCTCGCCGCCTAGCCGGGACGCGCATGCCGTTCCAGCAGGTCACGAAGCTCGTCCAGAAACATTCCATCATTGCGGCACACGAGCCGCCGACGGCCGGAGGAAGGTGCGCGAACACACAAGTCCCGTCCAGCCTCTGCCGAGCCTCGCCGCCATATCTGGTCGCCGGTCGACATGGCCACACAACGCCCACCTCCACCTGCCGCCCGGACGCACTCAGATCGTGCGACCGGCCGCACCGGGCGACCTGGGTCCCGGCCGCCGGTGCGCCGATCTCCCGATCACCGCGCCGCGTCCCGCGGCCCGCGCCGTTCTGTGAAGCTTTCATCACTCGATGGCGCCGACCGGAGGGTTCGCCCGGGCCGGGCCGCCTCCGATGGTCCGGCCGCGCGGGCGCGCCTACAGTGAGCCGGTCCGCCACGGCCGGCAAGCCCCTGTCCGCGGGCGGGCGCACCTCGCTCATAGCGGCGAGCCGGGCCTGAGCCCGCGGAGCCCGGCGTGAGCCCACCCGGAACGGCGGATCGGAGAGAGCGGATGAGGCGTCAGCGCGGAGGGGTCGTGCACCGGTTGGCGAGCGTGTGCGCTCTCGTGGTGGCCCGGACGGGCACCGCCCACGCCGGCACCTGGCGGTCGGCGGACGCGACCGGGTCGGGGCCGACACCGTGGGCGGGGGCGCAGAACGCCGAGGCGAACGCCCGCGCCACGCTCGCCTCGCAGGCCGCCCGGCTCGGCGAGGTCTGTACGAACATGACGGCGACCTCCACGTTGATCTACACGGCCCCGGGCGGGGCCGCGTACGTCTACAGCGCCACCGCGACCGGCTTGTGCGCGCCGGCCCCGCCGGCGCCCGCGTACACCGTCCCGCGCTCGGCCACCGCGCAGGGCTCGGGTGGCAACTCGCTGACGGCGCGGAACAACGCCGCCGCCGCGGCCCGTGCCGCCGTGCTCGCGGCCGGAGTCGACTGCACCGGCTGGACCACGACGTACTCCACGGTCTGGACCGCCCCGGACGGCTCCTGGTACATCTACAACGCCACCGTCACCGCCATGTGCACGACCTGACCAGCCTTCACCCACGCCCACCGAGCGCATGCGGGAAGCCGGGGTCGTGCCCGGCTCTCAGGCTCCGGCCGAAGGCGATGCCGCCCACCGGGAGAGATCGAGTGAACGAGCAGGCCTTCTATGCGACGGCGGTGACGACTGGCACCGTGCTGGGCCTGGGAATCGGTTCGCGGGCCGAGGACGTGGAACGCGTCCTCGGCCCGGATTTCCTGGACGACCCTGGCCGGGGCACCCTGCGGTGGGACTACGGTCTGGTGGAGTTCGGATTCGAGCAGGATCACGGGTGGACGTGCCGGCTGATCAGTATTCAGGTCCACCGGCTCGCTTCCCGGGAGGACGACACGGTGCCCGTCGCTCTGCGCGAGAAATACGGCACATTCGCCGCTTATATGCCCTACGAAAGCCTGCCCCCGCACTTGCCCGCATCGGCTACACCACTCACATCGATGTGGAGGATCCGCATGCGGGCCTTCGGGTCCTCCACATCGTCCAGACGGGAGCCGAGATCATCACTGTCATGGACAAAGACTCCGAACGTACAGGAGACCGCCCAGGCTTCGGCGATGTGTGGTCCATCTCGCTGTCGCGCGAAAATCGGTGAGACACGGGGCCTCCGCCCGAGACCAGACCCTCGACACAGGAATGCGTCCTCCGCGAGGTCGCGCGCCCGGCTGGTGATGGGTGCGGTCTCGATGTTGCGCATGCGCAGTCGCGGCCGGGTGTGGCCCTGAGGTGGCGCGAGGCGGGTCACACGTTGGTGCGGGCCTCCTCGACCTGGCGCATGATGCCTCGCGCGCCGCTGGCCTCGGCGATCGTGCCGGCCTCCTCGATCAGCGCGAGCGCGTCCTGCCGCCGGTCCTGACCTGCGGCGACGTAGGCCAGCCCGACCAGGTTGGCGGCCACGCCCGGCAGGAAGCCGAGCTCCCTGCGCAGCCGGGTGGACTCCTCCAGCCGCTCGCGCGCGGTGTCCAGGCGGCCGGCCATGTGCTCGGCATAGCCGAGGTGCCGAAGCGCGTAGGACGACGTCAGCTTGTCACCGGCCTCGGCCGCGAGCGTGTGGGACCGTTCGAGCGCGGGCAGCGCGGCGTCGCCGTCCTCCCGGACGACCTGGTGGCACACACCGATCCAGAACAGCGACTCGGCCTCGCCGCGCACGTCCCCCAGCTTTCGGTACAGGTCGGCGGCCCGCTCGAACAGTGCCAGTTCCTCCGTGCCGGCCAGATCCTTCGCGTCCTGCGTCGCCGCGCCGTGGCGGTCCATGAGGCGGGCGTGGATCACCCGGCCGCGGGCCAGCGCGAGATCGGCCTCGACCGCGTCCAGCTCACGGTCGGCGTCCTCCAGCACGCTCGTGTCGCCACCGAAGATGGCCCGGTCGTACATCGACCGCGCCCGCTCGACCCAGTTCTCCGCGCTCATCGATCGCCCCGCCTTTCCCGAATCCACCGCACCGCCGGTTCCCGCGATCATTGTCGCCCAGACGGCAGCTGGCAGACGGCATACGGTGGCGAACGCGGACTGGCGCCCCGCGGTGGGACGTGCGTCTTGCTTTCTGACTTGTGGGGATATGTGGCGCTAGGGGTGTTGCCGGGCGTGTCGGCGCGACTAGCCTTCTTTCGCAGATCTTCCGCCGATGGGGAGACGAAGGCGCGGGTGGCGCAGGGATGAGCGGACGGGTCGGCAGGCGCACGACGGTGACGTGGCGTCTTCTTCTCCCACCTCCGCGCCGACCGGCCGGCCGGGCGCCGGGCGAGGGGCAGGCGTGAGCGACCGGCCGGAGGCGGAGCGGAGGCGCCGTCGCTGGACGTCCGCCGTGTTGGGCGCGGGCAAGGCGCCGGGGAAGACCCGGGGCGCGGGAAGGGTTTCGCGCGAGCCCGAGCCCGAGCCGGTTCCCGTACCGGAGCCGGAGCCGCTCGCGGCGGTCCCCGCCGTCACCGCGGCCGACCGCGTTCGAGGGCTCAGGCTGCTGGGCTGGGTCACCGCCGTGGTGCTGGCGGTCGTCGTCGCCGCGTGGGCGGTGTGGGTCACCGGCCCGCCCACCGAGGCGGACCTGCGCGCGGAGGCCGGCCTGCTGGGCAGACGCGAACTGCTCATCGGAGTCAAGGACGACACTCCCGGCATCAGCCTGCGCAACTCCGCGACCGGCCGCTTCGCGGGTTTCGACATCGAGGTCGCCTACCTCATCGCCGCGGAACTGGGGTTCACTCCCGGGCAGGTGCGCTTCCTCGCGATCGAGACCGAGGACAGAGAGCGCATGCAGGCCCGCGAGGCGGACGGGCGGTTCGTCACCGTCGACCTGGTGGTGGCCACGTTCAGCATCACCCCGGCCCGCCTGGGCAATCCCGGAGTCAGTTTCTCCGCCCCCTACCTGGAGAACGAGCAGTCGGTGGTGACCGGCCGGAAGCACGGCAGGGTCACCGCGCTGGGCGACCTGCGCGGTGAGAAGGTGTGCACCCTCGGCACGTCCACCTCCGAGACCCAGGCCGCCGAGGCGGGGGCCGTGGTCACCGGCAAGAACCGGATCAGCGAGTGCATAGCGGGCCTGAAGAAGGGTGACTTCGACGCGGTCACCACCGACGCCGCGATCCTCGCCGGTTTCGTGTCCGCCGAGCCGTCCGTGTTGCGCCACCACGACATCGGCCTGACGACCAGCGAGAAGTGGGGCGTCAACACCGGCACGAACAAGGCTCTGCGCACCTTGGTCGACCTCGCCCTGTACCGGTCGTACGCCGACCCGAAGGACCGGCGCTGGGAGGACGCCTTCGACAGGTACCTGGGCGCGGCGCAGAAGACCAACCGGCCGCAGCAGGTCGCCGTCGGCGAGCAGCCGCGGGTGGCCGAACCGCAGGTGCGCAGGTGGCCGTGGGAACGGACCGTCCCCCGCCGATGACGGCCGGCCGACCCGACACCGCACGTCCGCGCCGCGGCAGGGCGGCGCCGCAGAACCAGCAGTGGCTGTTCGCGATGCTGCCGGCGTTCCCGCTGGTGCTCCTGGTGCTGCGGCTGTGGTACGCGGGCAGGCAGGACACCCAGACGCTGCTGCTGCTCGTGCAGTACGTCAGCCCGCTCGGCATGCTCAGCTCCGTCCTCATCATCGCGGTCTGGATCATTCCCGCGGTCGTGCTGACCGTCCGGGCCCTCGGCACTCTCTATCTGGTCAGCAGCGGCACCCCGTCGTGGCTGGTGCGGGTGGCCGACCGGGTGCCCGACTGGGTGGTGGTCCTGGCCGCCTTCGCGGCCCTGCTCGGCTGGCAGCTCCGGTTCCTCCCGGCCCTGCTGATGATGGTGCTCGCGGTCGCCGGGCTGTCGGTCCGGGAGCGGTTCCCCGGCCGCGTCACGGCGGTGCGTCTCGCGTGCGTGGTGGTCCCCGCGGTGGTCGCCGTCCTCGTCTACATCGCGCTCGCGCCGGCCCTCGTGGACGCGGTCTACGAGGGCGAGCCGGTCACGCTGGTGCTGCTCGGCCTGCCGCCCGCACTGGCCATGCTGCTGACCGGGCCGATCCCCCGTGCCCCCGCCTGGTTCCTCACCCACGGGATCGCGATGGCGGTGGCGGTCCTGTTGCCGATCATGGTGGGGGCGGTGTTCCTGAGGCTGCCGATCCTCCCGCTGGTCGCTGTGGAGGTCGCGGTGGAACCCAAGGGAGTCGCGGTGGAACCCAAGGGAGGGGAGCCGGTCGGGACGGCGTCACCCGACGCCGAGGAGGTGGCCGTGGTCGTGGGGTACGAGATAGCCGTGGACGACCGCATGTCCACGATGCTCGACCTCCAGGGCGGGATACGGTTCATCCGCAACGACTCCCTGGTCTCGAAGATCCTCTGCCCCGACCCCGGGGAGGTCCCGCGCAGCTGGGTGGATCTGCGCGGCTGGCACGTCGAGCAGAACATGGTCTCGTGGCTGGCCCCCGAGAGCGCGGAGCCGTTCGACGACCCCCGCTGCCAGGGCCACCCCCGCCCCGAGCGGTGATCGGCCTCCGCCCCGGCGACCGACCGCCCGCACCTGTCATCGGCCGTCAGCCGCCGGCCGTCGCGATGTGATCTCGGCGGGCGAGGGACTGGAGACCTGCGAGGATGAGGTCGGCGACAATGTCGGCGTGCTCGGCGACCGCCTCGGCCGCCATCGGGTCGCCGGGGCCGATGCGGCGGGCCAGCGCGGGCAGGCTGAAGGGCGCGGCCCCGCCGTGCGCGATGAGGAAGTGCAGTGTTCGCGCCGAGACCGGAGCGATGACCCCCTCATCGGCCAGCCGGCCCAAGGGCCGGGTCAGGGCGGCGAGCAGCGGCGCCACGTGATGGTCGTACAGGTAGTCCAGCCGCGGGCTGTCGGCGATGCCTTCGACGGTGACCAGGCGCAGGATCTCCGGACGCGCGGCGTGCACGAGGACGAAACGCCGGATGATCCGGCGCGTCTGCTCAAGCGGGCCGCCGGCGGTGTCGTCCAGCTCGGGCAGCAGCTGGGCGGCGACCTCGCCGAAGGCCCAGTCGACCGTGGCGTACCACAGCTTTTCCTTGGAGCCGAAGCGCTGGTGGACGAGGTTGTGGCTGACGCCCAGCTCGCGGTTGAGCGCGGCCACCGACGCTCCCTCGTATCCGTTGCAGGCGAACATGCGCAGGGCGCCGGTGAGGATCTGCTCGTGAGTGGCCGGGCACAGCTCCGCCGGCGGGCGGCCGGCGCGTGCCTTGGGGGTGCTCATCGTCACACCCTATCCAGGGAAATTGACACTCATCAACATATAGGTTGATACTCGTCAACATAGTAACGAACATGCATGTCAAAGCGGGGTTCCCCCCGCTGGAGGAGTTCCGTTGACCCCGATCACGATGTCCGTGCCACGTGCCCGTCACGCCGTCCCCGACGGTGGGGACAGCGTGACGACGCGCGATCACGAGCGGCGGGTCGGGGTCACCGTGACGGATCCTCACACGCCGGACCCCGGAGATCCGATACGGGTCGGTGGGTACCGCGTGGTGAAACAGCTGGGCGAAGGCAGCCAAGGGGCGGTCTTCCTCGGCGAGTCGCCCGGACGGGCGCCGGTGGCGATCAAGATGCTGCACCCCTCCGTCGCCGCCGACTGCGAGGTCAGGAACCGGCTCCGGCGCGAGGCGGAGATCGCCGCGAGCGTGGCCGCCTTCTCCACGGCCCGGGTTCTGGAGACCGAATTCACCGAGGAACGTCCGTACATCATCAGCGAGTACGTCCCAGGGCCGTCGCTGGAGCGGCTGGTCAAGGAGGACGGACCGCGGTCCGGCGGCGGGCTGGAGCGGCTGGCGGTCACCACGCTGACCGCGCTGGCCTCGATCCACGGAGCCGGCGTCGTGCATCGGGACTTCAAGCCGGGCAACGTGATCATGGGTCCGGAGGGTCCCGTGGTGATCGATTTCGGGATCGCGCTCGAGCTGAACGCGGGCACGAACGTCGCGGCGCCGGCGGGGACGCCTGCGTACATGTCGCCGGAGCAGTTCGCCGACCAGCCGCTCACTCCCACCTCGGACATGTTCTCGTGGGCGGGCACGATGGTCTTCGCGGCGACCGGGCGACCTGCCTTCCACCGGAGCACCGTGCCGGCGACGATGAACGCCATCTTCCACGCCGAGCCCGACCTCTCCGGCGTACCAGAGACGCTTCGACGGCTGGTCGCGGCCTGCCTGGCCAAGGACCCGGCGGCTCGTCCGACGGCCATGGAAGTCCTGTGCGACCTCGTCGGAGGCGCCCCCGAGCCGCTCCACGCCGTCACGGCCGCCCCGGCCGGCCGAGGCGTCCAGCCCGCCGGCCGGCCACCGCACCGGCACCGGCACCGGCACCGGGCCGAATCGCCCGCCCGCCGTCATCGGCGGGCCGCGGAGGGCAGGCACGCCGCGTCGCCGGCCCTGCTGACCGAGACGCCGGCCATCCCCTCGTCTCACCGGCGTGGCAGAGTCTCGGCCCTGGCCGTCGGCGCGGCTCTGGCAGTGGCGGCCGGCACGCTCTTCCTCACGTCGGTGTTCGACGGCCCGGCCGACGCCCAGTGCCGCCAGGTGGACGTCTCCGCCACGGTGTCGGAGTGCTCGGCTCGCGACGCGCCCCCGTCCAGCCCGACCCCGGAACCGTCACCGGCGCACCGGCGGAACAGCACGGACCTCCCGACCGATGGCGGCCGACCGTCGCGCTGATGAGCCGCGAACAGCGTCAGGTGGGCTCCCGCGCGGGGACGGCCGCACCGGTGTCCGGCCTGTCGGTGTCCGGCATGCCGGAAACCGGGATGCCGGTCTCCTGCTCGTCGGGCGGGTCGCTGAGTTGTTCGCGGAGGTAGTTCCACACCACGGCGATCAGGGCGGCGACCGGGACGGCGAGCAGGCTGCCCACGATGCCCGCCAGGTTGCCGCCCAGCGTCACCGCCAGCAGGATCACCGCCGCGTGCAGGCCGAGACCGCGGCTCTGCACCATGGGCTGGAACACGTTCCCCTCGAGCTGCTGCACGGCGACGATGATGGCGAGCACGACCAGCGCGTCCGGCCACCCGTTGGACACCAGCGCGATGAGGACCGCGACGAAACCGGCGAACAGAGCCCCGATGATGGGGATGAACGCCGAGACGAAGGTCAGGACGGCCAGGGGAAGAACCAGCGGTACGCCCACGATCCACAGGCCGAGACCGATGAAGACGGCGTCGAGCAGGCCCACGAAGGCCTGCGAGCGCACGAACGAGCCGAGGGTGTCCCAGCTGCGCACGGCCACGATCTGCACGTCCGTGGCGAAGCGGCCGGGCAGCTGGCGGCTCAGCCAGGGCAGGAACCGCGGGCCGTCCTTGAGGAAGAAGAACATCAGGAAGAGCGCCAGGACGGTGGTGACCAGGCCGTTGACCACCGTGCCCACCCCGGTGAGGGTGGCGGTGACGATGCTGCCGACGCTGGCCTGGATGCGCTTGACCCCGCTGTCGAGTGCGCTGCTGACCTGGTCGGCGCCGATGTTCAGCGGCGGCCCGGCGGCCCAGTCGCGCAGCTGCTGGATGCCGTTGCCCACACCGGCGGACAGCTCGCCGGACTGGGACGCCACCGGGACCGCGATCAGCACCACAGTGCCGACGGCGACCAGGAGGAAGAGGAGCGTCACGGCCGAGGCGGCCAGGGCGGGATGCCAGCCGTGCCGGCGCAGGAAGCGGGTCAGGGGCCAGGTCAGCGTGGTGAGCAGCAGGGCGATGACGAGTGGCCAGATGACGGACCACATCCGGCCCAGGATCCACAGGCTGACCGCGGTGATCAGCACGACGATCAGCATCTCCAGGGAGATGCGCGCCGACGTGCGCAGCGCGTTGCGGGTCTTCGTGGCATTGAGCGTGGCAGGCACAAGGACACCCTAGACATAGTCCGGCGGCCTCTCGCATCAGCGGCGAAAGATACGAATCTGATGGGAGAGGCCGCGAGCATTGATCATCAAGGAATGGCGGCCTTCGGTCAGAAGGCCTCGGTGTTGGTCCAGGCCCGGACCGAACCGTTCGCGGGTCGATGTCGAGGTAGTCTTCGCGGCCGTCGCCGTTGAGGTCGGCGAGGTGCTTGTTGCTCGTGTCGCCAATGGGCCGGCCGCCGGGCTGGGGAGCGGGGTCGAACTGGGCGCCGAAGCCGCCGGCGATGTTGCCCTGCGCGAACCAGTCGGGGGCGCCGAGACCACCGCCGTCGCCGGTGGGCGGTTCCACCCAGCCGGCTCCCTCGACCGCACGGATGCCGTCGTAGAAGACAGGCCCATCTTCCGGTAGCCGGTGTCGTTGGGGTGCAGGACGTCGACCAGATCCCCGGTGGTGACGGTCACATTGGGTGAGTCGCGGAAGATGCGGTCGATCAGGTTGCCCAGTCTGGCCGGAGCGCCCGCCGGGTCGACGTTCCGGTTCATGTCGTTGGTGCCGATGTGCAGCAGCACCACGTTCGGCTGGTAGGTGGCAAGGGCGTTGTCGGTGATCCGGTCGATGTCGCCGATCAGCCACCCGGGATGGCCTTCGTTGTCGTTGTCCGCCGCGCGGGCGGGGAGACTAAGAGAGGGGGCATGGTCGTGTCCTGCTTTCAACGGGGGGCGAGGGACGGGAATCTCGATCATGCTGCGCGAGGAGGTGCCGCCGGAATCCTAGATCGCCTATGTGTCATGCAGGGGCGAGGCTTCTCGCAGCAGGCCGGCGATCGCGGCGACGCCGGCCTCGATCGCGCGTTTCGGGGTGTCGCCGAAGCCGAGGACGAGTTGTGGCCCGGCCGGCCGGGCCACCCGGTGCATCCGCGCCATGCCGTACAGGCCGACGCCGCGTCGCCGGGCCTGCTCGATCAGCTCGTCTTCGTCCGTGCCTGCGGGCAGGTGCAGGATGGCGTGGAAACCGGCGGCGAGACCGGTGACGCGCAGGGCGGGAGCGTGAACGGCGAGGGCGGCCAGCAGGGTTTCCCTGCGGGCGGCGTATTCGGTGCGGGCGCGCCGGAGGTGCCGATCGTAGCGGCCGGACTCGATGAGCGTGGCGAGCGCCAGCTGGTCCAGGCCCGGGCTGCCGCGGTCGGCGATGAGCTTGCCGCGGGCCAGCGGGCCGAGCAGCCGTTCCGGGGCGATCAGCCAGCCGAGGCGCAGCGCGGGCGCGAGTGCCTTGCTGACGGTCCCGAGCGAGACGACACAGTCGGGCGCGAGCCCCTGCAGCGAGCCGACCGGATCGCGGTCGTACCGGAACTCGGCGTCGTAGTCGTCCTCGATGATCACGCCGCCGCGGCGCCGCGCCCAGGCGATCAGCTCCTGCCGGCGGTGCCCGGCGAGCACCACACCGGTCGGCCACTGGTGGGCCGGGGTCACGAGCACGGCCCGGGCCGGGGTGCGTTCCAGCGCGGCGACGTCGAGCCCGTCCGCGTCGACCGGGACCGGCACCGCGGCCATCCCGGCGGCGACCGCCTGCCCGGTCGTCGAGACGCCGGCCCCGGGATCCTCGAAGGCCAGAGCGTCGATGCCGTCGGCGGCGAGCACCCGCAGCACGAGCCCGAGCGCCTGCGCCATGCCGGTGCAGACGACGACCTGGTCGGCGCCGGCCGCGACGGCGCGCACCCGCCGCAGGTAGGCGGCGAGCACCTCGCGCAGCCGCGGCTCGCCGATCGGGTCTCCGTAGTCGAAGGCGGAGTTCGGGGCCGTGCGGCAGACCTCGCGGATCGCCCACGCCCAGTCCTCGCGCGGCGCGAGACGGAGATCGGGGACGCCGTGCCGGAAGTCGGCGACCGCGTGACGGGCCGGGGCGGGCGGGGCCGCCGGTGGCGGCGCGTCCGGGCGGGCCGCCGCGGCCGTCGCCACGCGGGTGGCAGAACCGGGGCGGCTGGTCAGGTAGCCCTCGGCCTGCAGTTGCGCGTAGCAGTCCTGGACCAGGCCGCGGGACAGCCCGAGGGCGCGGGCGAGCTCGCGCGAGGACGGCAGCCGCTCGCCGCCGGCCAGCCGGCCGCACCGGATGGCGTCGCGCATCTGGTCCTCGAGCTGCGAGCGGAGCCCGGCACCGCAGTGCCTGTCGATCGTGACGAGCAGTTCAGGACCCGAACCGGCCCACTCCACAGGCATGAAACCGGACCTTACCACTGACCCGGTTGCCCCATAACGTTCTCGGCATGACCACTGACCTCCGTACCCGGCCGGCCGCGCGGACGGGGCTCGTGTCCCGGGCACTCCTGCTGCGCTTCGTCTCCATCGTCGGCTCGTCGATCGGCTTCTACCTGCCGCTCTCGGTCGTGCCGCTGTACGCCGAGCAGGCCGGCTCCGAAAGCGGCGCGGGGCTGGCGACGGTCGCGCTGCTGCTGTCCACCGTGGCCTGCGAGCTGGTGACCCCCAGGCTGATCGCCCGGCTCGGTTACCGGTGGGCGCTGGCCCTGGGGCTGACCCTGCTCGGCGCGCCGACCATCATCCTCACCATGAGCGACGACATCCGGGTGATCGTCGTGGTCAGCGTCGTGCGCGGAGCCGGTTTCGCGATCGCCGCCGTGGCCGGCGGCGCCGTCACCGCTCTGCTCATCCCGGCGGATCGGCGTGGTGAGGGCCTCGCGCTCGTCGGCATCGTCAGCGGGGTGCCCAGCCTGCTCGCGTTGCCCGCCGGCGTGTGGGTGGCGGCCCACTGGGGCTTCGCTCCCGTGTTCGTCATGACTACGGTGGCCACGCTGCTGGCCCTGCTGCCCGTGCCCTGCCTGCCGCGCCGCGCCGCCGCGGCATCGGCGGGCGATCATCACGGTGTCGTCGCCGGCCTGCGCGACCCAACCCTGACCCGGCCCGCGACGATCTTCGCGGCGTCGACCGCGGCGGTCGGGGTGCTGGTCACCTTCCTCCCGCTCGCCACCTCCGGCCGGCCGGCCTGGGTCGCCGCGAGCGCGCTGCTCGCCCAGCCCGCGGCCTCCACCCTCGCCCGCTGGGTCGCCGGACGGCTCGGCGACCGGCACGGCTCGGCGTTCCTGCTGGTGCCCGGGCTGGTGCTGTCCGCCGCGGGCATGGCGGCGATCGCCGCCACCGGCACACCGGCGGCGGTGATCGGCGGGGCGCTGGTGTTCGGCCTCGGGTTCGGCGCGCTGCAGAACGCCACGCTGACACTGATGTACGCCCGCGTGCCGTCCGGTGGCGAAAGCGCGGTGAGCGCGATCTGGAACGCCGCCTACGACCTGGGCATGGCCGCCGGCGCGCTCGGCGCCGGGCTCGTCATCGCCTCGATCGGATACCCCCTGACCTTCGTCCTCACCGCCGCCGCGATCCTCCCTGCCCTGAAACTCGCCCACCGCGACCGCCGCCCATGAACGTCGAGCGCCGGCGTGAACGCGACCGGCCTCACGAGTTCGTCGGCTGGGCATGAACCGCTTCCTCTGATGGAGCACGGCTGAGACCGGTGTCATACGGTGACGATCTGCCATTCCTGGTTGGCGCCGCTGTTGCCGGCCCATTGGATGACTCGGGCGCCGTCGGCTGTGGAGCCCCCTTCGACGTCCGCGCACAGTCCGTTGCCGACGTTGACGAGCTGGTAGTAGCCGCTTGTGGCCGCGGGGACGAGTTTCCACCGCTGGTTGGCGCCGTTGTCGCCGGTCGTCTGGACGAGGGCGGCGCCCTGAGTGGCGTTCGGGCTGGTGAGAAACTTGCCGCTGCCGGCACCGGCCAGCCGGACCGAGCCGTCGGAGTTCTGCGACATCTGCCACCGCTGGTTGGTCCCGCCGGTCCAGGGCCACTGGACGATGGCGGCGCCGTCGGCGGTGGAGCCGCCGTAGACGTCCAGCACCTTCCCGCTTTTGCGGTTGACCAGGCGGACGACGCCGGTGGACGGGCCGCCGGCGCCCAGTCCGACGGTGATCTGGGTCGCGGTGCCGGCGGTGAGTGACACCTGCCGGGCGTGGCCGCCCAAAGGTGAGGCGGCGACGCCCGCGCTGGTGGTGACGGAGGTGATCCCGCGCCGGCAGATGAGCGTCACGGTCTGGGTGATGTCGGAGATGACGGTGGCGGTGACGGTCCGGGCGCCGATGTCCCAGGTGAGCGAGTCGATCCGGATGCGGTTGCGGCCGCGCACGCCGGTGATCGTGCCCTTGGCGAACTGGTCGGGCAGCGCGGGCAGCAACTCCAGGATGCCGGGCCTGGTGTAGATCAATGCCTCGGCGAGGATCGCGGGCAGGGAGTTGGCGGCGTCGGCGTTGTAGATCGCCAGGTTCGGGTTGTGCGAGGTCATCAGCGACCGGAAGACCATGTTGTTGCCCAGGATCTTCCGCAGGTTGCCGTACACGCCGGCGCCGTCCTTCAGCCGGGCCCGGGCGAGGCTGCGGTGGATGGCGCCGTGGGCCTCTCCTGACTCGTCCCCTCGCAGGTCCAGGGCGCGGCTCGCGTAGCGGATCAGGTCGGGCTTGTCCTCGGGGTTGATCTCGTGCAGCGGCCAGACCGGGTACATGTGCTGGACGTGACGGTGGTTGTACCGGTCGGTCAGGCTGGGCCACGACCATTCCGCGAGCGCCCCGTCGCCGTTGATCCGATAGTCGGGCATCTTGGCCAGCAAAGCGGTCCAGCGTTGCACGCCTTGGCCCGCGCCCTGCTCGGTGCCGAGGAAGTCGGCGGCCTCGATGGCGGCCCGCAGCGCGTGCTTGCCCGCGGCGATCTCACCGGTCGCGTTGATCGACAACTGCCTGCCCGTGTTGCCGGGGCTGTTCTCCATGGAGAAGCACGGCACGAAAATGACCTTGCCGCCCGCGTCGGTGCGGGTGAGGAAGTCCTCGTAGAACAACGCGAGCTCGATCAGGACCGGGGCGAGCTTGGTGCGGTAGAAGGTGGCGTCACCGCTGACCTGGTAGTACTCCAGCAGCGGATAGAGCAGCCAGTCGGCGCCGCCGACCCAGGTGTGGCCGGGGAACCCGCCGTCGAAGTGCAGCATCTTGCCGTACTCGCCGTCGGTCCGGGAGGGGGCGAGCAGGCCGCGGGTGCCGTAGAGGTTCCTGGCGTTGGTGCGCCAGTCGTTGATCTGGCCGAGGATCAGGTTGAAGTAGCCGTCCATGACTTCGGTGAGGGACAGGATGTTGCCGCCGGCGACCTGGAAGTTGACGTTGGCGTCGGTGGTGAAGTCGCCGGCCCACGCCGCGTCCCACGCGCCCGTCCACAGGCCGGTCAGCCGCGGCGGCAGGACGCCGCTGGAGGAGAGGAACAGGTAACGGCCGGAGTCGTACATCCGCTCCAGCAACGCGAGGTCGATGACGTTGCGGTTGGAGTTCTGCCGCGCGACCAGCTCACCGGTCGACAGTCGCCGGTCGGCGGCGCTGACGTTCAGGTCGAGGCGTGAGCGGTCGTACAGCGGGGTGTGCAGGGCGGTGTGCCGCGTGAGCGACGCCGCGTAGTCGGCGCTCAGCGCGGCCAGTGCCGTGTGCAGCGGTTTCGCGTCCCACGCGGTGGACGACTCGTAGCGATCGAGCTTGGTCAGCAGCACGAGCTTGGTCGCCGCGGCCACCACGATGGCCGACCCGCTCACCCCTACCGAACCGCCGGACGCGACCACCCGGGTGACGCCCTCATAGCCGAACGCCCCCTGGCCGGAGGGGTATCTGCCCCTGAGGTTCAGGTAGCCGTCACCGTTGTCGACCGTGGCCAGGGTGGTGAAGGCGACGGACCCCGGCACGCCGCTCAGGCCCGTGTAGACGCTGAGCGTGGTGTCGATCGTCCGGCCCGGGGCGGGAGTGAGTTCGTGGACGATCACCCGGTCGGCCCGGGAGACGAAGGCCCGGCGTGTCCACACACCATTGCCGTCGGTCCACGTCGAGGTCACCTCACCGGTCCTGAAGTCGGTGATCCGGGCGTAGTCGCCGACCGTCGTCATCCCCGGGGTGCTGATCCGCAGCTCATAACCTGGATGGAAGGTCTGGGTCCAGCGCAGCGACCAGCCGGAGGTGAAGTCGCCGGTGGCGCCGTTGAAGTCACCGGCGAGCGCCTTGTCCCTGACTCCCGCCAACCGGCCCGACAGCACCGGCGGAGTCACATTACGGCTGCCGTTGGGCATCACGAACCGATGATGGGTGAAGACGACCTTCTCCAGGGCGGGCGCACCGTAGAGCATGGCCCCGTACTCACCGTTGCCGGTCAGGAAGGCATCGGTCCAGCCCGCCGCGGCGGCCGTGTCGTAGATGCCGCGCTGCGGCAGGGACACCTGCGGCGGCACGGCGGCGGCCGCCCGGTCAGCGAAGATCGTCGAAGGCAGCGCGGCGGCACCGACGGCCGCCGCTGTGGTCGCGATGAAACGTCGGCGGTTCAGCGGCATGTTCATCGAAGCTCCTGGTGACGAATGGGGGGCGATGGTCGCGGCCACGTGCCGCCTGTGCCGCCACGGCTCGCCGCCTTGGTGGCGGCCGCCGATGGACGGAGCGCCCTGATGCGGAGCACTCGGTCAGATGCGGAGCACTCGGTCAAAGGTGCCTCCGGCGGCAAGAACACCATGCGGTATGTCGAGGAGACATCCCATGAATGAAGCGTCCGCAACGTACGACGTATCATGTCTGCCGTCAAGGACGCTAGCGAACGCCGCGTCACCTCTGGCTCGGATTTCCAGGACGGCCGCCGGACCTCCCAGGAGTTCCGTGCAACTTTCATCAGCCGGAAGGCCGCGATCCAGGCCGGCGACCGCGAGATGCGCCTACCGTCCATCACCTCTCTCGCTCTTTCGTCACCGGAAGTCATCCCACCTTAGATGGACGACGAGCCGACATGGCGCCGGCGGATGACGCACAAGCCGGGCGCAGGGTTGCCATCGCCGCCGCACCGTTGACCGGACGGTCCCTGTCAGGCCGGGTTGCCCGTGTCCTTCAAGGAAGGCACGCCTTACATCTCGGCGACTTGGAACCACACCGTTCTGTCCGCGTCGTCGTGGTGGGAGCCCCAGGCGGTGGCGATCGTGTTGACCAGCCACAGTCCCCGGCCCCCGTCGCTGTCCGCCTCGACCATCCGGGCGACGGGCGCGCTCGTGGCCGACCCGGCATCGGTCACCTCCACATGGACCGTCCTGGGGGCCACGGCGACGCGCACCGTCACCCGGCCGCCCACCGCGCTCCCGGAGTCGGAGTGGGCAACCGCGTTGGTCACCACCTCACTGAGAAGGAGCAGGACGTCGTCCAGGGCCGGAGCGGCGACCCTCGTCGCCAGCAGTCCACGCACCCACGCCCGCGCGGCCGGGACGGAGGCGATGTCACCGGGAAACTCCCCGCACCACGCCTCCGTCCCCGGCACCGCGCCACCGTGCCGGAGCACCTGCTCGTCCGACCTCATTCCCTCACCGCCGACGTGACCACGCACGCCGCATGCTCCGCGCCCGTCGCCGCCGGACCACTGTCGGTACATCTTCGGCGTGGGCCGCCGTGGCAGGAAAGAGCGCCGTTCCGATCAGACATGACTCGTCCCCCTCGCTGATTCACGGGCGATGAATTGCTTTCCTTTGTCCTGTCGAACAAAGAAGGCGTGTGCTTAGATTGCCGTCGTGACCAGCGAATCCAGGACCGAATCGGTACCCCAGAAGATGACCTGCGATGACAGGATCCGGTTTACATAAACCGTCGCCTGGTATAGCCGCCCAGCCAGAAAGTCCATTTTTCCCTCTTTTCTGGAGGAACGCGATGAGCGTCGAGCCATTCCCCGGCCCGGAATCCCCCGCGCGCGTTTCGGTGCCGAGATGCGCCGCCTTCGGGAGGCCGCCCAACTGTCCCAGGCGGCGGTGGCCGCACGGCTGGGCTGCACCCAGACCCAGGTGAGCCGACTGGAGGCCGCCAGCCGCACTCCCTCGCTGTCCGACGCCGAGAAGCTGGACCGGCTCTTCGGCTCGGGCGACGGCGCCTTCTTCACGGACTTGCGTAAGCACATCGCCGCCCGTCCCAGCGGGCCGGCATGGTTCGTCGACTGGGCAGACGAAATCGAACCGGCTGCACGCATCATCTGGTCCTGGGACCCTCTGCTGGTCCCCGGCCTCCTCCAGACCCCCTCCTACGCCCGGCACATCTTCGGCCAGGAGCCCCAGATCGCCCCAGAGGAGGTAGAAGCACGCATCGAGGCCCGGGCACAACGGCAGGGCATCCTCGACCGGGATGATCCTCCCCTATTCGTGGCGCTCATCGATGAGGGAGTGCTGCGTCGTCAGGTCGGCGGGCCTGAGGTGATGCGAGAGCAGTTCGACTACTTGCTTGAGGTCATCGAGCGGCCCAACATCTCTTTCCAGGTTGTTGACCCGCACTGTCTCATCGGCTTGCTGGGAGCCTTCATGATCGCCGAACTCAAAGACGGGCGGCCGCACGCTATTCACGCGGACTCGTCGGCCGAAGGACAGGTGACCACCGACCACGACATGGTGACCTCGACTCGAAACCGATATGAAGCGATACGACTCTGGGCCTATCCTGAGCGCGTATCCATCAAGATGATCGAGGAAGCGAGGCAGGAATGGATCTAAGCGCCGCCGTGTGGCGGAAGTCGTCCTTCTCCGGCGGTAACGGCGGTCAGTGCGTCGAGGTCGCCGACAACCTTCCTTCTGTAGTCGCGGTACGCGACAGCAAGATTCCGGATGGACCCAAGCTGCTTTTCGACCCTTCCGGGTGGCGATCCTTCGTCGCCGGCGTCAAAACAGGCGCCTTCACCATCCCGTCCTGATCCGTCAGGCGCCGACCCTCTCACGGGCATCGTCGAGGATCACCCCGCCCGGGTCGGCTCGCGGCTCAGCCTTGCGAGTAGCCGACCAGGCGGTTGCGGGAACGTGCCGACGCCGATGCGAAACGCCTAGAGTTCGAGCAGGCCGACTCCGGCTGTACCCGTTGGCGGGTCAGTGCGCGAGCACGTCCGGGAAGCCGAACGTCGCGACCAGCGCGGGATCGTGGAACTTGATCACGCGGGAGACGCCGGTGGGGGTGGGGGTCAGCACCACGGCGCCGTCGGCTCGGAGCGCGCCGTCCGCATCCCGGTGGTACACGACGGCGGCGGGTTGGCCGTTGGCGGTGGTCGCGATCATCCGCCAGTCGCCCGGTGTGCCCAGCACGTACGCGTCGAGCATGTGGACGCACATCGCCCGGCCCGCCTGCCATTCGCGGAACGGGGTCGCCTCCAATGTGGCGTCCGTGCGCAGTACCTGTTCCAGGAGGCCGGCATCGGAGCGCTCGAAGGCCGCGATGTAGCCGTCGAGCAGCGCGCGTGCCCGCTGGTCGGTCGGTTCGAGCAGTTTCTCGGGCTCCGGCTTCAATTCGTCCAGCCGGGCACGGGCGCGCTGCAGACCGCTCTTGACCGCCGCCGTGGTGGTGTCGAGGATCTCCGCGGTCTCGGCCGCCGAGAACGCCAGCACCTCGCGCAGGATGAGGATCGCACGTTGGCGGGCGGGCAGGTGCTGCAGGCTGGCGATGAGCGCCAGCCGCAGCGACTCGCGTTCGACCACCACCGCAGCCGGATCGTCGGCGGGCGGGGCGATCCATGCGTCCGGCAGCGGTTCCAGCCATGAGACCTCGCCTGGAGCGACGGGACTCGGCGGGCGATCGGGTCCGTCGTAGGAGCCTGTCAGCCCCGAGGGCAGCACCCGGATCGGGCGCGGCTTCAACGCCGTCAGGCAGACGTTGGTAGCGATCTTGTAGAGCCAGGACCGAATCGACGCCCGGCCCTCGTATCCGGAGTAGGACCGCCACGCCCGCAGATAGCTCTCCTGCACCAGATCCTCGGCGTCGTGCGCCGAGCCGACCATGCGGTAGCAGTGCGCCAGCAACTCCCGGCGGAACCGCTCGGTCTCGGTGGTGAACCGATCTCGATTCGGTGCCGCCCGCAGATGCGATGTCACGCCGCGAGCCTAGTGCTGCGACACGTCCGGGCGTGGTCCACGTGCCGACGACGCCAGGCCCCGCCGCGGCCGCCATCGACGACGCGGGCACCCTCTCCGCCGATCACGGCTGCCCGTTCACGAGCAGGGCCAGTTTGCCGACGGTGGCCCTGGCTTCCAGTTCCGTCAGCGCTTTCGGGCCGTCGGCCAGTTCGTACACGGTGGGCAGGCTGGGGGCGAGCACGCCGGCCGCGATGAGCACGGACAACTCACCCATGAGCTCGCCGAAGATCTGCGGCGCGGCCTGGATCAGCACGCCGATATTGAGGCCGATGACGTGGACCTGATGCTTGTACACCAGCTCCCAGTTGGTGATCGGGGCCTCGCCGCCTGCCACGCCGTAGACGACGACCCGGCCGGTGACCCGCTTGGCCGCTGCCAGGCTGGCGGCGAAGGTGGCGCCGCCGGCCGACTCCAGAACCACATCGACGCCGGAACCGCCGGTCAGCTCCGTCACCTCGGCGGCGAGGTCGCCGCCGAGGGAGTCCAGGACGTGGTCGGCTCCCAGTGCCAGCACTGTCTCGTGCTTGCCCGGCGAGGCGGTGGCGATGACCGTCGCACCGTAGTGCTTGGCTATTTTCACCGCAGCCTGGCCGGTCCCGCCCGCCGCGGCGTGGATCAGCACAACGTGCCCGGCAGCGATGCCGCCCAGCGGCTTGAGCGCGGCCAGCGCGGTGGGCCAGTTCACGACCAGACCCAGCGCCTGCTGCTCCGTCCAGCCCGAAGGCACCGGCACCGCCGCAGCCGCCGGCAGGACCATGTACTCGGCGAAAGCGCCGTCTCCGACACCGACGACATGGGCCCCCGGTCGCGGGCCGGTCACCGCCTCGCCCACCGCGACGACCTCACCAGCGGCCTCGAAACCCGCCAGGTACGGTGGCCGCGGGCCGTCCAGGAACGTGCCGCGGGCCTTCGAGATGTCGGCGAAGTTGATCCCGGCGGTGGTGACGCGGATCAGGACCTCGCCCTGGCCGGGGCTCGGCACCGGCGCGTCGGTGATCAGGCGCATGTCCTGCGGGCCGTTGAGGGACGTCTGCTGCAGCGCGCGCATGGTCGCGGGAATCCTCATTGCGGATCAGCCTCTCTTTCTCGGCGTACATGAGAGAGACCGACCGGCCCGTTGCGCGGGCCGCGCCTCCCCCCATGTAGACCCCGGCCACTACAAAAAGGAATCGGCCGCTCCCGAACCGCACGGAGTCAGCGCTTCAGCGTGGTCTTGTGGTCGACGTGACCGTTGGATGACCGTCCTAGCAGCACGCAATGCGGCTGGAGGTCATGTCCGGCCGGGTCGGCGCCGGTTCAGGCGCCGGTTCAGGCGCCTGCCTCGAGCACGGCGAGGTCGCGCACCGCATACCGGTGATGCTCGGCCTCTTCCTTCAGCACCACCTTGAGGCAGCGGCGCACGACGTACTCCTGGTCGGGATACGGGTCCGCAGGCTTGCGACCGCATACCCGATCGAGCTCGGCCTCGGTGAGCCCGTCGACGACACGGCGCATCGTGGCCATGCGGGCGAGCCGCGGCGCGAGCACCTCGTCGAGCGTCGGGGTGGCTTCGAGGGTGAGACCGAGCTTCGCCGTCGCGTCGGGCGGCATCCCGCCGGCAGGGAAGCCCAACGGGTGGTACGACGCTTCCTCCTCCAGCACGGCATTGCCGAGCCAGGCATCGCCGGCGAACAGCAGGTGCCGTTGGGTCTCGACCAACGACCACTCGCCGTTGACCTGCTCGTGCAGCTTGGCCTCGGGCAACAGCCTGGCGCGGTCGAGTGTCGCCGCCCACAGCGTCTCGATGGCATCCCAAGCAGCCCGATAGTCGTCGGGGGACGCGGCGTCACGCGCCAGCACCCGCGCGGGGTGCCGCCGGTCGAGCTCGGCCTCGACGTAGGCGGTCACGTCGACGTCGTTGACGACGAGACGTTCGAAGTCGCCACCGAGGTAGACGTCGCTCCCATAGCAGTCGACGATCTTCAGACCGCTGACCTCGCAGTCGCGGATCTCGAGACCGGCAAGGTCGCACTGGTGGATGCGGGCACCACGGAACTGGTCACTCTGGGCGTACTCAGCAGTCATCGGGGCAGTCTTCCGCACCCGTCCCGCCCGCGCCACCTTCGGCAATGTCGATCACGTGGAACGACCCTCCGCGCCAGGCCCCCAAGCCAGGCGGGCAGCGGCACTCGCATCCCACCCGGCCGAATGGCGCCGAAGCCACCGGCCATTCGGGCTCCATCTCCTCGATGGCGCTCTTGACCACGTCCCCGACGTGCCCGCCGGCCTGCCATCGCTGACGTCGGACAGCTCGAACTAGCCGGCCGTGATCTCTTCGGGGACGGCGCGGACGCCGCTCTCGGGCACGACTCCGTACAACAGCCGCAGCGTCGCGTCGGTGAGCGTGTCGAGCAGTTCGTCGTCGGTGTGCTCGCCGGGGTTGGCGAACGCGTCGGCGAGCGTCGAGATGCGCAGGTTGAGGACCATCGACGCGAGCAGCGCGGGCGGCCCGTCCACGGTCAGGCCGGCCCGCGCGTCCCGCTCGATGCGCCGGCTGACCGCCGAACAGCCGTCGGCGGTGAGGCGCTCACGAATCTGGAGGACCTCCGGCCCCGGGTCGGGATTGTGGAAGGCCTCGCGCATCCACCGGCCTTCGACGCGCCACCGGGCCAGCGCGCCGGCCATGCCCCGGCGCAGCGCCTCGCGGTCGAGGCCGTCGGAGGCCAGCCACTCGGCCATCTCCTTGTCGTTCTCGCCGATGACCTGGTCGCACAGCGCGGCGAGCACCGCCTGCTTGGACTCGAAGTAGAAGTAGAAGCCCGATCGGGCGATGCCGGCCGCGCTCGCCAACTCGTCGATGGTCACCTGGCCGAACGGCTTATCGCGGAATATCACGCGGGCGGCGTCGAGCAGGGCGCGCTCTCGCTGGTCGCCCTTCGTGGGGCCTCTGCGGCTTCCGATTCCAGGCATGGCACGAGTCTACAGCCGCGCCACCTGCTATCGACACAGCATCGGCTTTTTTCGACACGATGTTGAGAATCATCAACTTCCCGTCTAGGCTCTGCCGGAGTACCCGCTCGAAGAGGAGTTCGTCATGTCGCAGGCCGCGCACGCGTCCCGGCCTTCCCGCCTCGTCCTGCCGATCGCGGCCTACAGCGTCCTTCTGGTCTCCGCGCTGCAGACCCTGGTCGTACCGGTCGTCGCGAACATCCAGGTCGACCTGCGCGTCTCCGCCACCGCGGCCAGCTGGGTTGTGACGGCCAACCTGCTGGCGGCGGCCGTCCTGACCCCCTTGGTCGGCCGGCTCGGCGACCTGCGCGGGCGGCGCCCGGTCATGCTCGGCGTGCTCGTCGTCGTCCTGGCCGGCTCGCTGATCGCGGCGACGACCGCCGACCTCCCCCTGCTGCTGCTCGGCCGCGTCATGCAGGCCGCAAGCTTCGGGCTGTTCCCGCTGGCCATCGGCGTGCTCCGCGAAGAGCTGCCGCCACTCCGCCTCACCGGCGCCATGGCGCTCGTGAGCGGCATGCTGGCGGTCGGCGCCGGGCTCGGGCTGGTGGTCACAGGGCTGCTCATGAGGTCCGGCGGCGACTACCACCGGTTGTTCTGGCTCGCGACGCTGATGAGCGCCGTCGGGCTCGCCGGGGCATGGACGCTGCCGCGCCGCAAGGCGGTGGCCTCCGGAGGCATCGACTGGACGGGCGCGATCCTGCTCGGCGCCGGCCTCGTGCTGCTCCTGCTGCCCCTGGAGGAGGGCAACACGTGGGGGTGGGCGTCGCCCGCGGTGCTCGTCTCGCTCGCCGGCGCCGTCGTCGCCTTCACGGCTTTCGTGCTCGTCGAGCGGCGCATCGGCCAGCCGCTGGTCAGCATGCGGATGCTCACCCACCGCCCGATCGTCCTGGCGAACGTGGCGGGCCTGTTCCTCGGCGTCTCGATGTTCGTCGCCTTCCTCGCGGTCTCGGTCTTCGTGCAGACGCCGGCCGCGGTCGCCGGGTACGGCTTCGGGGCGACGGTGCTCGCCACGAGCCTCATCTACCTGCTGCCCGGCACCGCCGCCGGCGTCGTCACAGCTCCGCTGGGCGGGCGCCTCGTCGCCCGCTACGGCGCGAAGGCGACCCTGGTCCTGTCGATGCTGCTGGCCTTCGCCGGATTCACCTTGCTCGCCGCCCTGCACACGGCGACGTGGGAGGTCATCGCCGGAGCGTTCGTGGTCAACACCGCCGTGACGTTCGGCTACGCGGCCCTGCCTCCGCTGCTCATCGAGCACGTGGCTCCGGCCGAGACCGGCATCGCCAACAGCGTGAACTCCATCGCCCGCTCGGTGGGCATGTCGCTCGGCACCGCCTTCGTCATCACCATGCTGACCCGCGACCTCATCCCGGGCGCGCCGGTGCCCGTGCCCCGCGAGTCCCAGTTCGTGCTCGTCTTCGCGGGCGCGGCGGCCGGCACGCTCATCGCCGCCGCCCTCATCGCGTGGGGACTCCCCCGAGGCCGGCGCACCGCGCTCACCACGGGCGAGGTCGAACTGGAGGACGTGCTGGGAGCGGCCGGGCTCGACGTGCCGACCACGCCGGCCGGCCGGCCGAGCACGGCCCGCATCTGACCGGCTCAGCCCCGAGGCGCCGCGAGGGACAGGACGGCGACAACGACCCGAGGCGAGAGCACCGGATCCGGCGGAGCGTGACCCACGGCGCCCTCGCCGGGCGGAGCAGGAGAGACAGGCGTCTTCGCCACCCTGTCCTGATTTCTCGGACGCACAAGGTCGGCCTGGCCGCGGCGCTGCGAGCGGCTCTCGATAGGGGACGATCAAGGCGTGAGGAAACTGGTCGTCTGCGTGGCACTGGCATCGCTGGCATCCTGCGGACACGGCGACGAGCAACGCGTCGTGCGCTCCTTCGCCGAGATGGAGCAGGTCGCTCGGACGGCCGGGCCGGACGACGGCACGAGAACCCGGCCGCGGGAGATCGGGGACATCGAGTTCCAGGCCGTCTACCGCGAGGGCGACCGCGTCTATTTCAAGGTGGGCGAGAACGGGCCCGGCGTGGACCCCTACGGCTACGTCTGGAGCCCTGAGCGGGTTCCGGACGACGACTCCGACCCGTCGGTCGCTTCGTCCTTCGAGCACATCCAGGGCCCCTGGTATCGCTGGAGTGACAGCTACTGAGGGGTCGGGGGCTTTCCGCGTCACGCCGGGCGGTTCGGTGGTCTTGACGGCCGGGGTGGTGGCGCGGACACTCTGCGCGGCGCCGGGCCTCACGTGTTCTCCGGGCCTGCCGCCGACCTCGTCCGCCCCGACGCGAAGGATGGGCGTTGCCCCCCACGTCATCCGCACCTCCGCCGGACGTCCGCGCCCCGGTGAGCCGTCATGCCGCCGCGCCGCGGCCTCCACCGGCGGCCGTCGCCGTACCCGCGCCCATGAAGCTTTCAACGCTGGCCCCTCATCGCCCGGCGGAGCGTGACCCACGGCGCTCGCCGGCAGGACAAGGAGAGACCGTGCGACGCATACAGGTGAAGGCGGCACTGGCCGCGCTGGCGGTGGCCGCCACACTGCCGCCGGCGGCCGCCCACGCGACCGCCCCTTCCGGTACGACACCCGCGGGGAACACGACATCCGCGGGAGCCACGGCGACGGCCGTGCCGGCCAAGGCGCACACCGCCGGCCGGGTCCAGATCGCCGGGAGGTCCGTGCGGTACAGCTGGCCGGGCGTCTACTTCGAGGGCCGCTTCGCCGGCACCGGAGTCGGGATCGCCCTGAACGACGCCGTCAACGACTACGACGTCCAGGTCGACGGCGCCACCGTCGCCACGCTGGTGACCCCGGGCCGCACCACATACTGGGTCAGGAACCTGCGCCACGGCCTGCACAGTGTGCGGCTCGTCAAGCGCACCGAGAGCCCATCGGCCGTGGGCGAGTTCGGCGGATTCGTCGCCGCCCCGGGCGGCGCCGTCCTTCCCCGGCCGGCCGATCGCCGCCGGCAGATCGAGTTCATCGGCGACTCCTACACCGCCGGCTACGGCAACCTCTCCCCCACCCGCGAGTGCCCCGCCCCGGGGCAGCTCGACCGGAACACCAACGCCGACCTCGCCTTCGGCGCCCTCACCGCGCGCGGCCTGGACGCCGACTACCAGCTCAACGCCTTCTCCGGCCGCGGGATGGTGCGCAACTACAACGGCATCGAGCCGGGCACCGACTTCCGCACCTACTACGACCGGGCCCTGATCGGCGTGCCCGGCGACGTCTGGAGGAACCCGGGCACCTGGCGCCCGCAGCTGATCGTGGTCGGCCTCGGCATCAACGACTTCTCCACCGCCGTCAACCCGGGCGAGCCGTGGACCCCCGAATCCCTGGTCGCCGCCTACAAGACCGCCTACCAGGGCTTCATCGACAAGCTCCGCGACCGGTACGGCAAGCGCGCGATCATCGTGGTCAGCGCGACCCGCGCGTCCGACGCGACGACGTTCGCCGACGCGGCGCGGCAGATCGTCCAGGACCGCAACGAGCAGGGCGACGACCGGGTGCGCTATTGGTACTACGACAACGCCGAACTCGACTACGGCGGCTGCGACTGGCACCCGTCCGCGCACGACCACCGGATCATCTCCCAGCGGCTGAACGACTTCATCGCCACGCTTCGCCTGCGCTGGTAGACGCACCACGCCACGCGCCGGGCGGCGGGGCCGTCCGGCGCGTGGCGCGCAGGCGGCCGATCCTGTCGCTCGCGCCCTCGGCGAACCAGATCGTCCCGCCGGCGCCCGCGGTGATGCCGAGGGGTTCGGCGGCGGAGGTGGGCACCGCGAAGTGCGTGATCTTCCCGGTCCGGGTGATCCGTCCGACGCGGCCGGCGGCGCGTTCGGTGAACCACAGGTCCCCGTTCGCGCCCGGGGCGATGTCGAGAGGCTGACCGCCCTCGGCGAGCTGGAACTCGGTGATCCGGCCGCTCGGCGTGATGCGGCCGATCCGGTCGACGCCCCGCTCGGTGAACCACAGGGCATGGTCCGGGCCGGTGACGATGCGGTGCGGGTCGCTCCGCGGGGTGGGAAGCGCGAACTCGGTGATCCGCCCGGTGAGGGTGATGCGCCCGATGCGGTTGCCGCCCGGCTCGGTGAACCACATCGCGCCGTCCGGACCTGCCGTGATGGCGTGCGGCGCGCTGCCGGAGGTGGGCACGGGGAACTCCGTGATCCCACCCGCGGGTCTGAGGCGCCCGATCTTGCCGGCCGCCCCCTCGGTGAACCACAGGTTCCCGTCCGGGCCGGTGGCGATGCCCTCCGGACGGCTGCCAGGGGTGGGTATCGGCACTTCGGTGATGTCGCCGGCGCCGGTGATCCGGCCGATCTTGTTGCCGAGGAACTCGGTGAACCACATGGCGCCGTCCGGGCCGGCGGTGACGTCGAGCGGGGCGCCCTCCGGCGTCGGGATCGGGAACTCGGTGAGCGCGCCGCCGTCGCCGATGCGCCCGATCCGGTCGCCGGTCAGCTCGGTGAACCACACGGTGCCGCCCGCACCGGCGGCGAGGAACGTCGGGCCCGAGCCGGGCGTGACGGGAAATTCGGTCACGACCGGGGCGTGGAGCGTCCTGGCGTGCGCCGGATCGGCGAGGACGGCGGACAGCGCGACGGCGACTCCGGCGATCGTCGTCACGGCTCGCCCACCGGATGTTCTGGAACGCATGAACGGCTCTCCTTGTCGGATGCGGCTGGGGGGAGATCCACGGGCGCGACGGCCGTCCGCCGGCCCGCGTGACGGACCCACGGGGATGGTGCCGCCTGACGTCGGGTCAGGTGCAACCAGGTGCAACCAGGAGGAACCGGCGGCGGGGTCATGCCCGAGCAACGGTCCAGGGGGAATCGGTGGTGTCCGGGGCTTGTGCCTGACGTCGCGTCAGGCAATAGCGTCGATCCGGGTGATCACGTGGACGAACGACTCTGGAAGATCGGTGACCTGGCCGCGGCGACGGGCCTCACCGTCCGCGCCCTGCATCATTTCCACCGGATCGGGCTGCTGGCGCCGACGGTGCGCACGCCGGCCGGGCACCGGGTGTACACCGGCGGCGACGTCCGCCGGCTGTACCGGATCCTCGCGCTACGCCAGCTCGGGATGCCGCTGGCCCAGATCGCCGAGTCGCTCGACGGCGGCCCCGAGGACCTCGGCTCGGCGGTACGCGCCCAGCTCGCCCACGTCGAGCGCACCATCGAGGCGCATCGCCACCTGCGCGTCCGGCTCACGGCCCTCCTCCAGGCCATCCTGCGGGCCACCGAGCCGTCCATCGACCAGCTCATCGAAGCCATGGAGGCACTCGTGCAGGCGAACGACTTCACGCCCGAGCAACTGGCTCAGGCCAAGCGGCGGCATCTGGATCCCGGCTTCGCCGACAGGTTCACCGAATGGCTGCGGCAGGGTGCCGAGGTCGTCGCCGAGCTCCAGCGGCACATCGACGACGGAACGGACCCGGCCGACCCCGCCGCACAGGAGTCGGCGCGGCGCTGGACCGCGCTGATGCGGGACATGGCGGGCGGAGACCCGGCCATGATGTCGTCGATCTATGCCCGGATCGACAGGAAAGGGCCCGAGGCCGCGACGCGCGGCGTGCTGACCGCACAGGTCTGGGACTACCTCCAGCGGGCGTTCGCGATCGGTTTCGGAGCCTGAACGCCGTCTCGACGAGGGACGCGGAACCTCGCCCCCGGGCGAGGCGGCCGAAAGAGTGACGCACGCGGGGCGGCGGAGTCGTCCGGCGCCCGGCGGTGCCAGGGCCGGGCGTCGCCGGGGCGGGCCGGCGGGTCAGCCGTGGAGGTAGTCGACCAGGTGGGCCTTCTCGGTCTCCAGTTCCTCGATGGCGCTCTTGACCACGTCCCCGATGCTGACGATGCCCGCCAGACGGCCCCCGCTGACGACGGGAAGGTGGCGGAAACGGTGGTCGGTCATGGTCTTGCGGATGTCCTCGACGTCCGCGTCCGGCTCGCAGGTGCGGACCGGAGTGGTCATGATCGACGCCACCGGCTCGTCCAGGACGCCGGGGCCGCGCTGGTGCAGCCGGCGCACCACGTCGCGCTCGGAGACGATGCCGACGATCGTCTCGCCGTCCTCCGACACCACGACCGCGCCGATGTTGAGATCGGCGAGAGTCGCCAGCAACTCGTTGACCGTGGCCTGCGGGCGCACGGTCGTCACCGTGCTTCCTTTGCTCCGCAGGATCGCGCTGATGAGCATCGACACCACCTCGTCACGGTAAGGGGAGGCCAGGAAGGGTATCTGTGGCTTCCCCACTTGACACTATCCTTAAGCGCGCTTTCGCCTAAAGGCGTTCCGCGGACCCCGGACGGCCTGAGTACCATGCCAGCCACCACTTCTCTCCACGGGGCCGCAGATGAACGACAAGCTGAACACCGGAAGTCACGACCTGCCGATATCCGACGCCTTGGCCGCCTTCATGACCGGCGGCTGGGACGACACGAGCCGGCATGATCTGGCGCCGCTGCCGCTCGCGGCCTACACCGCCAAGCGCCGGGCCGCGCTCGTTCAGCGGTTCCCCGGTGAGCGGCTGGTCATCCCCTCAGGGACGCTCAAGGTCCGCAGCAACGACTCCGACCACCGGTTCAGGACGCACAGCGCGTTCGCCTACCTGACCGGCGGGCAGCAGCCGGACGACGTGCTGGTCATCGCGCCCTCCGGGGCCGCCACGCTGTTCACCCGCCCCCGCTCCCCGCGTTCCGCCGAGGGCACGGCGGGCCAGGAGTTCTACCGCGACCGCCGGTACGGCGAGTTCTGGGTCGGCGCGCGGCCGACCCTGGCCGAAGCGGAGGCGCTGTACCAGATCGAGTGCGCGCCGATCGGCCGCCTGCCCGACGCCCTGGGCGGGCCCGCCAGGGTGCTGCGCGGCGTCGACGCCTCCGTGGACGCCCGGGTGGCGCCGCACGACGGGGACGACGAGCTGACCTCGTTCCTGGCCGAGATGCGGCTGATCAAGGACGACTGGGAGGTCGCCCAGCTCCAGCACGCCGTCGACGCCACGGGGCGCGGTTTCGAGGACGTCGTGCGCGCGCTGCCGCAGGCCCTCGCCCACCCGCGCGGCGAGCGGTACGTCGAGGGGGTGTTCGGGCTGCGGGCCCGGCTGGAGGGCAACGCGGCCGGGTACGACAGCATCGTGGCCTCCGGCGCGCACGCGTGCGTGCTGCACTGGATCCGCAACGACGGAGCGCTGAACCGCGACGAGTTGCTGCTGCTGGACGCCGGCGTCGAGACCGACGAGCTGTACACCGCCGACATCACCCGCACCCTGCCGCTGTCGGGCCGGTTCAGCCCCGTCCAGCGGCAGGTCTACGAGCTGGTGTACGAGGCGCAGAGCGCGGCGATCGCCGTTCTGCGGCCGGGCGCGCGCTTCCGCGACTTCCACGCCGCCGCGATGCGGGTGATCGCCGAGGGGCTGCGCGAGTGGGGGGTGCTCGACTCCGCCGAGGGAGACCTGCACCGCCGGTACACCCTGTGCAGCAGCGGGCACATGCTCGGCCTGGACGTCCACGACTGCGCCAAGGCCCGCGCGTCCGTCTACCTCGACGGCGTGCTCGAGGCCGGTCAGGTGCTCACCGTCGAGCCCGGCCTGTACCTCCAGCCGGACGACCTGACCCTGCCGCCGGAGTTCCGCGGCATCGGCGTGCGCATCGAGGACGACCTGCTGATCACCGAGGACGGCGCCCGTCTCATGTCCGCGGCCCTCCCCCGCCACCCCGACGAGATCGAGGCCTGGATGGGAGATCTCGTCCCTTGATCCCGGCCGGTCGCGGTGCCGCTAGGGTGGGCGCGTGCGCGATTCGATCGTGATGGCCGGCCGCACGGACGCCGTGCTGGCCGCGGTGGGTGGCACGCTGACCGACACCGAGCGCGAGCGGGCGGCGCGCTTCGTCCGCGATCGCGACCGGGACGACTTCGTGGCCGCCCACCTGCTCGTCCGGCAGTGCGCCGCCGCCTGCCTGGGGCTGCCCGCCGACGAGCTGACCTTGATCCAGTACTGCGACGAGCACGGCCCCGGCCACGGCCGCCCGTCCATCGCCGAGGCGCCCGATCTCGGCGTGAGCCTGTCCCACACGTCCGGGTACGTGTGCGCCGTGGCGGGGACGGGCCGGGTGGGGGTCGACGCCGAGCACGTGCCGGACGGCGAGGTCGATCGCGGCCTGGTCGAGTTCACCCTGACGCCCCGCGAGCTGGCCCTGTTCGGCTACGACAAGCGGCGGGTGATCCGCCAGTGGGTGCGCAAGGAGGCCCTGGTCAAGCGAGGCGAGCTGAAGATCGACGACTTCCCGCTGACCGACCTGTCTGACATGGACGGTCACGGCGCGCCCGAAGGGACGCCGGGATGGAAGGGGCGCCGCCTACTCGAGTGGACCTCCGGCCCCGTCGTCGGAGCCGCCGTCACCGACCACCCGGCCGAGCTGCGCCGGATCGACGCCTGACCGCACCGGCGCGGGCGTCGCCCGGAGGCGCACGTCCGCTCCCGGAGTCGGGTCGAGGAAGACGTGCCCGATGCCGGGGAAGCGCTCCTTCAGGCGCCGCTCGATCTCGTCGGACACCTGTTCCAGCCGGTGCCCCGTGCACTCGTCCACGAAGTCGATCTTCGCGGCGACGAGCACGTCGTCCGGCCCCAGCATCATGGTCAGCAGCTCGACGACCTCCTGCACCTCCGGACGGTCGTCGATCTCCGCGAGGATCGCCCGCTGGACGCGGGGCGGCGCCGCCTGCCCGATCAGCAGCGAGGCGTTCGCCCTGATCAGGTACAGCGCGACGCCGAGCAGCAGCAGGCCGATCACGATCGACGCCAGGCCGTCCCACAGCGCCGACCCGGTGAGCTGGAAGCCCAGCAGGCCGAGCGACGCCACGCCGATGCCCAGCAGGGCGGCCGCGTCCTCGAAGACGACCGCCTTGAGCGCCGTGTCCGTGGTCTTCACGACGTACCGCCCGGGGCTCACGTTCAGCCGGCGGGCCTCCGTGCGCACCTGGTGGAAGGCCCGCAGGAACGAGACGCCCTCCAGTATGAAGGCGATCACCAGCACGATGTAGGAGACCCTGAGGTCGCCCAGGTCCTCCCCGTCCATGATCGTCTGCACGCCGTGGGTGATCGAGAAACCGGCGCCGATCAGCAGCGTCGCGCCGGCCGCCATGAGCGCCCAGAAGAACCCGGCCTTGCCGTACCCGAACGGATGCCGCGGGTCGGCCGGATGCCCGCTGCGCCTGACCGCCACCAGCAGCAGCACCTCGGTCACCGTGTCGGCGGCCGAGTGCGCGGCCTCCGACAGCATGGCCGCCGAACCACTGATCAGGCCCGCCGCGACCTTGGCCACCGCGATCGCGAGGTTGATCCCCGCGGCCACCGCGACCGTGAGGAGGCTCTCCTGACCGGAAGCGGGCCGCGTCCCGTCGTCGCTCATCTCGCCGCTCCTTCTCCTTTGTCCGGGCGCAGATACATCGTTCCGGCCGCAAAGTCGTGCAAATCAGGAACGATCCTTGCATTCGACCGAGGTCAACCGCCTCATGAGGGCCCCGGGGGAGATAGATTCACAACCATGAGCACGGCGGAATCGGACGACCTCGACACCAATTGGCTGAGCGGCGGCGAGCAGCGAGCGTGGCGCGCCCACCTCGCGGCGCACAAGCTTCTCGAGCATCGGCTCGACCGTGAGCTTCAGGGGTTCGGACTGTCGCTGAACGACTACGAGATCCTGGTGAACCTCTCCGAGAGCCCGGGCCATCGTATGCGCATGAGCGACCTGGCCGAGGCGACGATCCAGTCTCGCAGCCGCCTGTCCCACCAGATCGCCCGCATGGAGGCCGCCTCCCTCGTCAGCAGAGAGAGCTGCCCCGACGACCGGCGGGGGACGTTCGCCGTGCTCACCGAGCAGGGCTGGGAGACGATGCAGCGCGTCGCGCCCATGCACGTCGCCAACGTCCGCTACCACTTCATCGACCGCCTGACGCCCGAGCTCATCGAGGCGCTCGAGGTCGCCTACAGCCCGGTCGTCAAGCACCTCCTGCGCCTGCGGGCGGAGGAACGCTCCTAGCGCCGTCCGACCTCAAACCGATACTCGGAAACGCGCGGATGAGCGCGCCGTGGTGGCTAGCATCCCGGCTGTGTCGAAAAGGTCGCTCGCTTCCCGGTCTCACCGTGCCGTCCCCATCGGCGCCGCCTCCTCCAGGCTCGCCCCGGCCCGGACGGGTCCCTCACCGGACGCCGCCTCCAGGGCGGGCTCGCCGCCCGGGCGCGCGTCGCTGCTGATGGTGTGGCTCGTCCTCGCGCTGGGGCTGGCCGTCGCCTGCACGTCCTCGCCGGGCGGCGCCGATCTGCCCGCGGGCCGCGAGCTGCTCGACAAGGCCGCGGCGGCGATGCGCGACGTCAAGAGCGTCGCGTTCGCGATCACGAGCGAGGGCAAGCCGCCGGTTCCCGTCAAGAACGCCGACGGCTCCCTGACGCGTGAGGGCGACGCCAAGGGCACCCTGCAGATCGACGTCCTGGGCAACCTGCAAGAGCTGAACTTCGTCCTGACGGGCGACACCGTGTACTTCAAGGGCCCCACCGGGGGCTACCAGACGATGACCCGCAAAGAGCTGGCGAGCATCTACGACCCCTCGGCCATCCTGAACCCCGAGACCGGGGTGGCACGCCTGCTGTCCACCGCCTCCGATCCCAAGACCGAGGCCGCCGAGAAGATCGACGGCGTGGACGCCTACCGCGTGGCCGTGACCCTGTCACAACAGGTCATCGTCACGCTGGTGCCCGCGGTGAACCAGGGCGTCAACGGGAAGGTGTGGATCGCCAAGGACACCGGCCGCCTGCTGAAGGCCAGCCTGCCCATCGGCACGGGCGCCAACAGCGGCACGGTGCTGGTCACCCTCGACGACTACGACGCCCCCGTCACGATCGCCACCCCGTCGGGCTGACACGCGGCCCTGTTCGCGGCCAGGCCACCCCGGACGCCGTGCCCGCGCGTGCCGCCGTTCCCATTCCGGTGCCCTGGCCCGCGGCCTCCCGCGCTCCTGAGTAAGGCCCCTGGCCTGCCCTCCTGACCACCCAGGTGCAGTACACCTAGGGATTTCCCGGTGCTCTCCCCTGAAGCGGGACTACAGCCGGCGATCCTACGTTCGTCAGCGAAAGCCGCGTCGCTCAAGGAGGGCGAGATGCCATCGATCGGATCCGTACGCGTCACACCGGCGCGCCCCCGACCAGCCGAAACGGTCTTGGTCGAGGTTCTGGACGACAACGGCGTGCCGCTGGCGGAGGACGCCGTGGTGGTGGACGGCCGCAACGGCGCCGTCCACCACCTTCAGTTCGCGGCCCCAGGGCCGCGGAGTCTGACGATCCGCCATGGGGAGGAGTCACACGACGTCGTCATCCCGGTGGAGGGCGAGCCTGTCACGGTGCGAAGTCCCGCCTCGGCGGCTCCGGTGCCCGCCATGCTGCGGGTGGCCCGTCCCTCGGCCGCCGGGTACCGGGTCGCGTTCACCCTGGGCGACCTCTCGGCGCCGTCCCAGCGCAGCCGGGTGCGCGCGCCACAAGCAGGACCCCGATCCTCCTTGTCCGCCCCCACCATCCCCGGGGGATTCGCGAAGGCGCTGCGTACTCTCGCGCGGGAACCGGTGCGGGTCACCGACCAGCCGATGATCGGGCGGCGGGGCACGCGCGGCCCGTGGCGAATGGAGGTGACCTCCGGCCCGCTGGACCCCACCCGGGCGCGGCAGATCGTCCAGACGGGGATCGACAGGACCAAGGCCCGGTACGAGTGGGACTTCGGCGACGGGACCACCGCCGTCACCATGGCGCCGTTCGCCGAGCACGACTACAGCGGCTCCATCGACCACCGGCGCCGCAGCACCGGATTCGTGATCCGCTGCCGCTCGGTGGAGGACGAGGTGGAGGTGTCCAGGAATCTCACCGTGTACTCGGCCTACGCCACCTGCCGGGATCTCGGCACCATCGTGCCCCCGACGACATCGGAGCTGTTCGCCGCCAAGTCGCACGCCGGCTTCGTCGGGCAGTTGCAGGTGCGCAATGTCGAGGAGGTTCCCCTCATCCTCGATCGCATGGCCGTCGTGCCGCTGTCCGGAGATCTGCCGCCCGCCTTCACGGCTCTGGGAACGCCGGTGACGATCGCGCCGGAGTCCGTCAAGGCGATCGCCGTCTGCGCCCCCTACGGGGACTCGCTCGCACCCGACGCCGACGGATTCACCGTGTACTACGCCGGCTCCGCGGGCGGTACGCCGGTGCGCTTGTCGGCGACGTTCGAGATTCCGGCGCCGATCCGCATGGCCGAGGCCAAGGTCGACACGCAACAGCAGCAGACCTGGCCATGGGACGAGGTCGTCCTGGGGCTCGACGAGATCCTCCAGGACGTGAGCCACGATGTGCTGTCGCCGCAGGACCTCGTCATCGACCAGGTGTCGGGAACGGTGGCCATCGACGTCCGCTCGGGCCCGAAGATCGGCGCGCAGGCACGCGACGCGATCGCTACGGTGCTCAGCGCGCCGGCCGCCATCGCCGGCCTGGTGGGGGTCCCCGGAAGCGCGGGGACGGCGGCGCTGCTGCCCGGGTCCATGGCACTGATGGCGTTGCCCGCACCCGGCCCCGTGGTGGAAGGCGCGGTGTGCGACCCCGCCAACCTCGGCGAGCAGGAGAGGCAGCAGGCCCGCGACGGCAACCTGGCCTGCCAGCTCACGACCGAGGAGATCGAGGTCACCCTGCCGGCCCGGTTCTTGAACGCCCGCAAGGGGGACGTGGTGCTGTCACCGGGCGGGCCCGACGTCATCGGGCAACTGCTCCGCCGGGTCGACCCACCGATGCCCTACAGCCACTCCGGGATCATGACCCGCAACCACGACGAGATCACCCACTCCACGGCGTCATCCGAGCGGTTGTTCGACCGCATCGACGCCAGCCTCGGCGGCGCGGTGAACTCGGCCAACCTCATCGACCCCGGCGCACTGAAGTACATGTGGCCCGGCGTGGTGGCGCAGAGCGTGGACGGCGCGGTCCACGGAGAGGAGTTCATCGACCCGGACGGCGACTCGTACGTGATCTCCGCGTTCACGCCGTACGGCATCGGGAGCACCTACGACGACCGGTTCGAGGTCGTCCAGCCCTTGGTGCTCAAGCCCGACCCGTCGCAGGAGACCGCCACCGTCCGGGCGATGTTGCACGCCGCCGCCGACAGCGCCCGTGCGGGGGCCGGGCGTCCCGGCGTCACCTCCAAGAGCCACTACCGCCTGTACGCCTACACCGATCCGCGTTCGACGCTGACGCCGGCCGGCCCGGAGGCCGGGTGGGCGCAGGGCACGGTCGGCACGGTCTGCTCCTCGTTCATCTGGGACGTCCACCGTCGGCTCGGGCACGTCCTGGAGGCGCGCCGGGCCGCGGTCCTGCCCGAGGACCTGGAGGCTGAGGACGTCGCCTCGGGCGCCGAGGTCTCCCCCAACTCGCCCGATGGTCTCTACCGGTACACCGCCGCCGAACGCCTGGCGGCGGCGACCTGGCTGTACGACTACACCCGCCGGCAGGCTCTGGACCAGATGGGCTGGCTGGGCGGGCTGGCCGATCTCCTCACCGACTACGCCGACAACATCGCCGGGCAGCTGGTGAACGCCTTCGCCGCCGACGACGACCAGGGCGGCAACTCCGACGCCTGGCGCGGCGTCACCGACGCGTCGGCCATATCCCCTGACAACCTGCTGTTCTGGGACGGCCCCGCCCAGGGCGGGCTGTACGGCTACGCCGAACCGCTGCAGTTCCGTGAGCCTCGGACCGAGCGCGTCACCATCTCCCGCTGGCGACGCGTCATGGTGTCGGGAACGGTCAGCGGTCAGGTCCGCTTCCGTAACGCTCCGGTGGCGGGCGCGGTCGTCCAGATCTTCGACGGCAAGTCGGCCATCACTGGTCCCGACGGCCGCTACACCCTGCCCGACGTCCCCTTCGGCGCCTACCAGCTCACGGCGGCCAAGTCCATCGGCGGGGTGCTGATGACCGCCGCCCGGCGGATCACCCCCGATGAGCCCGCCGAGACCCGCGTGGTGGATCTGGACCTGGAAGAGCCTCCAGAGCGCTTCCGCCGCGTCACGCTCTTCTTCGACTTCTACGGCGTCGACGACGAGCCCTGGCCGTTCCCGGCGCAGATCTCCGACCCCGGCCCGCGGTCGGAGATCCTCGTGCTGACCCCGGACCAGCCCGTCCGGCGGCTGGCGCCGCCCCCCGTCTACCTGGTCGCGGACGAGGTGCGGATCGAGTACGACATCACCTGCCGACTGCTCGTGACCAACGCCGTCGACGTCGAGGTCAGGTGCCTGTTGTACGAGGGCGGCTGGGGTCAGGCCGGGAACACCACCGACCTGGACGGGACGGCCACCACGTCACTGCTGGTGGCGCCGGGCGCCTCCCACGGGACGTCCCTGCGCGTGCACAACACCGACGAGGGCGGCGACTGGGCCGAACTCGCCCTCACCGTGGCCAACGACCGGGCGACGAACTGATGACGGGGTGGCCCTTACCGCGGGGGAAGGGCCACCCCGTCAGGTGGCGTCCCTCACCCATCGCGCTCTCTGTGCAAGGGATTTCCCCGGACAGCGCGAGTTCCTACTCTGGTCACGCGACCCGATCCCGGCGGGCCGCGAGCCGGGTGATGGAGGCCACCGTGATGAGCACGATCTGCGGCCGGACTTCGGAGATCGACGCGCTCGGCCGCCTGCTCGACACGGCGAAAGGCGGCCGGAGCGGCGTCCTGGTGTTGTGCGGTGAAGCGGGCATGGGCAAGACGGTCCTGCTGGACTTCGCTCGTGCGCACGCCGACGGCCTGCGCGTGGTCTCCATCGCGGGAGTCGAGACGGAACGTCACATTCCCTTCGCAGGTATCTCCCAGCTTGTCCTGCCCGCGACGGATCTGCTGGACCGCCTGCCCACGAGCCAGGCGACCGCCATGCGGGCGGCCCTGGCACTCGGCCCGGCCGTCTCCCCCGACCGCTTCGCCATCTGCGTGGCCATGCTGAACCTGTTCAGCGTCATGGCCGAGGAGGGGCCGCTCCTGGTGACGATCGACGATCTCCACTGGCTGGACGACTCCTCGGCCGAAGCGATCGTCTTCGCCGCGCGGCGGCTGGTGTCCGAAGGCATCGCGCTTCTGGCGGCCACGCGCGAGAGCAACGGAGGCATGCTGGGCACCGCCCGGCTGCCGGTCATGAGTCTCGCTCCATTCGACGAGCGGGCCGCGGCCCAGCTCATCACGGGCCTGACGCGGATCGCGCCCGACCCCCGCCTGGTCGAGCGACTGGTGGCGAGCACCGGAGGAAACCCCATGGCGATCCGCGAGGTCCTGGACGGCATGACGGCCGGCCAGCTCCGCGGTCACCAGACCTCTCCGGACTTCACTCCGGCCAGGAACACCGCCACCGCGCTGTTCGCGACGCGGGTCGCCAACCTCGACGAGCAGGAACGGACCTTGCTGCTGCTGATGTCCCTGGCCACGGGCGGCGACATCGACCCGGTGCTCAACGCGGCCGAGATCCTCGGCGTGCCGACGGAGGCACTCGACGGGCTGGAGGCGAGCGGTCTGGTACGGATCGACGGTGACCGGTTCGTACTCAGCCATCCGCTGGTCCGCTCGGCGACCATGGCCTCCTTCGCGCCCGGCAGGCACCGCGCCGTCCACCGACTGCTGGCCGCCGCTCTCACCGATCCTCAGTACGCCGACCGCCGCACCTGGCATCTGGCGGAAGCGACGGTCGGCACCGACGAGCGGGTCGCCGAGGCGCTTGACCAACTCGGTGGCCGGGCGGTGGCCCGAGGGGGGCACGCCATAGCGGCCACGGCCTTCGAACGCGCCGCGCGGCTGAGCCGGATCGACCGCGACCGAGCCCGCAGGCTGCACTCGGCGGGAGCGGCGGCGCACTTCGCCGGGCAGTACGCCAAAGCGCGAGAACTGCTCGACAGGTCGGCGGCGTTGAGCACCGACCCGATCCTCGACGCCGACATCGTCGCGGTGCGCAGCCGCATCGAGTTCTTCAGCGGCCACGCGACCAGGGCGTATCTGCTGCTGCAGAGGACCGCGGGGCAGGTACGGGAGATCGACCGGTCCAGGGCCGCGGCGCTGTACGTGGACGCCGCCATGAGCGCCCTGCTCGCCGGAGACGTCGTGACCGCTTTCGAGACCGCCCACGAAGCCGAGGTGCTGGGGGACTCCGGCGGCTCGGTCGGCCTGGTCACCAAGGTGATCACCGGACTGGGCATGCTGCACATCGGGCAGCTGTCCGAGGGAGCGCTGAAACTCGCAGAAGCCTCGGCCATCGCCCTCGGTCGCACATCCGAGCGGCCCGCCGACGAGTACGTCGTCCTGACCGGCCTCGGCATGATGTGGATCGGAGAGCACGAGCAGGCCCGCCCGATCATCGGAGCCCTCATCGAGCGCATGCGGCGGGAGGGCACGGTGAGCTGGCTTCCCTTCGCGCTCTACGTGATGACCTACATCGAGGCCCGGTGCGGCCGGTTACGCGACGCGCACGCGATGGCCACCGAGGCCGTCGAGCTGGCACGTCTCACGATGGCGGACTTCTCGCTGTACCTGGCGCTCAGCGCGCTGGCGTACACCGAGGCCGTTCTGGGTGAGGAGGCGTCCTGCCGCCGTCACGTCGCCGAGGCGCTGGCGCTGATACCCGCCGACGCGGACTTCCCGCGGGACGCCGTCGAGGCGCTCGGCCTGCTGGAGCTCGGCCTTGGTCACCTGGACGCGGCAGTCAACGCCTTCGCCTCGCCGTACGCCCAGCCTCGGGGGGACACGGGCCGGATCGCCGAAAGTCATCCCGACCAGTTGGAGGCGCTGGTCAGGGCCGGACGCGTGCTGCCCCCCGACACGCTGGCGGAGAACGACGAGCGGTGCGCGCTCACCGGGCTACCGCTCACCGCGGCCATCGCCTGGCGGCTGCGGGGTCTCATGGCCGGGGACGCCGAGATGGAGACATGCTTCGAGACGGCACTGCGCCTGCACGACCAGGTGAGGTGCGCGTTCGAGACAGCGAGGACGAACCTGTATTTCGGCGAGCGGCTCCGTCGCACAGGACAACGCAAACGTGCCCGGCACTGCTTGCACGCCGCCCTGCGGATATTCGACGAGTACGGGTGCAGGCCGTGGTCACGGCGAGCGCGTGCCGAGCTCGCGGCCACCGGGGAATCTCTCAGGGAGGAGACACCCCTGTCTCGCCTGGAGGTCCTCACTCCCCAGGAGTATCAGGTGGCGCGTGCGGTGAGCACCGGCGTGACCAACCAGCAGGTGGCGTCGTCGCTGTTCATCTCCACCAAGACCGTGGAGTTCCACCTCGGCAACGTCTTCCGCAAGCTCGGGGTGCACAGCCGTACCGAACTGGCCGGGCGCTTTCCCAGTCTGGCCGAATGACGGCACCCCGGCGAGCGAGGGCCGCGCTCGCCCGGCCGTCGTCCGGGAAGCCGTCCACGGCCGAGATCCACATGATCCACTTGGCACGGACCATGTCGTGTAGGGTGATCGGGCCTGCCGCCCCGCGCACCGGAACATGTCGCCGGCACGCCGATGATCTTCGGCGCGGGGGCGCTCGCGTCTTCGGCGTCGGCGTCGGCTTGCCTGCGTCCGCGGGACGGCGATGCGGCTCCGCCGCTCCACATCCGTGACGCCAGGAGGGGACATACGGTCCGGACATGGCTGATGACGATCCGCCGCGGGCGATGAGGCGCTCCCGGGGCATCCGCGGAATGCGCGACCACACCCGCTCACGTCCGAAACCCGCTGAAGGCTCGACGACCACGACGATGCCTCCTCCTCCGGGGGGCGACCCGCCCCGCGACCATGCCCCCGCTTCGGGCCGGGCCGCCCGGCGGGTGGCGTTGGGGGTCGGCGGGACGGTCGTCCTGCTGGCCGCGCTCGACGCCTACGTCGTGGTGACCGTCCTGATCGACATCGCCCGCGACGTCGCCGTGCCCGTCAACCACCTCGAACGGGCCACGCCGATCGTCACCGGCTTCCTGCTCGGCTACGTCGCCGCCATGCCGCTGCTCGGGCAGCTGTCCGACCGGTACGGGCGCCGCCCGCTGATCCACACCTGCCTGGCCGGGTTCGCGGCGGGCTCCGCGGTCACGGCGCTCGCCGCGTCGGTCCCTCTGCTCACGGCCGGCCGCACGCTCCAGGGCATCGCGGGCGGCGCGCTGCTGCCGATCACGATGGCGCTCATCGGCGACCTGTGGGACGAGCACTCGCGCCCGCTCGCCCTCGGCGCCGTGGGGGCCGCCCAAGAGCTGGGCAGCGTCCTCGGCCCGCTGTACGGCGCCGGGATGGCCGCGCTGGTGGGGTGGCGCGGCATCTTCTGGGTGAACATCCCGCTCGCCCTGATCGCGGCCGTGGCCGTCCACCGCACCGTGCCGCCCCCCGCGCACCGGGCCGGCGCCCCGCGGCGGACGGCCGGACGGCCCCTCGCGCCCGGGGACGGCCCCCGGCCGCGCGTCGACGTGGTGGGCGGGCTGCTGCTGGCCCTGGCTCTGGGCCTGCTCGTGACCGGGTTGTACAACCCCGAGCCCGACAGGGCGGTGCTGCCGCCGTGGGGCCCGCCGCTCATCGGGGCCGGGGCGGTCGCCGTCGTCGCCTTCGTCGTCTGGGAACTGCGCTCGCCGGTGCGCATGCTCGACATGACCGGCGTGCGCCGGGCCCCGTTCTGGGCCACGCTCGCGGTGAGCTTCCTCACCGGCGCCGCGCTGCTGGTCACCCTGGTGGACGTGCAGCTGGCCGCCCAGACGCTGCTCGGCGAGGACGCCGTCGGCGGCGCTCTGGTGCTGTCGCGGTTCCTCGGCGCGCTCGCGCTCGCCGCGCTCGCCGGAGGCGTGCTGGCCCGGCGATTCGGCGACCGGCCGGTCGCCGTGGCCGGGCTCGTGGTCGCCGCCGCCGGTTACTTCCTGATCTCCCGCTGGCCGCTCGCGCTTGCGTCCGCGCACTACCCGTTCGGCCTGCCGCGCGTGGACGTCGACCTCGCCGTGGCGGGCCTGGGACTCGGGGCGGTGATCGCGCCGGTCTCCTCCGCCGTGCTGCGCGCCACCCCGGCGGGCCGCCACGGGGTCGCCTCGGCGGCGGTCGTGGTGACCCGCATGATGGGCATGCTGCTCGGCGTCGCCGCCCTGTCGGCCTGGGGGTTCCACCGCTTCCAGTCGCTGACCGCCGACCTGGACACGCCGCTGCCGTTCGGCGTCGAGCGCACGGAGTACGCCCGGCGGCTGGCCGAGTACACCGCCAAGGTCGGCCAGGCGCTGCACACCGAGTACACCGAGATCTTCCTGCTGACCGCCGTCCTGTGCGCCACCGCGGCCCTGGTGGCCCTGGCCCTCCCCGGCCGGGCCTCACTCACGCCGGAAGAGCCGTCCCCCGCCCCAGGGGAGCCGCCCCCCGGCGGGGGCGCGTGAGCCCTGCCGGGGGAAGGTGGTCACTTCTTCTTGGCGGCGCCGCGCTTCTCGCGGATGCGCATGTTGACCTCCACCGGCGAGCCCGCGAAGCCGAACTCCTCGCGGAGGCGGCGCTCGATGAAGCGGCGGTAGGTCTCCTCCAGGAAGCCCGAGGTGAACAGCACGAACTTCGGCGGTTCGATCGACGCCTGCGTGGCGAACAGGATCTTGGGCTGCTTGCCGCTGCGCACCGGCGGCGGGGTCGCCGCCACCAGCTCCGACAGGAAGGTGTTGAGCCGGGCCGTCGGCACGCGGGTGCTCCAGGACTCAAGGGCCCGCTCGATCGCCGGGACGAGCCGCTCGACGTGCCGCCCGGTCTTGGCGGAGATGTTGACCCTCAGCGCCCACGGAACGCGGACGAGCTGGCGGTCGATCTCTCTTTCGAGGTAGTAGCGGCGATCTTCGTCGACCAGGTCCCACTTGTTGAACGCGACCACCATGCAGCGGCCCGACTCGGTCACCATGCTGATGATGCGCAGATCCTGCTCGGTGAGGATTTCGGAGGCGTCGATGAGCACCACGGCGATCTCGGACCGCTCGAGCGCGGCTTTCGTGCGCATGCCGGCGTAGAAGTCGGCGCCCTGCAGCTCACGCTCGCGACGCCGGATGCCGGCGGTGTCGACGAAACGCCACGTCTTGCCGCCCAGCTCGACCAGCTCGTCGACCGGGTCGCGGGTGGTGCCGGCCATCGGGTCGACGAGCACCCGCTCTTCCCCGGCCAGCTTGTTGAGCAGCGAGGACTTGCCGACGTTGGGCTTGCCGACCAGCGCCACCCTGCGAGGGCCGCGCTCGATGCCGAACCGCTGCGGCGGGGCCTCGGGCATGACCTCCAGCAGGATGTCGAGCAGGTCGCCGCTGGAACGGCCGTGCAGGGCCGACACCGGTTGCGGCTCGCCGAGGCCGAGCGACCACAGCGTGGTGGCCTCCAGCTCCATGCGCTGGTCGTCCGCCTTGTTGGCGGCCAGCACGATCGGCTTGCCCGAGCGCCGCAGCACCGAGGCGACGGCCTCGTCGGCGTCGGTCACCCCGACCGTGGCGTCCACCACGAACAGGATCACGTCGGCCAGCTCGACCGCGACCTGCGCCTGCTCGGCGATGCGCAGCGCCATGCCGGTGGCGTCGGGATCCCACCCGCCGGTGTCGACCAGGGTGAAGCGGCGGCCACGCCAGGTGCCCTCGTAGGTCACCCGGTCGCGGGTCACGCCGGGCACGTCCTCCACGACCGCCTCGCGGCGGCCGATGATGCGGTTGACCAGCGTGGACTTGCCCACGTTCGGGCGACCGACGACGGCGACCACCGGCAGCGGGCCGGTGTCCGGCTCGGCCTCGGCGGCTGCGCCGTCCTCCTCGAATTCCGCGAGGTGGGCATCGATCCAGCCGCCCTCGTCGTCGTACTCCCCCGTCACGTCACGTCCGTTTCCATCGTGGCCCATCTTTCCCTCGGCGGCCCTGCGGGACCGGCGCGTCAGCGCCCCGTCCCATGGCGTCACCGGGTCAGGTGCGCTCTTTCACAAGTCTGAGGACCTCGGAGATGACCTCGTCGAGGTTGAGCTCCGTGGTGTCCACCTCGACCGCGTCGGCCGCCATCACCAGCGGGTCGGCCTTACGCGTCGAGTCAAGGGTGTCACGCCGGGCCATCTCGGCCCGCTGGGCCTCCACCGTGGTGCCGGTCAGCTCGGCGTTGCGGCGCCGGGCGCGGGCCTCCGGGCTCGCGGTGAGGTAGATCTTGACCGGTGCTCCCGGGGCCACCACCGTGCCGATGTCGCGGCCCTCGACCACGATGTCGCCCTCGCCGATGACGGCTCGCTGCTCGTCGACCAGCCGGGCGCGCACGCCGGGGACGGCGCTGACCGCGGAGACCGCCGAGGTGACCTCGTGGGTGCGGATCTCGGCGGAGACGTCACGGCCGTCGACCGTGATGCCGGGGGCGTCGGGGTCGGAGGCGATGGCGAGCCGTGGCTCGGCGGCACGCCCGGCGACCGCGGCCGGGTCGGCCACGTCGACGCCGTGCTCGAGCATCCACCAGGTGATCGCGCGGTACATCGCCCCGGTGTCGAGATAGCGCAGCCCGAGCGCGCGCGCCACTCCGCGCGACGCACTCGACTTGCCCGACCCCGAAGGGCCGTCCATGGCGACGACCAGACCGCTCACGCCCACGCCTTTCACATTTCACCCCACCCAACTTGACGAGACTACCGGGTCCCGCGGTCTCCATGGACCCGACGGAGACATATCACCCGCCCCGCGACAGGGCAGACCCGCGTGCTAGGCGGGCCGGGGCACCGAGGCCCATTCGGGGAGGGTGAACCACCGGGGCACCGAACGGCGCAGCGCTTCGGGACCCTGCACCTCGACCGCGTGGGCGCGCAGCGCCTCCGCCCAGCTCAGGTTGCCGCGCCAGACCTCGACCATGCTGCGCACACCGGCGGTCACCGTCACGGTCACGGCGTGGCCGGGGTCTGTGTCGCAGACGTCGACCTCCTCACGCGTGACCACGAGCCACCAGCGGCGGCTGCCGGGCGGCACATCCGGGAACCGGAACTCGATGACCGTCCGCCCGTCCGGAACGGCGCTCTGGTCGACGTTGCGGTGCATGTCCCACATCAGCAGCTTCGGGTCCAGGTCTTCGTCGCCCAACTCTCCGATCCAGCGGACGCCCCACGCGGCGAGCGCCTCCACCACCGGTCGCAGCTCGTGGCCGGCCTGGGTCAGGACGTATCGCACGTCGTTGTCGTTGACGTGCCTCTCGACGATGCCGGCCTGCGTGAGCCGGTGCAGCCGCCGGGACAGCAGCGTGGGGGACATGCGCGGCAGACCGCGGCGCAGCTCGTTGAAGCGCTCGGTGCCGCACACCAGTTCCCGGATGACGAGCAGCGTCCAGCGTTCGTCGAGCAGTTCGACGGCCTTGGCGACCGGGCAGAACTGGTGATACGAGGAGCCCATGCCCGCAGTCTAGATTCAGCCGCCAGGAACGCCGGTGACGGCCGACCCGATCTCGGCCGGACGCCGGTACAGATCGTGTACTAGATAGCGAATCCGTCCTTCCTTAGCGTCGATCCCAGTTCGCAGATCACGAGGAGGGGGCAGTCCATGACCGCACAGAGCGACCCGCTAGAGGCCGATCGCGCCTTGAAGGCCAGGCATCGCGCCATGTGGGCGCTGGGCGACTATCCCGCGGTCGCCGCCGAGATCATCCCCGATCTGGGCGCCATCCTGGTCGAGGCCTGCGGGGTGGGACGCGGGGACCGGGTGCTGGACGTGGCCGCCGGGTCGGGGAACGCCGCCATCCCCGCGGCGCTGGCCGGGGCGAGCGTGGTGGCCGGCGACCTGACCCCGGAGCTGCTGGAGGTCGGACGGGCGGCGGCGGCGCGGCGCGGCGCGGTGATCGAGTGGCGGGAGGCCGACGCCGAGGCGCTGCCGTACGCCGACGGCGAGTTCGACACGGTCATGTCGTGCGTCGGGGTCATGTTCGCCCCCCACCATCAGGCCGGCGCCGGCGAGATCGTCCGGGTCTGCCGCCCGGGCGGCACGATCGGCCTGCTCAACTGGACGCCGGAGGGGTTCATCGGTCAGATGTTCGCGACGATGAAGCCGTTCGCGCCCCCGCCTCCGCCCGGCGCGCAACCTCCTCCCCTGTGGGGCAGCGAGGGTCACGTCCGCGCGCTGCTCGGGGACGCGGTCACCGATGTCGTCGCGCGCCGGCGGACGGTCACGATCGACCGGTTCGCCCACCCGGGCGCGTTCGTCGACTACTTCAAGGCCAACTACGGCCCGACCGTCGCCGTCTACCGGGCGCTGGCCGGGGACCCCGGCCGGGTCGCCGAGCTCGACCACGCTCTCACCGAACTGGCCCGCGGCCATCTCCAAGGTGAGGAGAAGGCGGTGATGGAGTGGGAGTACCTCCTGCTCACGGCACGCAAGCGCGACTGACGGCAAGATCGTTCCGGGCTATGCGGGCTGCGGCTCCTCGTAGGGGATGCGGCTGAGGTGCAGGATCTCGCCCAGGGTGCCCCACTGGTCGCCGCCGAGTTTGGTGAGCGGGCGCAGGCGCTCGGGGCTGGGCCGGTCGTCGACGAGGTAGACCTCCTCCACCGCGGCGAGGAACACCCGCCCGAAGACGAGGGTGGAATTGCCCATGCGCAGAGTGGTGTGCGAGCGGCACTCCAGGACGACGGGCGAGGCGGCCACTCTGGGCGGCCTCACGCGCAGGCTGGCCTCGCGCTCGATTCCCGCGAAGTCGAATTCGCTGACGGTCCGGGGGAAGTCGGTGGCGGTCGCGTTGATCAGGTCCAGCAGTGGTTCCGCGGAGAAGTTGACGACGAACTCCCCGGTGTCCTCGACGTTGCGCAGGGTGTCCTTGCGGCCGATCGAGGTGAACTGCACGATCGGCGGATCGGTGCTGGCGATGCTGAAGAAGGAGTGCGGGGCGAGGTTCTCGATGGATCCGTCCGGCGTGACCGTGGAGATCCACGCGATCGGGCGAGGGACCACGACGGAGGTCAGGAACCTGTAGAAGGCGGGCCCGCCCATGGCCTCGGGATCGAAGTCGACGCGCATGACGCTCAGTATTCATAACATGCACGCTGCGCACCAACCGCCGCACGGGGCGAGCGAGTTCTGCTCCGCGGCCGGTGAGCGGAGCCCGCAGCCGGGGCCGCGGGCTCCGGCGGGCCGTTGCGCACGCGACCGACGATTCCCGGCACCCGGCTCGCGGACCGGGTCACCCCGGGTCACGCACCAGGGCCCCGTCCGCGGCGCGTCAGACACCGAGCCTGCCCGGTCAGCCGGCCCGGTGGCTTCCCTTAGCCGGAGGCCAACGTGGTGTAGAGGGCGGTGTAGGCCGGTTTGGGGCGCATGGTGGCGTCCCAGGGGGTCGCTGCCCCCTGCCCGGGGAAGGTCCAGGGGATGATCGAGTACTTGTCGGAGAAGGTCCACAGGGTCAGGCTCTCGCAGCGGACCACGGCAAGGCAGGCGCGGGTCATGGTCGCGTAATCGGCCGCCTGCTGGGCGTCCTGAGCCGCCGTCCTCGGCAGCGGCATCCGGACGTCCAACTCGGTGATCGCGACGTCGAGGCCGAGGTCGGCGAAGCGCTGGAGGTTCTGCCGGACGTCGGGCGGCACCTGGCCGATGACCATGTGCCCCTGGAACGCCACGCCGTCGATCGGCACGCCGTCCGCCAGCAGGCCGCGCACCAGGCCGTACAGGCCGTCGCTCTTGGCGTTGACGCCCTCGGCGCCGTATTCACTGAGGTACAGCTTCGCGCCCGGGTCGGCGGCGCGCGCCGCCCGGAAGGAGTCGGAGATGTAGGAGGCGCCGAGCCGCTGGTAGAAGAACGAGTTGCGGTACCCGCCGCCGGCGTCGAGCGGCTCGTTGACCACGTTCCAGGCGTAGACCGCGCCCCGGTAGTGGGCGGCGACGCCGGTGACATGGTTGTTCAGGGCGTCTCGCAACATCGCCGGGTTGAGGCTCTGGACCCAGGCGGGAGCCTGGCTGTGCCAGACAAGGGCGTGCCCTCGGACGATCATGTTCTGCTGTCGCGCGTGCGCCACGATCCGGTCGCCGCGGACGAAGTAGAACTGGTTGCGGTTCGGCTCGGTCGCGTCCCACTTCATCGCGTCGGTCGGCGTGACGGCGTTGAACTCGCGGTTCAGGATCGTGGTGTAGGGCACGTCGTTCAGCTGCCCCACGTCGACGCCCGCCCCGAAGTGCCTTCCCCCCTGCGCGGCGAGGGCGGCGAGCGATGTGCCCGCCCCGGCCGGCCCGGCGGCGAAGAGCCCCGCCGTCATGGCCGCCGCAGTGATCAGCGCAACCGTTCTCCCTCGCATGGGTGCTCCTCGGTCGCCGATTGTCCCCGGTGCCGTGACGCTAGGTTTTCGCCTCCGTCTCCGTCAATCACGACGCCTGACGATCAGAAAGTGGCGAAGTCGTCTCTGAAAGTTTCCGGCGGGCGCCGCCCCGCAGGCGGGAGACGGCGACGCCGAGGAGGCACAGCGCCCCGCCGGCGAAGGTGAGCGGGCCGGGGACCTCGCCGAGCGCGGCCCAGGCCATCAGCACCACCAGGGCGGGCACGATGTAGGTGGTGGCGCCCATCGCCCCCGCGGTGGTGCGGGCCAGCGCGTACGCCCAGGTGGTGAAGGCCAGCGCGGTGGGGAAGACGCCGAGGTACAGCAGGTTCAGGGTGGCGGGCAGGGGTGCCACGGCGGCCTGCGACACCAGCTGACCCGCGAACGGCAGGCACGCCACCGCGCCGATCGCGCAGCCGAACGTCGTCACCTGCAACGCCGAGGCGTGCCGCAGGGCGGGTTTCTGCGCGAGCGTCGCGGCGGCCCACGACGCGGCCGCGACGACGCACAGCACGACGCCGAGGACCGAGGACCCGGCGCTCTCCGAGGTGGAGACGCCCACGATGGCCGCCCCGGTGAACGACACGGCCATGCCGAGGAGCAGGCGCCCCGGGAAGCCCTCTTTGAGTATCCAGCCGGCGAGCAGGGCGATCAGCAGCGGGCCGAGGTTGATGACCATCGCCGCCGTGCCCGCGTCGACCTCCTGCTCCCCCCAGTTGAGGGCGACCATGTAGACGCCGAACCACAGCACGCCGGAGATCACGATGCCGGGCCACGCCGCGCGCGGCGGCAGGCCCTCGCGGCGTGCCAGCATGATGACGCCGAGCGTCAGCGACCCGGCCAGCAGGCGGCCGAGGGCGAGCGCGCCGGGAGAGTAGTCGTGCACGGCGCTGCGGATGGCCACGAAGGCCGAGGCCCACAGCAGCACGGTGACGGCCGCGGCCACAAGCGCTCCGCGACCGGTGCCTTCACCGCCGCTGACGGTCGTATCGGTTGACATGAGGGCGACCCTATGACCGGGACGCTTCCGCGCTCGTCGAATCGTCGCGAGCGGAACTCGCAAATGACCCGCCGATCGGGCGGAACTCGCAGGTGACCCGCCGATCGGCCGGCACGGCGCCTCCCGGCGTACGCCTCCCCCTGATCTCCTCCCCGGGCCGCTCAAGAAGAGAACGCGCGGCGGGCGCACAAAAGCGTGGGTCCATCCCATCGTGAGGCCGTGCGGCACTACGCTGAAGTAAGCATTTCCTATCTTGGGGAGGGGCGCGGTGACCAGGCTGGACCGGGTCGTCGTGATCGGCACCGGACTCATCGGCACCTCGATCGCGCTGGCGTTGCGACACGAGGGCGTCGAGGTGTGCCTCCACGATCGCGACGACGCCTCACTACGTCTCGCCGTCGCCCTGGGAGCGGGAATCCCCCTGGCGAGCAGTGAGCACACGGGTCCCGCCGACGTCGCGATCATCGCGGTTCCTCCGGCGGTGGCGCCCGCGACCCTGAAGTCGGCGCAGGACGAAGGGGTCGCCGAGGTCTACACCGACACCGCGAGCGTCAAGACGCACCTGGTCAGGCGGGCCGCCGCCCTCGGCTGTGACATGACGACCTTCGTGCCCGGCCACCCGATGGGCGGCAGAGAACGCACCGGGCCGGCCGCGGCCCAGGCCGACCTGTTCCTCGGACGCCCGTGGGCGTTGTGCCCGACGCCCGACTCCACGCCGCACAGCCTCGCGGTGGTCGATGAACTGGCACGCCGCTGCGGCGGTCGCCCGATCGTCATGGACGCGCACGATCACGACCAGGCGGTGGCCCTGGTCTCCCATCTTCCGCACGCCATCTCGGCGGCCATGTCGGCGCGCCTGCTGGGCGCGGGGTCCCACTCGCTCGATCTCTCCGGCCAAGGCGTCCGCGACGTCAGCCGCCTGGCGGGCGGCAGCCCGGCGATGTGGACCGAGATCCTCGTCCAGAACGCCGAGCCGCTCGCGAGCGTGTTCGACGCCGTCATCGACGACCTCCACACCCTCGCCCAGGCGCTTCGCAAGGTCAGCGCCGGGGACGACCCCTCCGCGGACGTCGTCCGCGACCTGCTCGAACGCGGGCGCGCGGGCCGCGAGCTCATCCCCGGCAAGCACGGCGGCCCGGCCACCGACTACGTCGTCCTCCCCGTGGTGATCCCCGACGAGCCCGGCGCGCTCGCCCGGCTGTTCTCCGCCGCGCAAGAGAGCAACGTCAACATCGAGGACGTCTCACTCGACCACTCGCCTGGGCTTCCCGTGGCCGTCGCGCACCTGTCGGTCCACCCCGACTCGCTGGCGTCGCTCTCGGAAGGGCTCGCCAAACGCGGCTGGATGGTCCACACGCCGCCGTCCGACCGCTGAGACCCGGGGCCGGCCCGCCGCCGGCCCCTATTGGGCGATGTCGACCCTCAGCGCGGCCGCGCCGCGCAGGTAGACGTGCTGGATCTCCTGGCGGGGCCGGTCGGTGGCCACATGGGCCATCAGCCGGACGACCCGGGGCAGCGCCCCGGGTACGTCGATCTCGCTGGCACAGATGAGCGGCACGTCATGGAAGCCGAGCTTGCGGGCGGCGAGCGCGGGGAACTCGGCGGTGAGGTCGGGGGTCGCCGTGAAGATCACGCTGATCACCTCGTCGGTGGTCAGCCTGTTGCGCTCCATGACCTCGCTGACCAGCTCGGTCACGCCGGCGAGGATCGCCTCCCGATCGTTGGAATCGATCTGAACGGCGCCCCGGATGGCCCGCACCATGACATCCCCTTCTCGCACAGCCGCCCGGTCGTGCTTCACTTCCCGCCAGGTTACATTCCCACCGTGGCGTAAAGCTCGCCGACCTCCACGAGGGAGAGCGCGCGCATCGTGCCCGGCTTGAGCCGGCCGAGCTTGACCGGCCCGAACTCGATGCGGGCCAGGTCGATCACGTTGTGGCCCTCCTCTTCGAGCATCCGCCGGACGACGTGCTTGCGGCCCTCGTGCAGGACGATCTCGACCAGCGCCTGCTGGCCGTGCTCCTGGACGATCTTGAACTCGTCGGCCTTGACCAGGCCGTCCTCCAGCTCGACGCCCTTCTTCAGACGGCGGGCCAGGTCGCGCGGGATCGGCCCGGGCACCTTGGCCCAGTACTTCTTCTGCACGCCGAAGCTCGGGTGGGTGAGCCGGTGGGCCAGCTCGCCGTCGTTGGTGAGGATGATCAGGCCCTCGGTCTCGGTGTCCAGGCGCCCCACGTGGAAGAGCCGCTCGGTGCGGTCGACCACGTAGTCGGCCAGCGAGGGGCGTCCCTCGGGGTCGGACATGGTGCTGACGACGCCGATCGGCTTGTTGATCGCGAAGTAGACCAGGTCGGGGGCGGTGGGGATGCGCTTGCCGTCGACGTGGATGACCTGCTTGGCCGGGTCCACGCGGGCGCCGAACCGGCGGACGACCTGGCCGTCCACGGTGACCCGGCCCTCGCCGATCAGCTCTTCGCAGGTGCGGCGCGCCGCGACGCCGGCCTGGGCGAGGACCTTCTGCAGCCGGATGCCGTCCGGCACCTCGGTGGTGTCGCGCTCGTCGGTGTAACCGGCGGGGAAGAAGTCGGGGTCGCGCACCGGCTGGCGGGAGGTCTTGAACGCGCCGCCGCGCCCGGGGCGGGCGGCCTGTCCGCGCCCGGCGGGGGCGCCGCCGCGCGTGGCCTTGCCGGCACCCGTGGGCGCTCCGTCACGGCCGGTCCTGCCGCGGCCCGCCATGGCGCCGCCGCGAGGGTAGCGCTCCTGCGCCCGGCCGCTTTCCGAGCGGCCGTACCGGCCCCGGGAGCCGTCGAGCGAGCCGCCGATGGTCTGCACCTCGTCACGCCGGTCGTCGCGCCCGTAACGGCCGCGGGTCGCGCCCGCCGCCTGGCCGGAGGAACGCCTGTCGTCGCGGGCGGGACGGCCGCGGAAGGCGTCGTCCCTGCCGGAGCCGTCTCGGGACCCGCCGCGCCCGGCGCGGAAGGGCCCGCGGTCGTCGGCCCTCGGGGGCCGGCGGTCGTCATCGCGGGAGGAGCCGCGCCGGTCGTCGCCGAAGGAGCCCCGGCGGTCGTCTCGCGAGAAGCCGCCCCGGTCATCGCGGGCGGGACCGCGGCGGTCGTCGCCACGAGAGAAACCGCCCCGATCGTCACGGGCGGGACCGCGGCGGTCGTCGCCGCGCGAGAAACCGCCCCGATCGTCACGGGCGGGACCGCGGCGGTCGTCGCCGAAGGAGCCGCGCCGGTCGTCGCCGTACGCCCCGCCGCGCTGGTCGCGGAACGAGCCGCGGCGGTCGTCGTCACGGGAAGGGCCCCGGCGGTCGTCGCCGCGCGAGAAGCCGCCCCGGTCATCGCGGACGGGACCGCGGCGGTCGTCGCCGCGCGAGAAACCCCCCCGATCGTCACGGGCGGGACCGCGGCGGTCGTCGCCACGGGAGAAGCCGCCCCGATCGTCACGGGACGAACCCCGGCGGTCGTCGCCGCGCGAGAAGCCCCCCCGATCGTCACGGGCGGGACCGCGGCGGTCGTCGCCGAAGGAGCTCCGCCGGTCGTCGCCGAAGGAGCCGCCACGGTCGTCGCCGGGCCTGCCGAATCGCGCGCGAGAGCCGCTCTGAGCGCCTCCTCGCGGGCCGCCTCCGCTCCTGAAGCCGCCGCCGGAGCCGCCACGGGCTCCGGCCCCTCCACGGGAGCCTGAGGCGCCGCCGGGGGCGCCACCGCGTCCTCGACCGCGTCCATCACCGGACGGGGTACCACGCCTGTTGTTCACTTCTGCTGCTCCTCTAGGGTTTCCACGTCGTCGGGGAGGAACGGGGCGAGCGCGGGCAGTTCATCAAGGCTCCGCAGCCCCAGCCTCTCCAGGAAGTACGAGCTCGTGCGGTAGAGCACCGCCTGGCTCTCGGGATCGGTGCCGGCCTCCTCGACCAGCCCGCGCGCCGCCAGCGTGCGCATGACGCCGTCGCTGTTGACGCCTCGTACGGCGGCGACCCTCGCGCGGCTCACCGGCTGGCGGTAGGCCACGACCGCGAGGGTCTCCAGGGCGGCCTGCGTCAGACGGGCCTGCTGCCCGTCCCGGACGAAGCGCTCCACCACCGCGGCGCACTCGGCGCGCGTGTAGAGACGCCAGCCTCCGGCGACCTCCCGCAAGTCGAAACCCCGGCCGGAGGCGGTGTATTCCGCCGCCAGGGCCCGCAGCGCCTCGGCGATCTCGCGCGAGGGGCGTTCGAGCACCTGTGCCAGGGTCACCTCGGCGACCGGTTCGTCGACCACGAGCAGGATGGCCTCCAGGGAGGCCCGCAGGCCGGGCTCGGCCGCGACGCCGGCGGCGTCGCCGCCGCCCGGCAGGCGCGCCTCGAACCCCGGGAACTCGCCCGTGGCCCGCGTGCCGGGCCCGGAGGCCTGGCTCGGCGGGACGGGCTCGCCGCCGGGTACGCGCCCGCCTTCAGAACTCATCGGCTGCATCTTCGCTCTCTTGGTCCTCGGCGTGCGGCCGGCCTTGCGGGGCGTCCGCGCCCTGCCGGTCGCGGTCGCCCGCGAGGTCCTCGTCGTAGTCGTCGACCACCGCGACGTCTCCGTCGTCGGCGCCCGTCCAGGTCACGTGCAGATCTCCGAGGGGCTCTATCTGCTCGAAGGAGACCGCGGCCTCCCGGTAGAGCTCGAGGACGGCGAGGAAGCGTGCGATGACCTCGAAGGTGCCCGCGCAGTCGGCGGTCAGGGCCCGGAACGTCGCGGTGCGCACGCGCCGGAGCCGCTGCACAAGGATAGCCGCTTGCTCGCGGACGTTGGCGACCGGTTGGTAGATGTGGGCCGTGGAGACCGACGGCGCCACCTTGGGCGTGAAGACCCGGGCGGCGATCTTGGCCAGCCGCTCGGGGCCGATGCCGAGCACCAGCTCGGGCAGCAGCCCGGCGAACTGCGGCTCCATCGGCACCGACCGGGGGAAGCGCAGTGCCTCGTCGGCCATGCGGCCGGCGAAGACCTTCGCGACCTCCTTGTAGGCGCGGTACTGCAGAAGGCGGGCGAACAGCAGGTCGCGGGCCTCCAGCAGCGCGAGGTCCTCCTCGTCCTCGACCTCGCCGGTGGGCAGCAGGCGGGCGGCCTTGAGGTCGAGCAGCGTGGCCGCGACGAGCAGGAAGTGGCTGGCCAGGTCGAGATCCCACTCGGGGCCGCGGGAGCGGATGTGCGCGATGAACTCGTCGGTCACCTGGTGCAGGGACACTTCGGTGATGTCGAGCTTGTGCTTGGAGATCAGCCCGAGCAGCAGGTCGAAGGGGCCTTCGAAGACCTCCAGGTGGACCTGGAAGGCGTCAGGCCTGGCCTGGGCGGTCGACTGCTCTCGGATCACCGGCCCATTGTCCCGCACGACGGCCGCCGCCGCGCGGGACCACGCTCACTGGGCGAGGGACCAGCGGGCCAGGACCTCGCGGGCCAGCTCGCGGTAGGCGGTGGCGCCCATGGACGCGGGGTCGAACTGGGTGATCGGCTCTCCGGCGAGGGTGGCGTCGGGGAACCGGACCGTGCGGTTGATCACCGTGTGGAAGACCTTGTCGCCGAAGCCCTGCATGATCGTCTGGAGCACCTCGCGCGCGTGCAGGGTGCGCGGGTCGTACATGGTGGCGAGGATGCCGTCGATCTCGAGGTTCTTGTTCAGGCGCTCTTGCACCTTGGTGATCGACTCCATGAGCAGGGCGACGCCGCGCAGCGCGAAGAACTCGCACTCGAGCGGCACCATGACACTGTGAGCGCAGGTCAGCGCGTTGACCGCCAGCAGGCCGAGCGAGGGCTGGCAGTCGATGAGGCAGATGTCGTAGTGCGGGAGCAACGGCTCCAGGGAACGGCCCAGGGCGTACTCTCTGGCGACCTCGTTGACCAGCCGGATCTCGGCGCCGGACAGGAAGATGTTGCTGGGCAGGAGATCCATGCCCTCGACGCTGGTGGCGAGGAGGACGTCCTCGGCCGTGACGTCGTTCTCTTCCATGATCAGGTCGTAGACCGTCGCCTCGAGCGGGCGCGGGTCGATGCCGAGGCCGACCGACAGCGCGCCCTGCGGGTCGAAGTCGACGAGCAGGACCTTCTGCCCGCACTCGGCGAGCGAGGCGCCGAGGTTGATCGTCGTGGTGGTCTTGCCGACGCCGCCCTTCTGGTTGACCATCGCCACGACCCGCGCGGGGCCGTGCGTGGTCGGCGGCACCGGGTCTGGGAAGACGGGACGCGGCCGGCCGGTGGGACCGAGGATCCCCTCGCTCCTGGTGTCGCTCCAGGCACCGTCGGGGGCACCGGGAACCTCCCGGATAGAAGCGTCTGTGGTCGCAGTCACCAGTTGAACCTCCCTGACGGCCCCGAACCGGACCGTCCGGACGGACACTATGGGGTGGGCACGTAAGCGGCAAGGCGACGCGCCCGGAAGCTATGAAGTTGGACGATCGGCCCGCAGTCGGGCCGCCGCGTACGCCTCACGGAGCCTGTCGACGCCGACCAGTGTGTAGACCTGGGTGGTCGCCACCGAGGCGTGGCCGAGCAGTTCCTGGACAACCCTAACGTCCGCTCCTCCGTCCAGGAGGTGAGTTGCGAACGAATGGCGCAACATGTGAGGCGAAACACCGGTCAGCCCCGCCCTTTCGGCGGCCGACCTCAGCACCTCCCAGGCGCCCTGCCGGGTGAGCCGCCCGCCGCGGGCGTTGAGGAACAGCGCCGTGGTGCCGCCTCCCTGCGCCCAGATCAGCGGGCGCGCCCTCGCCAGGTACGCGCCGAGGGCCTCGCGGGCGAACCTGCCGAGCGGGACGGTCCGGCCGCGCCCGCCCTTGCCGCGCAGCCGCACCCGCTCGGCCTCGATGTCCTCCACGGTCAGCCCGACCGCCTCGGAAATGCGCGCGCCCGTGCCGTACAGCACCTCCAGCAGGGCCCGGTTGCGCAAGGTGAGCGGCGCGTCGTTGGGCCCGGCCGCGGCGATGAGCCGTTCGACCTCGGCCACCCCGATGGCCTTGGGCAGGTGGTGCGGCCTGCTCGGCGGGTGGACCTCGCGCGCGGGGTCGTGCGCGGTGACGCCCTCGCGGACGGCGAACCGGTGGAGCCCGCGCACCGCGGAGACGGCCCTGGCCGCCGAGCTGGCGACCAGGGCGGGATGACGCTCGTCGCCCTCGCGCAACACCGCCAGGAACGCCTCCACGTCCGCCTCGGCCACCTCCGCCAGGGACGGGCGCCCCCGCGAGCGCAGGTGCTCCAGATAGCGGCCGAGGTCACGCCGGTAGGAGGTGAGCGTGTTGACCGCCAGCCCTCGTTCCACGGCGAGGTGGTCGAGATAGGCGGCGGACACGGCCTCGGCGTCGGCGTGGGCGCTCAGGGGGACCTCCTGTCAGGCCTCCTCGGCGTCGGCGGGACGCAGGGTGGTGAAGCCGTCCGGCAATGCGGCGTACGCGGCGAGAATACCTGCGACGGCGGGTCCATTGTGGATCATTCCGCTCAGCGCCTTTTGCACGGCATCGAGCAGGGGAACCCATACAACCGGCATGTCCACTTCCTCGTGCCGGCGGACGAACGCGAGCTCCTCCTGCGGGATCGGCGCCACGTCACGGGCCAGGAAGATACGGACGCGCTCGTCCGACATGCCGGGCGAGGAGTAGGTGTCCAGCAGGACCTGCCAGGTCCCGGCCCGGTAGCCGGTCTCCTCGGCGAGCTCGCGCGCCGCGCACTCGGCGAGCGGCTCGCCCGCGACGTCGCGGATGCCCGCCGGCAGCTCCCACAACAGCTTGCGCACAGGATGCCGGTACTGCCGCAGCAGCAGCACCCGGTGGTCGTCGTCGAGCGCGAGGACGACCACCGAGCCGGGGTGGACGACATAGTCGCGGTCGGCGACCTCGTCGCCGGGCATGACCACGGTGTCGGTGCGCACCGTGATCACCCGCGCCTCGAAGCGCGTCTTCCCGCCGCGGACCTCCCAGGAGGCCGGCACGTCGCGGACGTCCTCGCGGGTCAGCTCACCGTTCGGCGTGTCGCCGGAGGTCACGCTCATGCGCCCCGCCCGGCCTTGGTGACGCTCTCGCGCACGTCGGCGTACGTCAGCGCCGCGTCGATCAGGCCGCGGAACAGCGGGTGCGACCGGGTCGGGCGGGAACGGAACTCCGGGTGCGCCTGGGTGCCGACGAAGAACGGGTGGACATCGGTGTCCAGCTCGGCGTACTCGACGAGTCTGCCGTCGGGCGAAAGGCCGGAGAACACCATGCCGACCTGCTCCAGCGGCTCGCGGTAGGCGTTGCCGACCTCGTAGCGGTGACGGTGGCGCTCGCTCACCGTCGCGGCGCCGTACAGCCGCCGCACGATCGACCCCTCGGCGAGCCGGGCGGGGTACAGGCCGAGCCGCATCGTGCCGCCCATGTCGCGCTCGCCCGCCACCACGTCCTCCTGGTCGGCCATGGTGCTGATCACCGGGTCGGCGGTGTCGGGGTCGAACTCGGTGCTGTTGGCCTCCTCCACGCCGGCCAGGTGGCGCGCGGCCTCGATCACCATGCACTGCATGCCCAGGCAGATGCCGAGCAGCGGGACCTGCCGCTCGCGCGCGTGCCGGATCGCGCCGACCTTGCCGTCGATGCCGCGCACCCCGAAGCCGCCGGGGATGAGCACTCCGTCCACGCCGTCGAGCTCGCGCTCGGCGCCCTCGGGGGTCTCGCAGTCGTCGCTCTTGACCCAGCGGATGTTGACCCGCGCGTCGCAGGCGAACCCGCCGGCGCGCAGCGCCTCGGTGACCGACAGGTAGGCGTCGGGCAGGTCGATGTACTTGCCGACCAGCGCGATCGTGACCTCCTTGGCCGGGCGGTGCACCCGGCGCAGGAGCTGGTCCCACTCGTGCCAGTCGACGTCGCGGAACGGCAGGCCGAGGCGGCGGATGACGTAGGCGTCCAGGCCCTCGGAGTGCAGGACCTTCGGGATGTCGTAGATGCTCGGCGCGTCGATGGCCGACACGACGGCGTCCTCGTCGACGTCGCACATGAGGCTGATCTTGCGCTTGAGCGAGGTGGTGATGGGACGGTCGGAGCGGCAGACGATGGCGTCCGGCTGGATGCCGATGCTGCGCAGCGCGGCGACCGAGTGCTGGGTCGGCTTGGTCTTCAGCTCGCCGCTCGGGCCGATGTAGGGCAGGAGCGAGACGTGCAGGAAGAAGACGTTGTCCCTGCCGACCTCGTGGCGGACCTGGCGGACGGCCTCGAGGAAGGGCAGCGACTCGATGTCGCCGACGGTGCCGCCGACCTCGGTGATCACCACGTCCACGTCGGGGGCGGCCATGCCGCGGATGCGGTCCTTGATCTCGTTGGTGATGTGCGGGATCACCTGGACGGTGTCGCCGAGGTACTCCCCGCGCCGCTCTTTGGCGATCACGTTGGAGTACACCTGGCCGGTGGTGACGTTGGCCGAGCCGTGCAGCTCGGTGTCCAGGAACCGCTCGTAGTGGCCGACGTCGAGGTCGGTCTCGGCCCCGTCGTCTGTGACGAACACCTCACCGTGCTGGAAGGGGTTCATGGTGCCGGGGTCGACGTTGAGGTAGGGGTCGAGCTTCTGCATGGTGACCCGCAGGCCGCGGAGCTTCAGCAGACGCCCCAGACTCGAGGCGGTCAGCCCCTTGCCGAGACTGGAGGCGACGCCTCCGGTGACGAACAGATGCTTGGTGTTTGCGGCGCTGCGCAAGGAGGGTCTCCCGTGGTCCGTTCTGATCGTGGCCGTCCGACGGGCGACCTCGTGTCCACGGGCTCTCAGAATATCAAAGGACGCTCGCGAAGTGCCCGAACGGCCCTGGGGGTCCGTTCCCAGCATGCTAACCAAGCGGTAACTTTTCCGGTTATGTCACCCCGTGATGCACTACGTCGGATCTTCAGCGGCCTCGTTCACCGCGCCTGGGCCGCGATCCGCGCGACCGGAGCGGTCACCCCCAAGACTCCCTCCGGGTACCGCTTCCGCCGCCTCGGCGAAGGAGCGTGCCTGTCGTTCCCGCAGGGAGCGATCTTCGGGGAGGCGTGGATCGAGATCGGCGACCACACCCTGGTCGGGGAACGCGTGTCCATCTCGGCCGGGATGGGCCCGGGCGTCGACCTCGGCCCCGACTCCATCGTCCGCATCGGCGGCGGCTGCTCCATCGGGCGGGGCAGCCACATCGTCGGCCACCAGTCGATCGACATCGGCGACGACGTCTTCACGGGACCGTACGTCTACATCACCGACCAGAACCACGTCTACGACGACCCCGAGACGCCCATCGGCCGCCAGTGGCCGCGCAACAACCCGGTGTCCATCGGGGCCGGCTCCTGGCTCGGCGCCGGGGCGATCATCCTGCCCGGCACGCGCATCGGCAGGCAGTCGGTGGTCGCCGGCGGCGCCGTCGTGCGCGGGGAGTTCCCCGACCACTGCGTCATCGCCGGCGTCCCCGCCAGGATCGTCCGCCGCTACTCCCCCGATTCCGGCTGGCACTCCCCCGCCGACGCCGCTCACGGCGACCCTGACGATCATGGCGACCACGGCGATTCCGACGATCACGGCGACCATGGCGGCTCCGACGTCCACGGCATCCAGGGCGGCTCCGAGGTCCCCGGCGGCCTCGCCGGGCACCCGCCCGCGCCGCCCCTCGGCCGGACGCCCTCACCGGCGCGGGGAAAGGCGTCCTCCCCGGTGCCCGGGCGGTCGCCCGCACCGGCTCCCGGTCACCTCTCCTCACCGATTCCCGGGCAGATCTCCTCACCGATCCCCGGGTGAGCCTGCCCGCCGGAGCCGGCGCCGCCCGGCCCCCGCGCCGCCCGGCACCCGGCTTCCGACCGCCCCGCACCCGCCGCCCGCCGCCTCCAGCGCGCCCGCCGCCCGCCGCCAGGGCCCCGGCCCGCCGCGGGCCCTGGCGTCCGGATGCGGACCTGGACCGGGACGGGCGGCCGGGTTACCGTCGCGGCATGCGGACGGAGATCGGTGACAGGTTCGGCGTCGAGTTCCCTCTGTTCGCCTTCAGCCATTGCAGGGACGTGGTGGCCGCGGTGACCAACGCGGGCGGGTTCGGCGTCCTGGGCGCGGTCGCCTACTCCCCCGAGCAGCTCGACCGCGAGCTCTCCTGGATCGACCGGCAGGTGGGCGGCCGGCCGTACGGGGTGGACGTGCTCGTCCCCGGGCAGATCGACAGGGCGGCCGGCGACCCCGCCGCCCGGCTGCTGGACCACATCCCCGAGGTCCACCGCGACTTCGTCTCCCACCTGTTCGCCAAGTACCGCGTGGGGAAGGGCAAGAGCTTCACGCTCGGCTCGGTCGGCGGCCACGCCGACGAGGTCGGGCGCCGGGTCACGCACTCCGGCGCCACCGGCCTCGTCGACGTCGCGCTCCGGCATCCGATCCGCCTGATCGCCAGCGCGCTCGGCCCGCCGCCCGCCGAGATGTCCGACAAGGCGCGGGCCGCGGGTGTGCCGCTCGCCGCGCTGGTCGGCACGGTCGAGCACGCCCGCCGCCAGGTCGCCGCCGGCGCCGAGCTGATCGTCGCCCAGGGCACCGAGGCCGGCGGGCACACCGGCGAGGTGTCCACGATGGTGCTCGTGCCGCAGGTGGTCGACGCCGTGGCGCCCGTCCCCGTGCTCGCCGCGGGCGGCGTCGCGAACGGGCGGCAGATGGCCGCGGCGCTGGCCCTGGGCGCGTCGGGCGTGTGGTGCGGCTCGGTCTGGCTCACCACCGACGAGGCCGAGACGCCTTCGGTCGTCAAGCGCAAGATGCTCGCCGCCACTTCCCTGGACACCGTCCGGTCCCGCTCTCGCACCGGCAAGCCGGCGCGTCAGCTCGTCTCAGCCTGGACCACCGAGTGGGACGAGGCGCCCGAGAGCCCCGGCCCGCTGCCGATGCCGCTGCAGATGCTGCTGGCGGAGGGGGCGCTGGCCCGCATCGGCGACGCGGCGGAGAACGGCGAGGCGGGCGCGCGAGAGCTGGTGAACTCCTTCGTCGGGCAGGTCGTCGGCCAGCTCGACCAGGTGAAGCCCTGCCGCCAGGTGGTCTACGAGATGGTCGCGGAGTTCTCCTCGGCCCTCGACCGCCTGGGGCGCATCACCCGCTCCTGACCGGCGGCCGCGTGGCCGCCGGCGAGCCCGGCCGGCCGCGGACGGCCCGGGCAGCCCGGAATCCGGTGACGTGAGACGAGGGTGCGTGAGCGCGGCTACGAGGGTTGGGACGCCTGCTGGAGGCGGGAGGCGGCCCTGCGGGCGCGCCGTCTGCGCAGGCGGCGGTACGCCCACCAGGAGGGGACGGCGAAGACGACCAGCGCCACGACGACCAGTACAGGGAAGAACACGGCGACCAGGCTCATGCCGAGCGACCCGGCGTCCTCCACGGTGCTCACCACCGGAGCTCCCACACCGGCCGTCGAGACGTTGACGACCGGCCTGGCCGTGGCCTTCATCACGTGCACCGCCAGGGCCACGCCGACGCCGAGCACCCAGCTCACCCAGGGGTTCTGGGTCATCCAGGTCGAGTGGTCGAGCTGGGAGGCGGCCTGAGTGGCGCTGAACACCACACCACCGGCCGCGGGCCGCACCGCGGTCTGGATCATGTCGTTGACGTGATCGACGACCGGCACCTTGTCGAGCACCATCTCGGCGGCGAGCAGCACCCCGATGATCGCGAGCACCCACCCGTTGCTCAGCCACGCGTAGTCGTGCGGCAGCCGGACGGCGTCGGTGAAATTCGCCAGCAGACCGACCACCAGCAACGGGATGTAGGCGTTGAGCCCCGCCGCGGTGGACAGCCCGAGACCTGTCAGCGCCGCGAGCATCGCACCTCCCATCTTCCATGTATTCCGATGGAGAAGACGAATGAGCAGATGCCCAGCGTTCCCGGAGCCAAGCGCCTCACCCCGAAATCGAACCCACGTTCACTATCCTGTCGCCGACACGAGCCGAGCGGAGAAGCCCGTGCAGGGCCCGAACGGAGAACCCGTACAGGGCCCCCAAGCGGGGAGATCCGTGCACGGCCTCCGAACGGAGACACCCATGCAGCGGCCCCGAGCGGAGACACCCATGCGGAGCCTCCGAACGGAGACACCCGTGCGGAGGCCCTGAGCGGCCCGGGCGGGCAGCCTGCCAGGTGGGCCGGACGATCATGCGGCTTGGTGGGTCAGTGGACGCCGGCCTCGCGCATGTCGCGGACTTCGCGTTTGAGTTCCTTGATCTCGTCGCGGAGGCGGGCGGCGACCTCGAACTGCAGCTCGGCGGCCGCGGTGTGCATCTGCTCGGTGAGCGACTGGACCAGCGACTCCAGCTGGGCCCTCGGCATCTCGCCCGCGATGGCCTTGGCGTGCTGGCCGGACTGGCGGGCGCTGAGGCCGGGGACCGGCGCCTTGCCCCGGCTCTGCTGGCGGCCGCCGCCGAGGAACTGCTCGGTGTCGGCGTCCTCCCGGACAAGGGAGTCGAGAATGTCGGCGATCTTCTTGCGGAGCGGCTGGGGGTCGACGCCGTTCGCCTCGTTGTAGGCGATCTGCTTGGCGCGGCGCCGGTTGGTCTCGTCGATCGCGCGCTCCATCGACGGCGTGACCCGGTCGGCGTACATGTGGACCTGGCCGGAGACGTTGCGCGCGGCACGCCCGATCGTCTGGATCAGCGAGGTCTCGCTGCGCAGGAAGCCCTCCTTGTCGGCGTCCAGGATGGCCACCAGCGACACCTCGGGCAGGTCGAGGCCCTCACGCAGCAGGTTGATGCCGACGAGCACGTCGTACTCGCCCATGCGCAGCTCGCGGAGCAGCTCGATGCGGCGGAGCGTGTCGACCTCGCTGTGAAGGTAGCGCACGCGGATGCCGAGCTCGAGAAGGTAGTCGGTGAGATCTTCCGACATCTTCTTGGTCAAGGTGGTGACCAGGACCCGCTCGTCCTTCTCGGAGCGCTCGCGGATCTCGTGGACCAGGTCGTCGATCTGCCCCTTGGTCGGCTTGACGACGACCTCGGGGTCGACCAGGCCGGTGGGGCGGATGACCTGCTCGACCACCTCGCCCTTGCTGCGGCCGAGCTCGTAGGGCCCGGGAGTGGCGGAGAGGTAGACCGTCTGCCCGATGCGCTCGAGGAACTCCTCCCACTTGAGCGGCCGGTTGTCCATCGCCGAGGGCAGCCGGAAGCCGTGGTCGACCAGAGTGCGCTTACGCGAGGCGTCGCCCTCGTACATCGCCCCGATCTGCGGCACGGTCTGGTGCGACTCGTCCAGGACCAGCAGGAAGTCTTCGGGGAAGTAGTCGAGCAGGGTGTTGGGGGCCGTGCCGGGGGCGCGGCCGTCGATGTGCCGCGAGTAGTTCTCGATGCCGGAGCAGGTGCCGACCTGGCGCATCATCTCGATGTCGTAGGTCGTGCGCATGCGCAGCCGCTGGGCCTCCAGCAGCTTGCCCTGCTTCTCCATCGTGGCCAGCGACGCGGCCAGCTCGGTCTCGATGTCGCCGATCGCGCGCTCCATGCGCTCGGGGCCGGCGACGTAGTGGGAGGCGGGGAAGATGTAGAGCTCCTCGTCCTCGGTGATCACCTCGCCGGTGAGGGGGTGGAGCGTCGCGAGCTTCTCGATCTCGTCGCCGAACATCTCGATGCGGACGGCGAGCTCTTCGTACTGCGGGATGACCTCGACGGTGTCGCCCCGCACCCGGAAGGTGCCCCGGGTGAAGGCCAGGTCGTTGCGGGCGTACTGCATGTCGACGAGACGGCGCAGGAGCTGGTCGCGCTCGATCTCTTGGCCGACCTTGAGCCGGACCATGCGGTCGACGTACTCCTGCGGGGTGCCGAGGCCGTAGATGCACGACACCGAGGCGACCACGACGGTGTCGCGCCGCGTGAGCAGCGAGTTGGTCGCCGAGTGGCGCAGCCGGTCGACCTCGTCGTTGATCGAGGAGTCTTTCTCGATGTAGGTGTCGGTCTGCGGGACGTACGCCTCGGGCTGGTAGTAGTCGTAGTAGGAGACGAAATATTCGACCGCGTTGCCGGGCAGCATCTCGCGGAGCTCGTTGGCGAACTGCGCGGCGAGCGTCTTGTTCGGCTGCATCACCAGAGCCGGGCGCTGCAGCCGCTCGATGAGCCAGGCCACGGTGGCGGTCTTGCCGGTGCCGGTGGCGCCCAGCAGGACGTTGTCCCTCTCACCGGCCTTCACTCGCCGCTCGAGCTCGGCGATCGCCGCCGGCTGGTCGCCTGCGGGAGTCATGTCGGTGACGACCTCGAAGGGCGCCACCCTGCGCTGCAAATCGGTTACCGGCCTCACACCTCCATAACCTACGCGCCGCCACCGACAATTCCTGTGCCGCGAGTCCGCCGGGCCACTCGGGCGCCCCGGGCGCCCGGGCACTGGCCGCGGCTTTACCCTGCCATTACCATGACCACGGGGCTTACGGATCGTCGAGGCGGGGCGGGCGCCATGGAGCGCATGGGCAAATTCGTCGCTTGGGTCGGCAAGAACGCCGACGGCGTCATCGCCCTCGTGCTGGCCGTCTTCATCGCCTTCCTCGGCCTCACCGCGAGCGACCAGATCATGGGCCAGCCCAAGAGTGAGCTGATCAGCGGGGTGACCCTTCTCGTGCTCGGCCTGCTGACCGCCGCGATCCTGCGCGACCGCTGGCGGCAGGAGCCCATGGAAGAGACGATCAGGGAGAACTTCCGCACGACCTCCGGCGCGCTGGCCGACCTGCCCGAGCGCCTCGACCGCCTCACGCGCCTCGAGACGGTCGTCGAGAGCGCCCGGCGCGTGCTCGACGACCTGCAGGTGGTCCAGGTGCTGAACGGCTCCGACGAGATCGCCGAGGCGCTCGCCGAGGCTCGGCGGTCCACCGACCGCTGGTACTTCAAGGGCGGCACGGGCACCTATGTGCGGGCGGTGACGCTGCCCGAGCTGGTCGGCGCCGCCCGCAGAGAGCGCAAGGCCCTTCTCGTGCGCCTGGAGATCATCGACCCCACCCACATCGGCGTCTGCGAGGCGTACGGGCGCTTCCGCCGGTCGGTGTCCGACGCGCCCGACGGCACCGGCGAGTACTGGACGGTCGACCGCACCCGCAAAGAGTCCTACGCCACGATCCTGGCGGCCTCCTGGTACCGGCAGCGGTTCAGCCTGCTCGACATCCATCTCGGGCTGTCGGCGACGATGACGACGTTCCGCTGGGACCTGTCGGCCAATCATGTGATCATCACGGTGGAGGACCCCAACCGCGCCCTGATGAGCCGGCGCGGCAGCTTCTATTACGACCACTGCGCCACCGAGCTGATCGCAAGCCTCGATCAGGCCCGGCGCGTGCCCCTGGAGTCGGCGAAGGCGACGCAGGTCGGCGACGAGCCCACCGTCGACGAGGTCCGCAAGCTGTTCGAGGCGCTCGGCCTCGGCCTGCCGAGGTCCTACGGCGACCGCGACGTGGTCGAGATCATCCGCAAGGCCATCCGCGCCAAGAATCCCTACTCGGCATGATGTACCACGATCTGTACGAGGAGCTGGCGGCGGGCGCCGTCCCGAGCGCCCTGCCCGGGCGGGCGCTGCGCCTGCTCCTGGACATCGCGGCGGGCAGGTCCGCGATCAGGGCGGTCCGCCATCCGCTCGGCTTCGTCTGCCTGCCGGTGGAACGCAGCGGCGAGCACGGCGTCTGCGTGCATCTGTGGTCGGACGACCTCCCGGGCGTCGCCGCCACCACCTCCGAGATCCACTGCCACAGCTGGGACCTCGTCAGTTACGTCCTGTTCGGCCAGGTGCGCAACGAGCTCGCCGCGATCGCCGACCGCGGCCCCGGAGCGTCGCATCGGGTGTTCGAGGTGCTCAGCGCGGGTGAGGTCGACAGCATCAGGCCCACGGGCCGCACCGTCACCTATGCCCCGGGCGCGTCGGTGGCCTATCGGGCGGGCGAGGTCTACACGCTGCGCGCCGGGGTGTTCCACCGCAGCGTGATCCCCGAGGGCACCGTCACCGCGACGATCGCCCTGGGCAGCGGGCGCCCGGGCATGGCCGACCTGTCTCTCGGCCCGCTCGGCACGCGCGCCCACCGCGTGGTCCGCCGGCGCTGCGACGATGAGGAGACCGCGCGGGCCGCCCGGCTGGCCGCGGAGCACCTGGCGCGAGCATAGGAGGATCCCATGGATCTCGATCACGCCCGGCGGGTCGCCGTGGAGGCCGCGGAGGCGGCGGGGACGCTGCTCAGAGAGCGCGCGCCGGGCGGGTTCGGGGTCCGCGCCAAGGAGGGCGGCGACCTGGTCACCGACCTCGACCTCGCCGCCGAGAAGCTCCTGCTCGATCGCATCCGGGCCGCGTTTCCCGAGCATCGCGTGGTGGCCGAGGAGTCCGGCGTCTCGGGGGACTCCGCCGCCGCCTGGACCTGGTTCGTCGACCCGCTGGACGGCACCAACAACCTCGCCATCGGCCTGCCGCTGTACGTGGTCGGGCTGGCGCTGTGCCACCAGGGGCTGCCGCGGCTCGGCGTCGTGCACGACCCCGTCGGGAGGCAGACGTGGTCGGCGGTGCGCGGGCGGGGCGCCCTCGGCCCCCGGGGTCCTGTGCCGCTCCCGCGGCGCCCGCGGGGACCGCACGGGCCGGTGATCGCCTGGACGCAGGGGCACGACGTCTCCCGCGACGACCCCGCCGTCCGGTCGCTGAAGGCGGCCCTGGACGTCCGGGCGCGCAGGGTGCTGCAACTGTGGGCGCCCCTGCTGGGCTGGGTGCTGCTCGCGCGCGGCGACATCGACGCCGTGGTGGGCTACCGCGCCGAGGCCGTGGACCTTCCCGGCGGGCTGCTGATCGCCCAGGAGGCCGGTCTGTGCGTGCGGGGGTTCGACGGCGAGCTCTTCGACGGGCACACCGGGCTGCCGGCGCGTCGCAGGAACTTCGTCGCCGCCTGTCCCGAGCTGGTCGACGACCTGCTCGGGCTGGTCACCGCCGCTACGCGGTGAGCAGCAGCGCCGTGACGGTGGCGGCGATGCCCGCCGCGCACAGGCAGAGCCCGGTCAGCACGAACTTGGCCATCGGCACCTTCACCGCGCGGCGGCGGCACCACTCGAACCACAGCAGGGTCGCCAGCGACCCCCACGGCGTGATCAACGGGCCGACGTTGGTGCCGATGAGCAGCGAGAGCAGCTGATCGTGGTTCGCCGGGGCGATCACCCGCTCGCCGGCGTAGTAGGCGGGCAGGTTGTTGACCAGGTTCGACAGCCCCGCGCCCGCCGCGGCGGCGCGGTAGTCGCCCGCGGTGTCGCCCGTGCCGCCGACGAGCGCGCGCATGAGGTCGTCGAGCCCGTACCGGCTCAGCGTGGGCACCACGAGGAACAGCCCGGTGACGAACACCAGGAGCTGCCAGGGGAAGAGCCCCCAGGTGAGCTTGGACCGGTCGCGCCAGGCGAAGGCCGCGATCACCACGAGGGCGGCCACCGCGGCCGCGGCGCCGATCTGGACGCCGGCGAGGATGGCGGCGATGAACAGCAGGCAGGCGCCGCCCGCGACGGTGAACAGCACGCGGTCGCCCACCGGCGCCGGGGACGGCGGCTGGTACCTGTCGGCGCCGCGCTCGCCGCGCCGCCAGTAGAAGACCCACAGGAACAGCATCGTCACGGCGATCGAGGCGGCCTGCGGCGCCCACATGCGGGCGGCGAAGTCGTGGGTGGACAACTCGACGCGGTCCATGGCCAGCAGGTTCGTCAGGTTGGAGACCGGCAGCAGGAGGCTCGCGGTGTTGGCGAGCCAGATCGTGGTCATGGCCAGCGGCAGCGTGGCGATGCGCGCGCGGGGCGCCAGGGCCAGCATGACGGGTGTGAGCAACACCGCCGTCGTGTCCAGGTTCAGAAATATCGTCACGAAAGACGCGAAAGCCGTGCAAAGCAGGAAAAGGGCGACATAGTTGCCGCGTCCGAGGATCGCCATCCGGCCGGCGAGGACGTCGAAGACGTCCGCCTCCTTGGTCAGCTCGGCCAGCACGATCACCGCGGCCAGGAAGAGCAGCAGCGGGCCGATGCGGCGCACGTTGGCGACGGCCTCCTCGGCGGGGAGCAACCCGGTCGCCACGCACAGCAGCCCCGCGGCGAGCACCCCGAGGCGAACCCAGTCGAGCACCGCCAGCCGCCGTATCACGTCCGCCATGATCCCACACCGGCGAGAGATCGAAATCCTCGAAACCCCCGGCGGCGCAAGCGATAATGACGGCGGTGAACGTCCCCGCCCGGCCGGGGCGCGGGCCGGGAACGCGGCGACGAGCGCGAGAGAGAGACCGGGAAGGGCGCCGATCATCAGCGCGGAAAGGGCGGCCGGGACCGGGCGGTCACGCCGGGGTGGCGCACGCGAGGGACGGGAGTCCGCATGGACGGCGGGAACGGCACGCGGATCGACATCTTCATCAGCTACTCCCCCGCCGACGAACGCTGGGCCGGCTGGATCGCCTGGCAGCTGGAGACCGCCGGATACCGCACCATGCTCCAGGCCTGGGACTTCGTCCCCGGCACCAACTTCGTCGACTTCATGGACCGGGGCGTCAGCCAGGCCAAGCTGATGGTGGCGATCCTGTCCAAGAACTACCTCGGGTCCCGCTTCGGACGCCAGGAGTGGCTGACCGCCTTCCGCGCCGACCCCGACAATCCCGGCAACCGGCTGGTGACGATCCGCATCGAAGAGTGCCCGCTCGAAGGACTGCTCTCGACGATCACGTGGGTGGACCTGGTCGGCGTGACCGACGCCGGCCAGGCCAGGTCCCTGCTGCTCGACCGCATCCGGCACACCCTGTCGGGCCGGGCCAAGCCCGAGGAGCAGCCCGGCTTCCCGGGCGCGCCGGCCAAGACCATCCCCGGCACGCTGGTCCAGGAGGCGCGCGGCGGGCGCGCGGCCCCCCTCGGCGGTTCGCCGGAGATCCCCCGGCGACCGGCGTCGCCGGAGCCGGCCGCACACGCGACGGCGCCCGGGCAAGGCGGCCGCACGACGACGCCGGGGCCCGCCGGCCGCACGACGGTGCCGGCACAGGGCGGCCCTACGACGGCGCCGGGCTCCGCCGGCCCTACGACGGCGCCGGAACAGGGCGGCCACGCGACGCCGCCGTACCCGGGCGGAGGCGCCGGGACGGGCGTCCCCCGCCCCGGGCAGGACGTCCTGGCCGGCGATCCGCTCACCGGCGCGGGCGCCCCGTCGCCCGTCCCCGCCGCGGGCGGTGAGCCGCCGTCCATGCGCCACCGGCGCAGGACGCCCGTGACCCCGCCCGCGTTCCCTGCCGCCGCGCGCGTCCAGGGAGAACGCTCCTCGGTCACGATCCTGCACGTCGCCGGGCCCCGCTTCGGGCGCGGGCTCGCCGAGGCGGACGAGCCGCTCGGGGCCGGCGAGCTCCAGTCCAGCGTCTGGGCCGACCTGACGCGCCTGGCCGACGCCGGCGTCCCCCGCCCCGACCTGCTGCTGGTCAGCGGCGACATCACCGAGTCGGGCAGCGTCCGCGAGTACGGCGAGGCGCTCGCGTTCCTGACCGGCCTGCGGGTGCTCCTCGGCCTCGAACAGCGCAGGCTGGTGATCGTGCCCGGCCCCCGCGACGTCACCAAGGCGGCCAGCCGCGCCTACTTCGCCACGTGCGAGGCCGACGACGTGGCGCCCGAGCCGCCCTACTGGCCGAAATGGCGGCACTTCTCCGGCCTGTTCAAGGACGTCTACCAGGGGCTGGCCGACCCCGAGTTCGACAGCGCCCAGCCCTGGAGCCTGTTCGCCGACCCCGAGCTGAAGGTCGTCGTCGCCGGGCTCAACTCCACCATGGCCATGAGCCACCGCGAGGAGGACGCCTACGGCCACATCGGGCAGGCGCAGGCCGCCTGGTTCGCCGAGCGCCTGCGCCCCTTCGAAGAGACGGGGTGGCTGCGCATCGGGACGGTCGGCCACCACCCCTCGGCCCTGCGCGACCGCGGCACGCTCGAACGGCTGCTCGGCACGCGGCTCAACCTGCTGCTGCACGGCGGCGGCCCGGACGAGATCGGCCGGCTCGGCGATCTGCCCTGCGTGCCGTCCCTGGCGCCGGGACGCCACCAGATCATCGAGATCACCCCCGACGGCGTGCGCCGCTGGGCGCGCGACCGGGAGGAGATCTCCCCGCCCGACGAGATCGCCTACGACCGCCGGTCCGTGCACGGCACGTTCCCGCCGGCGAGCACCGTCGAGCGGGTGGCGCTCGACCCGCTCGAGACTCCGCCGGACACCGGCGGCGAGCCCGAGCGGCAGGCGAGCCCGTCGAGCCTGCTGCTGGACCGCATCGCCGAGGTGTGCGAGACGCGCAGCGACCGCACCAAGATCCGCAAGGTGCCGGGTGATCCTCCGCACCTGCTGGTCACCCTCGCCGAGGACGGCTTCGTCCGCCAGCAGCTCATCGGCGCGCACGCGGGCCCGGTCACCGCCGGCGACGTGTCGGCCTTCCTCCGGCAGGTCCACGCGGCCGGCCTGGAGCACGGCTCCGAGCTGGTGTACCAGGGTGTCACCCCGTCGCGGTCCGTCCGGGACGACGCCCTGCGGCGGGGCGTGCGGCTGCGCAGCTTCACCGAGTTCCAGGGGCTGCTCGACCTGTCCGACCACGTCGCCGACCAGACCGCGAGGCTCCTGAGCGACCGCCGCTACCCCGCCGGGCTCTACGTCCCGCAGCGCTACCGTGAGATGGACCGCGCCGGCCAGGGCGTGCGCGACGACCTCACCGGCGAGCTGCTGCGGCTGCTCGCCGCCGACCACGGCCGGTTCGTGCTGCTGCTGGGCGACTTCGGCCGCGGCAAGACCTTCGCCCTGCGGGAGCTCGCGCGCAGGATCCCCGCCGAGCTGCCCCACCTGACCCCGATCCTCATCGAGCTGCGGGCCCTGGACAAGGCGCATTCGGTCGACGGGCTGGTGGCGGCGCACCTGGCCAACCACGGTGAAGAGCTGATCGACCTCAAGGCCTTCCACTACATGCTGCGGCAGGGCCGCATCGTCCTGCTGTTCGACGGGTTCGACGAGCTGGTCACCCGGGTCACCTACGAGCGCGCGGCCGACCACCTCGACACGCTGCTGCAGGCCGCCGAGGACAAGGCCAAGGTCATCGTGGCCAGCCGCACCCAGCACTTCAAGTCGCACGCCCAGGTGCTGACCGCGCTCGGCGAGCGGGTCGGCATGCTGCCGAACCGGCGGGTGCTGAGCGTGGAGGAGTTCACCCAGGCCCAGGTGCGCGCCTACCTCGCCAACCGGTACGGCGGGGACGCGCGCGCGGCCGACGACCGGATGAGCCTGCTCGCCGGCATCTCCGACCTGCTCGGCCTCGCGCAGAACCCGCGCATGCTGAGCTTCATCGCCGACCTGCCCGACGATCGGCTGCGCGCGGTGGCGCAGGCCGGCGACACCATCAGCCCGGCCGGCCTGTACTCCGAGATCCTGGACAACTGGCTGCTGTTCGAGGAGCGGCGCACGCACGTGCCCGGCGCGCCCGGCGGCCTGACCTCCGCCGAGCTGCGGCACGCGGCGACGACTCTGGCGCTGCGCCTGTGGGAGAACGGCGAGTCCTACCTGCGGCCGTCCGAGCTCACGGAGGTCGCCGAACCCCTCGCCGAGCTGGCCGACAGCCGTCTGTCGGCGGGCCAGACCGCGCACGCGATGGGTACGGGCAGCCTGCTCGTCCGCACCGACGAAGGGCTCTTCGGCTTCATCCACTCCTCGGTGATGGAGTGGCTGGTCGCCTGCCACATAGCGCGGACGCTCGGCGAGCCGCTCTCGCGGCGTGCGCTGTCGCCGCTGATCGTGGACTTCCTGTGCGACCTGGCCGACACCGGGCCTCTCCAGGCGTGGGCGGGCCGCACGCTCGCCGACCCGGCGGCCGACGACATCGCCCGCGCGAACGCCATAAAGATCACCACCAGGCTGCGCACCCCCGCCAGGACCGACCTGCGGGGCGCGCGGCTGCACGGCGAGGACCTCTCCTACCGCGACTTCGCGGGCGTCGACCTCACCGGCGCCGACCTGACCGACGCGCAGCTCGTCGGCGCCAACCTCACCCGCGCCATCCTGCGCGACGCCCGCCTCAACGGCGCCCGGCTCGACGAGGCCGTCCTCGCCGGGGCCGACCTGCGGGGCGCCGACCTGACCCGCGCCCGGCTCCCCCGGGCCGACCTGCGCGACATCGCCACCGAACGAAGCCGCTGGGACCGCGCGGCGCTGATCGACGTCACCGCCTCGGCCTCGCTGGCGTCCGACCCCGCCCTGCGCGGCGCCGCCATCGCCCCGGGCCATCCCGTGACCCCCGAGCTGGCGCCCCCGCTCGTCGGCGTGCCGTACGGCTACCACTACCAGAGCAGCCGCCTGCCGCAACCGGTGGCCTACAGCTCCGACGGCGGCCTGCTCGCCTTCGGCAGCGAGGACGGCGGGGTGCTGGTGTGCGACAGCGTCAGCGGATCACCTCTGCGCACCCTGCACGGCCACCGGGGGCGGGTGTACAAGGTGGTCTACGGGCCGGGCATGCTGGTCACCGGCGCCGCGGACGGCACCGTGCGCATCTGGGACCCGTCCATGGGCACCCCGCGCCACGTCCTCACCGGGCACGCCGAAGGGGTGTGGCCGGTCGTGCTGAGCCCGTCCGGCGAGCTGGTGGCCGCGGGCGGCGCCGACGGCGTGATGCGCGTCTGGTCGGCGGCCACCGGCGAGCCGCTGGCCTCGCTGCCCGGCCACACCTCCCCCATCTACAGCGCGGTCTTCCTCCCCGGCAGGCTGGTGACCGGCGACGCGGGAGGCGCCATCCGCGTCTGGGACCTCGCCACCGGCAGGCTCAGCCACTCGCTGACCGGCCACCAGGGCACGGTCTACCGCCTCGCGCTCAGCCCGGACGGCCGCCTGCTGGCCGCCGGCGACCACACCGGGGCCGTCAAGATCTGGAACCCGGCCACCGGGGCGCCGCTGCACGACCTGCGCGGCCACACCGGCCGGGTCTACGCGCTGGACTTCCACCCCTCGGGGGACCTCCTGGTCTCCGGTGACACCATCGGCGCCGTCCGGTTGTGGGATCCGCGCACGGGTCGGCCGCAGGGCGCGCTCGCGGGCCACTCGGGGGCGGTGTACCAGGTGCTCTTCAGCCCCGGCGGCGACACCCTCGCCACCGGCGACAGCGACGGCGTGGTGCGCATGTGGGAGCCGGACACCGGCCGCCAGCGCGCCGAGCTGTCCGGCCACCGCGGTTCGGTGTGGCCCTTCGCCTTCCGCCCGGACGGCCGGCAGCTCGCGACCGCGAGCAACGACGGCACGGCCCGGCTTTGGGACCCCGAGACCGGCCAGTGCCGGCAGACGCTGCGCGGCCACGGGCGGCGCATCAACGCGGTACGGTTCAGCGCGGACGGCACCATGCTGGCCACCTGCGGCAACGACGGGTACGTCCGTCTCTGGGACCCGCGGACCGGGCGCCGGCTGCGTGAGCTGACCGGCACCGCCGACCGGCTCATCTCCGCGATCTTCAGCCCGGCCGGGCCGTTGCTCGCCACCGCCAGCAACGACGGCGGCGTCTACCTGTGGAACGTGGCGGCGGGCACGTTCGAGCGCGAGCTCAACGTCGAGACCGATCACGTCTGGGCCGAGGCGTTCAGCCCGGACGGCGAGATCCTCGCCACGGCCAACGACGACGACAGCGTCCGGCTGTGGTACCGCACCTCGGGACGGGAGGTCGGCAACCTCGCCGACCACCGGGGGCGGGTGCGCTCGATCGCGTTCAGCCCGGACGGCGCCACCGTCGCCACCGGCTGCGACGACCGTGTCGTGAGACTGTGGGATGTGCACTCAGGCAGGCGGCTGGCCGTGCTCGAAGGCCACACCGACCGGGTGTACGCGGTGCGCTTCGACCCCACGGGAAGGCTGCTGGCCAGCGCCGGCAACGACGGCACCGCGCGCATCTGGCAGCTCGGCCCGCAGGGCGCCCTCCCGGCCGCGGAGAACCTGCTGCACACGCTGAGCCGGCACACCGGACGGCTCTGGACGGTGGACTTCAGCCCCGACGGCGTACTGCTCGCCACAGGCGGGGACGACCTGGTCGTGCGGCTGTGGGACGCCGCGTCGGGACGCCACCTGCACACGCTCGTCGGCCACACCCGCCGCGTCTGGTCGGTGGCGTTCTCCCCCTCGGGCGACGTGCTCGCGAGCGCGGGGGACGACGGCGTGGTGATCCTGTGGGACCTCACCGGAGACGTCCCGCTTCAGCGGGCCACCCTGCTCGGGCTGGCCGAGGGCTGGGCGGCGATCAGCCCGGACGGCCGGTACAAGATCGAGGGAGACGTGACGGGGCAGTTCTGGTACGTCATCGGGATGTGCCGGTTCGACCCCGGCGAGCTGGACCCGTACCTGCCCGCAGTACGCCAAATCGCCCTGGACGCCCCCTTCTGAGCCACGCCGCCCCCGACCGCCCACCCGGGCCGCCCGGGCCCTGTCCAACCTCCTCCCGGGCGGCGTCAGACCGCCTCGCCGGCACGCCGGGCCGATCGGCCGGCGGCAGCCGCCCCGCGGCGGTGACCAGCTGCCTTGACCAGGCGCCGTTCTCCCCTCGATGTGCCGCATGTGGCCGGCGCCGGGCAGGCGAGTCGTAGCACGGCGATGCCGAATCCGCCGTACGGCGCCCGACGCGGCGAACGTTCGTGAACAGCGCACATGGTGACGCGCCGTCAGGCGTCGCCGGCGTCGCGCCGCTCTAGCAGGCGCGCCCACACCTCTTCGACGCGGGCGTCGAGCTCGTCGAGGCCGTCCTCGTTCGGGATGACGATGTCGGCGATCTTCAGCCGGTCCTCCCGGGCGGCCTGGGCCTTGATGCGGGCGAGGGCGTCCTGCTCGGCCATGCCGCGCGAACCGGTGAGACGGGCGAGGCGGGTCTCGTCGGAGGCGTCCACCACGATGACCACGTCGTACATCGACGCCAGGTTGTTCTCGGCGAGCAGCGGCACGTCGTAGACCAGCACGGCGTCGGCGGGCGTCGCACGCTGCACCTCGGCCACCCGCTCGCCGACCCTCGGATGCACGATCGCGTTCAGGCGCGCGAGCTTGTCGGCGTCGGCGAACACGATGCGCCCGAGCTTCTCGCGGTCGAGCGAGCCGTCCTCGCGCAGCACCCCCGAACCGAAGGCCGCCTCGATGAGCGAGAGCCCGCTGGTGCCCGGCTCAACCACCTCACGCGCGATCTTGTCGGCGTCGATGACCACCGCTCCGCGCTCGGCCAGGCGCCGGGCGACCTCGCTCTTACCCGACCCGATGCCGCCAGTGAGCCCGACTTTCACCATGAACGCAAAGCGTAGCCAACACTAGGAGTGCTTGCGCATGTACACCATGGTCAGGTGCTCGTGGACCCGCTCGCGGCGGGTCTCGCGGTAGCCGAGGCGGCGGTAGAGCCGCAGGTTCCCCTCGGACAGATGCCCGGTGAACAGGTCGAACGCCTTGACCTGCGAGCTCATCTCGTCCTCGATGGCCCGCATCAGCGCGGTGCCGAGCCCCAGGCCCTGCCGGTCGGGGGCCACGACGAGGCGGCCGATGAGACCGGCGCGGTCGCCCAGCCTGCCGCGCACGGCGCCGACGATGCGGCCGCCGTCGACGGCCTTGAGCACGGTCGCCGAGTCGATGGCCGCGCGGACGCCCTCCAGCGACTCCACCAGCGGCGCGATGAACGGGTCCCCGTACAGCTGGGCCTCGACCACGTAGGCCGCCCGCTGAAGGGTGAGGATCTCTCCGGCGTCCTCGGGCCGGGCCCGCTCGATCGGCGTCACCCGCCCACTGTAGGGGGCGTCCCGGCGAGCCGCGCGTCAGTCGCCAGAAGGACGGGAGAGGGCGGAAGGCCCTCTTTGTCCGCCGGCGGCACGCGAGGGCGTCACCCACCCCTACAGGGCCGCGGGGAGCCCCCGCACGGGGGCGGCCGTGGGCATGAGAAAGGGGCCCCACCGGAGTGGGGCCCCTTCTTAACGGTTCTCAGCTCAGAGCGTCAGCTCTGGCCACCCGCCAGCTTCTCGCGAAGGGCGGCCAGGGCCTCGTCGGAGGCCAGGGCGCCCGCGGCCGGAGCCGCGCCACCGGTGGAGGACGAGGGAGGCGTCTCGCCGGAGTAGGACGACGGCCCAGCGGCCTCGGCCTCCTCGGCGCGGGCCTTCTCGACCTGCGACTTGTGGGCCTCGAAGCGAGTCTGGGCCTCGGCGTACTGCCGCTCCCACTCTTCGCGCTGCTTCTCGAAGCCCTCGAGCCACTCGCCCGTCTCGGGGTCGAACCCGTCGGGGTAGATGTAGTTGCCCTGATCGTCGTAGGTCGCCGCCATGCCGTACAGCGTGGGGTCGAACTCGACGTCGGCGCCCATCGCACCCTCGTTCGCCTGCTTGAGCGACAGCGAGATGCGACGGCGGTCGAGGTCGATGTCGATGATCTTCACGAAGATCTCGTCGCCGACCTGGACGACCTGCTCGGGGATCTCGACGTGGCGCTCGGCCAGCTCGGAGATGTGGACCAGGCCCTCGATGCCCTCCTCGACGCGGACGAACGCACCGAACGGCACCAGCTTGGTGACGCGCCCGGGGACGACCTGCCCGATCTGGTGGGTGCGGGCGAACTGCTGCCAGGGGTCTTCCTGCGTCGCCTTGAGCGAGAGGGAGACGCGCTCGCGCTCCATGTCCACGTCGAGGACCTCGACGGTGACCTCCTGGCCGACCTCGACCACCTCGGAGGGGTGGTCGATGTGCTTCCAGGACAGTTCGGAGACGTGCACCAGGCCGTCGACGCCGCCGAGGTCCACGAATGCGCCGAAGTTGACGATCGAGGAGACGACGCCCTTGCGGACCTGACCCTTCTGCAGGGTGTTGAGGAAGGTCTGGCGGACCTCCGACTGGGTCTGCTCGAGCCAGGCGCGGCGGGACAGGACCACGTTGTTGCGGTTCTTGTCCAGCTCTATGATCTTCGCCTCGAGCTCGCGGCCGACGTACGGCTGCAGGTCGCGGACCCGCCGCATCTCCACCAGGGAGGCCGGCAGGAAGCCGCGCAGGCCGATGTCGAGGATCAGACCGCCCTTGACGACCTCGATGACCGTGCCGGTGACGATGCCGTCCTCGTCCTTGATCTTCTCGATCGTGCCCCAGGCGCGCTCGTACTGTGCGCGCTTCTTGGAGAGGATCAGCCGGCCTTCCTTGTCCTCCTTCTGGAGGACCAGGGCTTCGACGTGCTCTCCGACCTCGACGACCTCGGCCGGGTCGACATCGTGCTTGATCGAGAGCTCGCGCGAGGGAATGACACCCTCGGTCTTGTAGCCGATGTCGAGCAAGACCTCGTCTCGATCGACCTTGACGACGGTGCCTTCGACGATGTCGCCGTCGTTGAAGTACTTGATGGTCTCGTCGATCGCGGCGAGGAAGGCCTCCTCGGAACCGATGTCGTTGACCGCTACCTGCGGGGTGCTCGAGGTGGCCTCAGTGCTGCTCGTCATGTGTGGAATTGCTCCGAACGCGGACAGATGTCGATGTGGCGGACGCGCGGCAGGCCCTATTTATCGCTCAAGCCGAGGATGGTCGGTTGACCCTTGGTCGACATGACCGAGCGCGAGCCCGCTCCGTCCGAGGCGCACGCGAGCCCACAGCGCAGCGATCAGCATATGAGAGTACGGGGGCGTGGTCAATCCGGCGCTCACTCGCACCACCCCGCGAGCCCTCAGTAAACGATCTTCATCTTGTCGAACCTTGCCTGGATCTTACCCTCGAGCCGACGCGGCACGGAGACGTGCGTGGGGTCTCCGTCGGAGGTGTATCGCCTATCAGGGTGCTTGTCGAGCCATCCCAGCCAGTACTGGGAGCACCATTTGCGACACTCCCCCTTTTTACCGTTTGACTGGATTCGCGGGATGTCATACCGGTCGTAGGCCTTCGCGTAGGGCGAAATCGCGGGTTCCGCCCCGGCGAGAAAGACGGCCTGGAAGTGGAAGGAGATCCCCTTCCAGGTGCCCGCGCGGGCCGCCGAGCGCTTCTTGGGCCTGCTGCCGTAGGGCAAGGCGAAGGTGGCCGACGCGGGGGCGCCGAGCTCCTTCAGCGACCGCTCTTCGCGGCCGATCGCCTCGGTCACCTTCTTCTTGCTCAGCCGACGCAGGTCAGGGTGGCCGAAGGTGTGGTTGGCCACCTCGAAGCCGCGGTCCACCAGCCAGCGCACGGCCGCCGCCTGACGGTCGCGGCCGGTCAGGCCGAAAGGGTTCTTGTTGACCCAGAAGGTCGCCACCGGCCGGAAGCCGGGGTGCTTCGCGGCCACGTCGTAGATGATGCGGACCACGGTGTCCTTCTTCGGCGTCCCCGCGGAGTCCAGGGCGAAGTGCGAGGGGTGGCCGTCGTCGAAGGTCAGCACGACCGGGTGGGCGCCCGCCGGGATGTCGATGAGGCCAGCCGCGAACTCCGCCGCCGTGATCGGCACGTAGCCCGCCGAGGCCAGCCGCTCGAGTTCGTCGCGCAGCTGCGACGGGGTGCGGTCGATCGAGGCCCGGCGCTTCTTCAGGATCCGGTGGTACATGATCACCGGTATCGCGCCGAGCTCGTTGGCCCGGACCTGCTTGGCGGACTCCGCGGTCGCGGCCGCGGCGGGCGGCGGCGTGGGCCCTGTGGAGGACGCCGCCGGCGACGGGGCGGCGTCGGGCCTGTCGTCCGGCGCGCCGCCGCCCAGCGGCAGGACGAACAGCGCCACGACAGCGACGATCATGACACCGACGTTCACGATGCCGATGACGGTGGTCAGGCCGGGCGTGCTCCGCACAGACGCTCTCCTGGATCGGACGGCTGGTCGGCATTCACCCTAGGACAGACCAATCGACCTCGTGGCGATCCAGCGCGCACGCCAGGCATGTGTTGAAATTTGCTCGTGAACTGGAGTCTGCGCGCCTGCGGCCGCCACGGCCATGTGACCTACGCGCCGGCCGAGGAGGCGCTGCGCGGGCGCCTGCGGGCCGACACGGCCCTCGGGGAGGCGTGGCGCTGCCTGCGGTGCGGCGACTTCACCCTCGGCGCGCCGCACGGCACGGGCCCGGCCGATGAGGCGCCCATCGTGCTGCGCGGCAAGGCCCTGCGCGACGCCACGATCTTGCGCATGCTCGCGGTCCTGCGGTGGGGCAAGGGTCTGCTCGTGCTCGGGGCGGCGTTCGGCATCTGGAGGTTCCGCGCCCACCAGGACGCCATCAGCCTGGCCTTCGACGAGGACCTGCCGCTGCTGCAGCCGCTGGCCGACAAACTCGGCTGGAACCTGGAGGAGTCCGGCGTGGTGCACACGCTGCGCACCGTGCTGAGCGCCGAGACCCGCACCCTGACGTGGGTCATGCTCGGCCTGCTGGTCTTCGGGGCGCTGCTGCTGACCGAGGGCGTCGGCCTGTGGCTGCTCAAGCGCTGGGGCGAGTACTTCGCGGTGGTGGCGACGTCATTGTTCGTCCCGGTCGAGATCTACGAGCTCGTGGAGAAGGTCACCTGGCTCAGGGTCGTCATCCTGCTGATCAACCTGGCGGCCGTGCTGTACATCCTGCTGTCGAAGCGGCTGTTCGGCCTGCGGGGCGGGCGGGCGGCGCACGAGGCCGAGCGGCACGAGACGAGCCTGCTGGAGGTCGAGGCCGCGGCCGTCGAAGAGTCGCTTCCAGGCCACCGCCACCACGCCCACACCACAGCCGACTGACAGAGGACGCCGCCGCCCGGTCGCCGCCGCCCGGCGCGGGACGGGCGGCGGGGGCGTCAGTGGCCGGCGTCCTGCCAGGTGCGGCCGGCGCCGACCGAGACGTCCAGCGGCACGCGCAGGTGGTAGGCGTCGCGCATCTGGCCGACCACCAGCTCGCGCAGCCCTTCCATCTCGCCCGGGGCCACCTCGAAGACGAGCTCGTCGTGGACCTGCAGCAGCATGCGCGAGCGCAGGCCCTGGTCGTGCAGGGCGCGCTGCACATTGAGCATGGCCACCTTGATGATGTCGGCGGCCGACCCCTGGATGGGCGCGTTGAGCGCCATGCGCTCGGCCATCTCGCGGCGCTGCCGGTTGTCGCTGGTCAGGTCGGGCAGGTAGCGGCGGCGGCCGAGGATGGTCTCGGTGTAGCCGTCGTGCCGGGCCTGGGCGACGATCGCCCCGAGGTAGTCGCGGACCCCGCCGAACTCCTCGAAGTACTCTTCCTTCAGCGCGCGGGCCTCGGCGACCGGGATGGTGAGCTGGCCGGCGAGCCCGAAGTCGGACAGGCCGTAGGCCAGGCCGTAGTTCATCGCCTTGATGCGGGCGCGCAGCTCGCCGTCGACCTGCTCCGGCGGGATGCCGAACACCCGGGCGGCGGTCGCCTGGTGGAAGTCATGCCCGGACTCGAAGGCGGCGATGAGCGCCTCGTCCTGCGAGAGGTGGGCCATGATGCGCAGCTCGATCTGGCTGTAGTCGGCCGTCAGCAGGCTCTCGTACCCCTCGCCGACGACGAAGCCCTGTCGGATGCGCCGGCCCTCGGCCGTGCGGATCGGGATGTTCTGCAGGTTGGGCTTCTCGGACGACAGGCGCCCGGTCGCCGCGATGATCTGGTTGTAGTAGGTGTGGATGCGCCCGTCGTCGCCGACCTCCTTGATCAGGCCCTCGACGGTGGTGCGCAGCTTGGCCTGGTCGCGGTGACGCAGCAGGATCGTCGGCAGCTCGTTGTCGGTCTGGGTGGCCAGGGTCGCCAGCGCGTCGGCGTCCGTGGTGTAACCCGTCTTGATCTTCTTGGTCTTGGGCAGCCCGAGCTTGACGAACAGGATCTCCTGGAGCTGCTTGGGCGAGCCCAGGTTGAACTGCTCGCCGACGACGCGGTGGGCCTCTTCGACGGCCTGCTTCACCGCGGCGCCGAACTCGGCCTCCAGCCCGGTGAAGTAGTCGCGGTCGGCGGCGATGCCGGCGCGTTCGAGCTCGGCGAGCACGCGCACCAGCGGCAGCTCGACCTCGCGCATGAGCCGGGTGCCGCCCCGGGGCTCAAGGTGGGCCTCGAGCGCGTCGGCGAGGTCGCGCACGGCCTGCGCCCGGACGGCGAGCTCTTCCCCGGCGTTGTCGGCGGGGTCGTCGAACAGGGCCGCCTGGCCGCCGGTGTCGGCCTCGGCGCGCAGCTCGCGGTGCAGGTAGCGCAGCACGAGATCGTCGAGGGGGAACGAGCGCTGCCCCGGCATCGCCAGATAGGCCGCCAGGGCGGTGTCACAGGTGAGGCCGCGCAGGTCGAGACCGTGCGCCCACAAGGCCAGCAGCGGGCCCTTGGCGTCGTGCAGGGCCTTCGGGCGCGACTCGTCGGCCAGCCATCGGGCGAGCGCCGTCTCGTCGGCCTGGGTGAGCGCGGTCAGGTCGAGATAGGCGGCCCGCTGACGCCCCTGCCCATCGGCGGGGACGGCGATGGCCAGGCCCTCGATGGTGCCGGTGCCGCTGCCGTGAGCGCCCTTGACCGCGAGGCCCGCGCGCCCTTCGGGCATGGCGGCGAGCCACGCCTCGACCTCGTCGGGGCCCGGCGTGGCGACCTCGACCTCGAAGCCGGACTCGGCCTCGGGCTCGGCGGCGCCGATGCTCTGGTAGAGGCGGTCGCGGAGCACGCGGAACTGGAGCGTGTCGAACAGCTTGTGGATCTCGTCACGATCCCACTGGCCCATCTTGAGGTCGGCCACGTCGGCGTCCAGCGGCACGTCGCGGCGCAGCTCGGTGAGCTGGCGGTTGTGGATGACCTGCCCGAGGTGCTCGCGGAGCTTGTCGCCGACCTTGCCCTTGACCTCGTCCACCCGGTCGACCAGGGCGTTCAGCGAGCCGAACTCTTTGACCCACTTGGCGGCGGTCTTCTCGCCCACGCCGGGGATGTTGGGCAGGTTGTCGCTCGGGTCGCCGCGCAGCGCGGCGAAGTCGGGGTATTGCGCGGGGGTCAGCCCGTACTTCTCGACGACGGCGGCGGGGTCGAAGCGCGTCATGTCGCTGATGCCGCGGCGGGTCATGAGCAGCGTGATGCGGTCGTTCACGAGCTGGAGGGCGTCGCGGTCGCCCGTGACGATCAGAACGTCCATGTCGCGCTCGGCGGCCTGGTGGGCGAGCGTCGCGATGAGGTCGTCGGCCTCGTACCCGGCGAGCGAGAGATAGGGCAGGCGCAGCGCGTCGAGCACCTCGAAGATCAGGCTGACCTGGCCGCGGAAGTCTTCGGGGGTCTCTTGCCTGTTGGCCTTGTACTGCTCGTACGCCTCGTGCCGGAAGGTGGGCTCGGACCGGTCGAAGCAGACGACGACGTGGCTCGGCTTCTCATCGCGCAGGACGTTGATCAGCATCGAGGTGAAGCCGTACACCGCCTCGGTGTGCTGGCCCTCGGTCGTCATGAGATTCGCGTCCTTCAGCGCGTAGAACGCGCGGTACGCGAGCGAGTGCCCGTCCAGCAGGAGCAGGCAGGGGCGGGAGGGGGTCGGTTCCTTCTTCGGCACACCCGCAGCCTAGTCTCCATGTACGACAGAACACCCAGGGCTGTGCAAGTGGAGGCCTCCTTTTGACCATGATGAACCCCGACGACCAGGCCCGTCTCGACGCGGTGTACCACGGTGACCACAAGGGCTCTCTGATCACCACGATGGGCATCGAGTTCGTGGAGGTCAGCGCCGAGCGCGTGGTCGCGCGCATGCCGGTCGAGGGCAACACCCAGCCGTACGGCCTGCTCCACGGCGGGGCCTCCTGCGTTCTGGCCGAGACCATCGGCTCCACCGGCGCCGCCGTGCACGCCGGGCCCGGGCGCCAGGCCGTCGGCGTCGAGATCAACGCCACGCACCACCGGGCGGCCACCTCCGGTCACGTCACCGGGGTCGCCACCCGCGTCCACGGCGGGCGCACCGTCGCCACCTACGAGATCGAGATCACCGACGACGAGGGCCGCCGCGTGTGCACCTCGCGGCTCACCTGCATGCTCCGTGACGCCCGGTGATATTCCGGCCGTATCAGAGGGCGATTTGCCACTCTCTTTGCACGAGGGCCTCATAGGTCGCTAGCGTTGTGACGCCAGAGCCCGTGGGTGGTCGAGTAGACAACGTGTGCGGCCGGGGAAGCCCTACATGGCCCCAAAGACCACCCGCGGGCTCCTTGCCGTCCAGGGCCGGCGCCTGCCCGGCCGGGGCCGGGAACACGCCGGCCCCCGCCGGCCTCGGCCGTGCGGGGGCCGAGGTCTCGCGGCACCGCGATCTCGCCCGGCCGGCGCGGTTCCACCCGGCCGGCGCGGTCTCAGCGAGCGGGCTCCGGCGCGTCCTCGGGGCCGGGCGCGTCGTCGCCCGCGTGCGTCGGGTCGAGCACCCGCTTGAGGAACGTGCGCGTGCGCTCGTGCCGCGGCGCGCCGATCACCTGCGCGGGCGGCCCCTCCTCGACGACCACCCCGCCGTCCATGAACACCACGCGGTCGGCGACCTCCCGCGCGAAGCTCATCTCGTGCGTGACCACCAGCATCGTCATGCCGTCGCGCGCGAGCTTGCGCATGACCGACAGCACGTCGCCCACCAGTTCGGGGTCCAGCGCGGAGGTCGGCTCGTCGAACAGCATGAGGTCGGGGTCCATGGCCAGCGCGCGCGCGATCGCCACGCGCTGCTGCTGGCCGCCCGACAGCTGGGGCGGGAAGGCGTCGCACTTGTCGGCGACGCCGACCTTCTCCAGGTTCTCGCGCGCGATGCGCTCGGCGTCGCCCTTGCCGCGCTTGAGCACCCGCCGCTGCGCGATCATGACGTTCTGCAGGACCGTCATGTGGGGGAACAGGTTGAACGACTGGAAGACCATGCCGAGCCTGCGCCGCGCCGCGTCGATGTCCACGTCGGGATCGGTCAGCTCGACGCCGCCGACGCGGACCGTGCCCTTGCTGGGCTGCTCGAGCAGGTTGACGCATCTGAGCAGCGTCGACTTGCCCGACCCTGACGGGCCGATGATGCAGACCACATGACCCTGGTCGACGGTGAAGTCGATGCCCTTGAGCACCTCGAGCTCGCCGAAGGACTTGTGCAGGTCCTTGATCTCGACCACGTGCGCCATCGCCGTCACCGTCCCTTCGCCTGACGCTTCTCAAGGCGTCCCGCCAGATATCCCAGAGGGATGGTGACCAGCAGGTACGTCAGTCCGACCACCATGATGGGCGTGGCGTTGCCCGTCGTCGACGCCAGATCGTTGCCGAACTTGGTCAGCTCGACGTACTGGCCGCTCACTCCGAGGAACAGCACCAGAGAGGAGTCCTTGAGCAGCGACACGAACTGGTTGGTGGTCGGCGGGATGACGATGCGGATCGCCTGCGGGATGACCACCGAGACCATCGCCCTGGTGTGCGACATGCCCAGCGAGCGCGCGGCCTCCGCCTGCCCCTTGGGGACGGCCTGCAGGCCGGCCCTCAGCGTCTCGGCCATGTACGCCGAGCTGACGATCGTCAGGCCGAGGATGCCCTGCCCGTACGTGCCGCCCGGCACCTCGAACCCGGGCAGCGCCAGGGGCAGGAAGAGGATCAGCAGGAAGATCAGCAGCGCCGGCAGGCCGCGGAAGATCTCGATGTAGGTCACGGCGATCCAGCGGTACGGCCGCACCGAGCTCAGCCGCATCAGGGCCAGCAGGAGGCCGCCGAGGGAGCCGAAGACGAAGCCGCCGACCGTGTAGATGATGGTGTTGACGAGCGCGACCGTGAACAGGTCGGGGAACGCCTGCCGCGCCACGTCCATCTTGGCGAAGTTCTCGGCGAGCCCGTTCCAGTTGGTCAGGAACGCGACCGCGACGACCGCGAGGACCAGGACGACGTACTGGACGCCGCGGCTGATCCGCTGCTTCTTCCGGGGGCTGAGCCGGGACCCGCCGGGCGTCTGCCCGGCGGGTCCGGCCGGCTCGGCCGTCATGGACTGGTCGGTCATGGGCTCAGGAGGCTCCGAGCTCGCCAGGCTTCTTGCCGAACCACTTGACGAAGATCTGCTCGTAGGTGCCGTCGGACTTGGCCTTGGCGATCTCCTCGTTGATCACCTTGGCCAGGGCGTCGTTGCCCTTCTTCATGCCGACGCCGTACTGCTCGCCGGTGTCGAGGCTCGCGATCAGCTCGAACTTGTCGGCGATCTCGGGCTTCTTCAGCCAGGTGAGCACGACGGGCAGGTCCTGGACGATCACGTCGGCCTGGCCGGACTGCAGGCCGAGCAGTTCCTTCGGCGAGTCGGCGAACTCGGTGGGGTCGAAGCCCTTGCCCTTGACGTAGTCGAGGCCGGTCGTCGAGGCCTGGGCGCCGAGCTTGAGGCCCTTGGCCTTGACGTCGTCCAGGGACTTGGCGCCGGTGCCCTTCTTGGCCAGCAGGGCCTGCGTGGCGTCGAAGTAGGGGTCGGAGAACAGGATGTTCTTCTTGCGCTCGTCGGTGATCGTCATGCCGGCCGCGGCCACGTCGCACTTGCCGGCGGCCATGGCGGCGCCGCTCTTGATCACCGCGAAGTCGATGTCCACGATGTCCTGCGTCACGCCGAGCTTCTTGGCCGCCAGGTCGACGATGTCGACGTCGAAGCCGACCACCTTGTTGCCCTCTTTGAACTGGAACGGCTCATAGGGCAGGTTGGTGCACGTCGTCAGCTTGCCGGGGTTGATCAGCTTGATCTCCGCGGCCGCCGGGGCGCTGCCGGCGGGCGCGTTGGAGGCGGTGGCACCGGTGTCCGATCCGCCGCCGCAGGCGGAGAGAAGGCACGCGGCGCCCACGGCGAGCGCCCCGATTGATGTCATACGGCGACGCTTGGACCAAAAGACCACAACGTCCTCCTCTTTAGCTGTATGTCGGAGTTAAGTTAAGTTACCGTAACCCTGGCCATGGTCCCGCACCTGGTCACCAGGGGTATTACCGGAAAGAAACGATCGCACAACACATCACCGCGCCTGGCGCTCCGGGATCATCGGAAGGTTAGTGTTCGATCGTGCGGGCGCCTCTCCTCCCGGTGGGCTTCACGCTCATCGCCTCCATGTCCCTGTCCGGCTGCTCCGGCGCTTCCGGCGATCCCGGCAAGCCAACGCCGAAGCCCTCTGCGACGTACGTCATCCCCGCGGAGACCGCGCGGCCGGACGAGACGGTGATCAAGGCCCCCGTCGTGACGGACGGCCTGATGCGCTTCCGCGTCCTGGGGTTCCGCGACGGCATGCCCAGCCTGGTGGGCAGTCACGCCGAGTGGCCCGCCAAGGGACAGTACGTCCGGGTCCGCGTCCTCATCGAGAGCATCGACCGGAGCAACCAGGCGTTCGACGCCCGCCAGCAGCTCGCGATCGCCTCCGACGGGCGGTCGTTCACCATCGACCTCGCCGCCCAGACCACCAAGCGCCAGCCCTTCGAGCTGGCGGTCGGCAGCTTCGTGCGCATGGAGTTCGACCTGTGGTTCGACGTGCCCAAGGACGTGAAGATCACCAAGATGCGGTTCTTCGGCGAGCCGCCGCTCGGCGTCATCGGCAGGTCCAAGGGCGTCGAGGTGACGATTCGCTGAGCCGGGCCGTGCGACGGCCCGGCCGGAGACGTCCGGCCGGGCCGCGCGCGGGACGGCGCGGCGGCTGCTCGCGCAGGGCCCGTCAGTGGGCGCCGAGCTCGCCGCCGAGGTAGGCCTCGCGCACCTGCGGGTCGTCGAGCAGCTCGGACGCGGCGGCCGACTTCACCACCCGCCCGGTCTCGAGGACGTACGCCCGGTGGGCGAGCTGGAGCGCCTGCTGGGCGTTCTGCTCGACCAGCAGCACGGTGGTGCCCCGGTTGTTGATCTCCTTGATGATCGAGAAGATCTGGGCGACCAGCATCGGCGCCAGGCCCATCGACGGCTCGTCGAGCAGCAGCACCTTCGGCTTGCTCATCAGCGCGCGGCCGATGGCGACCATCTGCTGCTCGCCGCCGGACATCGTGCCGCCCGCCTGGTTCTTGCGCTCGGCCAGCCGGGGGAACAGCTCGAAGACCTCGTCCAGGTCCTTGGTCAGGTCACCGCTGCGGGTGTAGGCGCCCATCAGGAGGTTCTCGGTGACCGTCATGCCCGGGAAGACGCCGCGGCCCTCCGGAGACTGCCCGATGCCCGCCAGCACCCGCTTGTGCCCGGGGAGCTTGCTGATGTCCTTGCCGTCGAAGGTCACCGAGCCCGACGACAGGGGCCGCAGGCCCGAGATGGTCTTCAGGGTCGTCGTCTTGCCCGCGCCGTTCGCGCCGATGAGCGTGACGATCTCCCCCTCGGCCACCTCGAGCGAGATGCCCTTGATCGCCTCGATCTTGCCGTAGTGGACGTGCATGTCCTTGACTTCAAGAAGCATCTGCGGGAGCCCCCAAGTACGCCTCGATGACCCGCGGGTCGTTCTGCACCTCGGCGGGGAGACCGTCGGCGATCTTCTGCCCGAAGTCCAGCACCGCGATGCGGTCGCTGATGCCCATGACCAGGGCCATGTCGTGCTCGATCAGCAGCACCGTGCGCCCGGCGTCGCGGATCCGGCGGATCAGGCCCTGCAGGGATTCCTTCTCGGCCGGGTTCATGCCCGCCGCGGGCTCGTCCAGGAGCAGGAGCTTGGGCTTGGTGGCGAGCGCCCGCGCGATCTCCAGCCGCCGCTGGTCGCCGTAGGGGAGGTTCTTGGCCGTCTCCTCGGCGCGGTTGCCGATGCCCACGAACTCCAGCAGCTCGAGGGCCAGGGCCTTGCCGTCACGCTCCTCATGGCGGTGCCACGGCAGGCCGAGGGCCGCGCTGAACATGCCGGCGCGGTGGTGGGCGTCGGCGCCCACCATGACGTTCTCCAGCGCGGACATGTTGTGGAACAGCCGGATGTTCTGGAACGTGCGGGCGACGCCGCGCTTGGTGACCTTGAACCGCTTCATGCCGTCGATGCGGTCGCCGTCGAACACCACCTGGCCGGACGTCGGGCGGTAGACGCCGGTGACGACGTTGAACACCGTCGTCTTGCCGGCGCCGTTCGGCCCGATGAGGGCGAAGATCTCGCCCTCGTTGATCGTCAGCTCGACCTCGCGCAGCGCGGTGACGCCGCCGAACTGCATCTTGACCTTCTGCAGCTGCAGAAGCGGACGCGGATCGCTCATTTCGCTGCCCCTTCGGCTGCTGCGGTGTGGGCATCCGGCGCGGGGACCTCCGCGCCCATGGCGCCCATGCCGCCCGTTCCCTCGGCCAGCTCCGCTCTGCGGCGCCGTGAGGGCAGCAGGCCCTCGGGACGGAAGATCATCAACGCGACCAGCACGGCGCCGAACACCATGATGCGGTATTCGGACAGCCCGCGGAACCGCTCGGGCAGCCAGGCGACGAGGAACGCGCCCAGGATGACTCCAGGGATGTTGCCGGAGCCGCCCATCACGACCGCCGCGAGGATGGTCGCGGACAACATGAACAGGAAGTCGTTCGGGTTGATCGAGATCGTCTTGGACGCCCAGACGACGCCCATGGCGCCGCCGATCGACGCGCCGATCGCGAACGCCAGCAGCTTGAACTTGAAGGTCGGCACGCCCATGACCTCGGCGGCGTCCTCGTCCTCGCGGATGGCGGCCCAGGCGCGGCCCACCCGGCTCTTCTCCCACCGCTTCACGAAGATGATGATCGCGGTGGCCACCACCACCAGCAGGTAGTAGTACGGCCGCGGGTCGAGCAGGCCGTAGTGCAAGATGTCCACCCCGAAGATCGAGACGCCGTCGATGCTCGGCGGGTGCGGGATGCCGGCGATGCCGCGCGGGCCGCCGATGGCGTCGGTGTTCTCGGCCGTCTGGCGGACGATCTCTCCGAAGCCGAGGGTGACGATGGCCAGGTAGTCACCGCGCAGGCGCAGCGTCGGGCCGCCGAGGACCACCCCCGAGACCGCCGACAGGATCACGCCGACGACGAGGATCTCCCAGAAGTTCAGCCCCATGCGGGTGCCGAGCAGGGCCATCGAGTAGCCGCCGATGGCGAAGAACGCGACGTACCCGAGGTCGAGCAGGCCGGCCTGCCCGACGACCACGTTGAGGCCGATCGCGAGGACCACGTACGTGCCGATGGGGAAGAACAGGACGCTGGCCCAGTCGCTGTACGGCGACATGATCGGGCCGAGGGACTCGGAGGGCAGCAGCAGCGCCGCGATGAACAGCAGGACGTAGAGCGTCCAGCGCTGCCAGCTCGGGGCGCTCGCCCACCGGTCGCGGACGCCGTCGATGAACGACGAGAAGGCGTTCCTGCCGTTGCTGATCGTCGTGTTCGTGCTCATGCGCGCGCCTGCTGGAGTGATTCACCGAGGATGCCGGTGGGCCGGAACATCAGGACCAGGACGAGAACCGTGAACGCGATGACATCCTTCCATCCCGAGCCGAAGACGGCGGCGCCGTAGTTCTCGATCAGACCGAGGAACAGGCCGCCGACCAACGCTCCACGTAGGTTGCCGATGCCCCCGAGCACCGCGGCCGTGAAGGCCTTGATGCCGAGGAGGAAGCCGATGGAGAACTTGGTGACCTCGAACTGCAGGATGAACAGGGCGCCGGCGACGCCGGCCATCAGGCCACCGATCAGGAACGTCATCCGCACGATCTTGTCGATGTCCACGCCCATCAGCACCGCGGTCTCGGGGTCCTGGGAGGTGGCGCGGATGCCGCGGCCGATCTTGGTGCGGTTCACCAGCAGGTCCAGCAGGACCATCATGCCGATCGCCGCAACGAAGATCAGGACCTGGTCGGCCCGGATCTGCGCGCCGCCGATCGTGAAGAGGGTGTCCTTCTCCATGATGCGGGCCACACCCATCTGGTTGCGGCCCTGCTGCGGACGGTTGAACACGTGCGGGATGAGCACCAGGGCGAACAGCTCCTGGAGGAAGAGCGAGGCGCCGATGGCCGAGATGAGCGCGGCCAGGCGCGAGGCGCCGCGTTTGCGCAGCGGGCGGTAGGCGATGCGTTCGAGCAGCATGGCCGAGCCCGCGGAGGCGAAGCCTCCCACGAGCACCATCAGTAGCAGGCCGCCGACCAGGGCGAACCCGGTGAGAGGCGTGGTGATGCCGAGCGCCATCACCACGAACGCCGACGCCATGGTGCCGATCATGAAGATCTCGGAGTGCGCGAAGTTGATGAGGCGCAGCACGCCGTACACCATCGTGTAGCCGAGGGCGACGAGGCCGTAGATCGCGCCCAGGATGAGGCCGTCGATCGTGTACGGCCAGAAGGAGCCGAGGAGGTTATCGAACACGGGGTATCGCTTTCAAGGAAGCCTTCACGCGAGGTCGGACACGGACAGGGGCGGGAGCGCCGTTGCGTTTCCCGCCCCTCACTGACTTGCCGTTGACGTGACGTCCGTCAGCCGAGCTTGGCCGTCGTCGTGTCGCCGAGCAGGCCGATCTGGCCTTCCTTGACCTGGTACATATAGATCGACTTCGCGGAGGGCTCACCGGTGGGGTCGAACGAGATGTGCTTGGAGATCCCGTCGAAGTCGGACTTGCCGATCGCCTCGTTGATCGCGTCGGGGGTGGTGGCACCGCCGGCGAGGGCCTTGGTGAACGCCGTCATGGCGTCGTAGCCCTCGGTCGCGTAGATCAGCGGGTCGGCGCCGAACTTCGCCTTGTAGTCCGTGGCGAACTTCTTGACCTTCTCGTCGGTCTCGGCCGCGGTCGGGATGCGGCAGGGGCAGCCGATGAGCGCGCCCTCGGCCTGCTTGGCGCCGGCGCTCTCGATGATGCCCTTGTCCAGCGAGCCGTCACCGGAGAAGAACTTCGCGTCCACGCCCTTGTCCCGGAGCTGCTTGAGCAGCTTGCCGGCCCCGGCGTAGTAGCCGCCGAAGAAGATGGCGTCCGGCTTGGCGCTCGCGGCCTTGTTCACCGTCGAGGAGTAGTCGGTGGCGGCCGGGTCGAGCGCGTCGTCGGTGACCGTGGCGCCCTTGGTCTTCAGCTGCGCCCGGACGGCGTCGCCGATGCCCTTGCCGTACTCGGACTTGTCGTCGACCACGAAGACATTCTTGGCCGCGGCGGCCCCGACGATGAAGTCGGCGATGGCCGGGCCCTGCACGCCGTCGTTCGGGACGACGCGGTGCCAGTACTTCCAGCCGTTCTTGGCGAGGTCGACGTTGGTGGCCGAGGCGGAGACGTTCGGGATCTTCGCCTCCTCCAGCAGCGGCACGGCCTGCTTGGACTCGCCGGAGAAAGCCGGCCCGACCAATCCGACGATCTTGTCGTCCTTGATCGCCTTCTGAGCCAAGGAGACGGCCGTCGTCGCGTCGGCGCGGCTGTCGTACTTGATCATCTCAAGCTTGACCTTGGGGTTGGTCGCGTTGTACTCGTCCACGGCCAGCTGGGCGCCGTTGCTCGGCGGGATGACGATGCCGGAGTTCTCACCCGACAGGTCACCCATGAAGCCGATCTTCAGCGTGGTGGCTGCGGCGGATTCGCCGCCACCGGTAGTCGAGCCCGTGTCACCGCCGCCACAAGCGGCGAGACCAACGGTAAGTGCCACACCGACGGCGAGCACGCCCCCGAGGCGAGCAATCTTGGGCCGCAAGGTTGCCTTCCTTTCGCCTGACCCCGCGCGCGGGATCGGGTCCACAGAACCACCCTGGCAGACTGGCCAGGGGTCGTTGACGGAATTACACCCAGCTCAAGTCACAGGTCGATACAGAGACCCATCACGTTACCGCTTCGTTATCACACCGGTCCTCTTCGGCGATCCGCACGAAAAGTAAAGGTCACATCGTGGGTGGCGGAGTCACCGAAGATCAACTAGGTGTGTCCACGGGCGGCGGATCGCCGACAGGGCGGCCCGATCTGACAGACCGGGCGGGCGCCGCGTCAAGCGAGCCGTCATGTTCAGGACTCTTCTGGAGGCTTGGCCTCGCTCACGACCGCCTGGGCGACCTGGCGCATGCTCAGCCGCCGGTCCATCGACGCCTTCTGGATCCATCGGAAGGCCTGCGGCTCGGTCCAGCCGTGCTCGGCCATCAGCAGGCCCTTGGCCCGCTCGACGAGCTTGCGCGTCTCAAGGCGCTCACCGAGGGTCGTCACCTCTCGCTCGAGCGCCGCGATCTCTTCGTGCCTGCTCACGGCCATCTCGATCGCCGGCACCAGGTCGGACTTGGTGAACGGCTTGACCAGATAGGCCATCGCCCCGGCGTCCCGCGCCCGCTCGACCAGGTCGCGCTGGGAGAACGCCGTCAGGATCAGGCACGGCGCCACCCGTTCGGACACGATGCGCTCGGCGGCCGAGATGCCGTCGAGAATCGGCATCTTGACGTCCAGGATCACCAGATCGGGGCGCTGCTCCAAGGCCAGCTTGATCGCCGTCTCGCCGTCCCCGGCCTCACCGACGACCGCATAGCCCTCTTCCTCCAGCATCTCCTTCAAATCGAGGCGGATCAGCGCCTCGTCTTCCGCGATCACCACTCGCCGCTGCGTACTCACGACCAAGAGAGTACCGACGTCCGCTAGATTAGGGGCACGAGCACCACGGCGCCCCGATAGACCAACGGCAGAGTCGATGGCCTCAAAATCCATACAGTGTGGGTTCGAATCCCACTCGGGGCACTCACATGCGAAAACCGCGCGGCCGATGGCCGCGCGGTTTTCCTATGCGCCGTCTCACCGCGCCGTCTCGCGGCGCCGGCGTACCGCCGGCAGGCGCGAAGGCGCCCGCCGGCCATCTGCGGCCGAAGGTCAGCTCGAGCTGGAGACCGCCGACCCGATCGTGTGGACGCGCAGAGCGTTGGTCGAGCCGTGGTTGCCGGGAGGCGAGCCGGCGACGATGACGACCTTGTCGCCCTTCTCGTAGCGGCCCAGGGACAGCAGGGCCGACTCGACCTGGCGCACCATGTCGTCGGTGTGGTGCACGAACGGCACCTCGAAGGTCTCGACGCCCCAGGTGAGGGCCAGCTGCCCGCGCACCTCCGGCGCCGAGGTGAACGCCAGCAGCGGGATCGGGGAGCGATAGCGGGCCAGCCGCCGCGCGGTCTCCCCCGACATGGTGAAGGCGCACAGGGCCTTGGCGCCGACGATGGCCCCGACCTCGGCCGCCGCGCGGGCGATGGCGCCGCCGGTGGTCTCGGGAAGCCGGTCGAAGGTGTGGGTGGCCTCCAGCGACTCGGCCTCGGCGGCCGAGGCGATGCGGGCCATGGTGGCGACCGACTCGATGGGATAGCTGCCGACCGAGGTCTCGCCCGACAGCATGACGGCGTCGGCTCCGTCCATGACGGCGTAGGCGACGTCGGAGGCCTCGGCTCGGGTGGGCCGGGGGGCGCTCATCATGGAGTCGAGCATCTGGGTGGCCACGATGACCGGGTGGGCCTTCTCGCGGGCCAGGGCGATGGCGCGGCGCTGCACGATCGGCACCTGCTCGAGCGGAAGCTCGACGCCGAGGTCGCCGCGGGCGACCATGATGCCGTCGAAGGCGTCGACGATCTCTTCGAGGCAGTCGACCGCCTGAGGCTTCTCGATCTTGGCGAGGAGCGGCAGGTGGACGCCCTCCTCGTCCATGATCGTGCGGACGATCTGCGCGTCGTCCGGGCTGCGCACGAACGACAGCGCGATCATGTCGAAGCCGGTGCGCAGCGCCCAGCGCAGGTCTTCCTCGTCCTTGTCGGTGAGGGCGGGGGCGGACACGGCGACGCCGGGCAGGTTGAGGCCCTTGTTGTCGGAGATCATGCCGCCGACGAGCACCTTGGTCACCACGCGGGGGCCGTCGACCTCCGTGGCCTCCAGGACCAGGCGGCCGTCGTCGACGAGGATCTTGTCGCCCGGCTGGACGTCGCCCGGCAGGCCCTCGTAGGTGGTGGAGACGATGGCGCGGTCGCCGGGGACGTCCTCGGTGGTGATCGTGAAGACGTCGCCGAAGCCGAGCCGCACGGGGCCCTCGGCGAAACGGCCTACACGGATCTTCGGCCCCTGCAGGTCGGCGAGGACGCCGACGGCCTTGCCAAGCTCGGCGGCCGCCTCTCTCACCCGGCCGTGGATCTCCTTGTGGAGCTCGTGGCTCCCGTGGCTGAGGTTGAACCGCGCGACGTTCATCCCGGCGGCGATCAGCTCGCGCAGCCGCTCAGGAGAGGATGTGGCGGGCCCCAGTGTGCAGACAATCTTCGCTCGACGACTCACAAGTCCTACCCTAATTGGTACAGACCACTTGATGATGACGAAGCTCTCAGCGCCCGGAGAAATCCAGGTGACAAGGGCCTTTCCATCGGGTGCGCATCGCAGGTGGCCGCAGGTGGGCCCGGTTCTCCGGGCGAGGGCCGCGACCGGCGCGAAAGCGCGCGCGAGGCCTGTGTTCGTGTTCCCGTGCCTTGGCAAGGATAGTTGCCGTACGGCGTGCGCGGGAGCGGTATGCGCACGGACGGCCCCGCGGACGGTTCGTCCCCCGCCTCACGGGGGCGCCCCGCGGGGCCGTGAGAGACGCGCTCAGCCCTTCGTGGTGGCCGCGCGGTAGGCGCTGACCAGGCCGTGCCCGTAGAAGCCGTTCATCGCGGCCGAGCCCGAGCAGGTGTGGGTCTCCTCGCTCACCGAATAGGTGGTCGAGCCGGACGCCGGGCAGCTCACCGGGATCGCCGTGGCGTACAGGAGCCGCTCGACCCTGGACGGGGCCAGGGTCAGGCCGCCCTTGCCCGGCTTGCCGAAGCGGCTGACGAGGATCGCCGCGACGCCGGCGGCGTGCGGTGAGGCCATGGAGGTGCCGGAGAGGTACTGGTAGTACGAGCAGCTGCCGTGGTGGCATTCGCGCACCACCGAGGAGGAGGTGGGCTTGCCGGCGGCGTCGATCAGCTTCTGCTTGCGCAGCACGCGCGTCGGGGCGGCGGCGAGGATCTCCCTGGCGGTGCCCTTGAGCGAGCTGCCGGTGTCGGAGGGGTCGCCGCCGGGGGCCGACAGGTCGGTCTGCTCGGTGCCGTAGTCGGAGTACCAGGCCTTGCGCTTGCTGGGCCCGACGGCGGAGACGGAGATGACCCCGCGCGACTCGGCGGGGACGTTCAGGCAGGAGTTGTCGATCGTGCGCTGGCGCTGCTTGCCGAGCGGGTAGCCGGGGCTCTCTTTGTCGACGGTGGGGTCGCCGAGGTCGGTGGAGCCGTTGCCGAGGGCGCTGATGAGCGTGACGCCGCGGGCGCGGGCGTAGTCGAGCGCGCGCTGCACGCCGGTGATGATGCCGGCCTGCTGGAGCTGGTCGGCCCTGGAGTCGGCCGGGTTCCTCGCGCAGTTGAACGTCCAGGGGTCGACGAAGAAGCTCATGTTGACCACGTCGACGCCCGCGTCGCCGGCGTAGGTGAGCGCGTCGAGCACCGGCTTGAGGAAGAAGAACCCGGCGTCCGTGCCGGCGCGGATGTTGACCAGCGACACGCCGGGCGCGACGCCCGCGATGCCGATGCCGTTGATCGGCGAGCCGATGGTGCTGGCGACGTGGGTGCCGTGCCCGTCGTCGTCGACGTCGACGGGGTCCTTGCAGCGCTTGTACTCGCACGGCCCGTCGAGGGATCTGCCGTTCGGGTCCTTGGGGTGGTCGGTCACGAAGTTGCGGCTGAGCGACCGGTTGAAGTTCGCGGCGATGTCGGGGTGCCTGCCGTCCACGCCGGTGTCGATGATGCCGACCAGGACCCTCTTGCTGCCGCGGCTCTTGGCGTAGGAGCCGCTGGGCGTGGCGCCGATCATCCTCATGTCCCACTGGCGGCCGGAAAGCGGCTCGCCGCGCCGGGCGGCGGAGCCCCTGGACGGGACGCGTCGGACGGACGCGGCCTCGGAGGCGGCGCCCGCGTCCTGACGGGAGGCTGCCTCGTCCTGGCGGGAGGCTGCCGCGTCCTGCGAGGAGGACACCGGGAGCGACACCGGCTCCGTCGCCGGGCCCGCGCCGGCGGCCAGGGCGGTGGCCGCGCCGATGCGGCGGTTGCCGGTCACGCCGACGACGGCCGGGCTCGCGCCGAGCGCCTCGGCGAACGCCGTGCCCGGGCCCTCGGCGACGATGTAGCCGAGTTTCGCGTCGACCGCGGCGGCGGCGCCGCCGCCCGCGCTGATCGCGCGCAGCGCCTCGGCCTGCCCGCCCGCGCCGTAGAAGACGAGGTACTCGCCTTTGCCCGCGGCCGGGGACTCGGCGCCCACGGGGCCCGCGCCCGTCACGAGCGAAGCCGCGGCGAGCGTGCCCGCCACCGCGAGCGAGACGGCGGCGCCTGCCAGGCGTTTGTACCCCCGCACCATTGACCTTCCCCTCATGCCTGTTGCCTGTCGTGCAACGAGGCAGCATCCTTCAGGGGATCGAGCACCAAAGCAAGTTGCGAACTTATACTCCGACATTCGACCCGTTACATACATATATAGCTATAAATCTCATATGGGATAACCCGATCGACACAAAAAGGACGGCGCCCCACGAGGGAGACGCCGTCCTTCCAGGCCGTCCTTCAGGCCGTCACACCAGCGGCCGTGCCGTCGGCGGGATCGCGACGGGCAGTGCCGTCTGGCCGGTCAGGTGGCGGTCGGCCGCGGCGGCCGCCGAGCGGCCCTCCGCGATCGCCCACACGATGAGCGACTGCCCCCGGCCCATGTCGCCGGCGACGAAGACGCCCTCCACACCCGACATGTACGACTTGTCGCGTGCGACGTTGCCCCGGGCGTCGAAGAACGAGTCCGGGTCGGCGGACAAGGCGGCCAGGTCGGTGAGCAGGGCGCCCTTCTCAGGGCCGACGAAACCCATCGCCAGCGTGACCAGTTCGGCCGGGATCTCCCGCTCGGTGCCGGGGATGGGCTTGAACCCGCCCGCCGGGCCCTCCACGTCCACCAGCCGCAGGGCCTTCACCCGGCCCTGCTCGTCCGCGACGAACTCGGTGGTCGAGACGGCGTACACCCGCGCGCCGTCCCCGGCCTCCAGCTCCTCGTGGGCGCTCTCCATCTTGAACAGCATCGGGTACGTCGGCCACGGCTGGGAGTCGGGCCGGGCCGCCGACGGCCTCGGCATGATCTCCAGCTGGGTGACCGACAGCGCGCCCTGGCGCACGGCCGTGCCGATGCAGTCGGCGCCGGTGTCGCCGCCGCCGATCACCACGACGTGCTTGCCCTCGGCCGACACCGGAGAGGCCGGGAAGTCGCCCTCCTGCACCTTGTTGGACAGCGGCAGGTACTCCATGGCCTGGTAGATGCCCGCGTGCTCGCGGCCGGCCACCGGCAGGTCGCGCCAGGCGGTGGCGCCGCCGGCCAGCACGACGGCGTCGTACTCCTCACGCAGCCGCTCGACCGTGATGTCCACGCCGACGTTGACGCCGGCGCGGAACTCGGTGCCCTCGGCGCGCATCTGCGCCAGGCGGCGGTCGATGTGCCGCTTCTCCATCTTGAACTCGGGGATGCCGTACCGCAGCAGGCCGCCGACGCGGTCGGCGCGTTCGAAGACCACCACGTCGTGACCGGCGCGGGTGAGCTGCTGGGCGGCGGCGAGCCCGGCGGGGCCCGACCCGACGACCGCGACCCGCTTGCCGGTCTTGGCCGCCGGGGGCTGCGCGGTCACCCAGCCCTCGTCGAAGGCCCGGTCGACGATCTCGACCTCGACCCGCTTGATCGCCACGGGATCGGCGTTGATGCCGAGGACGCAGGCCGACTCGCACGGAGCCGGGCAGAGGCGGCCGGTGAACTCGGGGAAGTTGTTGGTCGCGTGCAGCCGCTCGATCGCCTCGCGCCAGTCGTCGCGGTAGACCAGGTCGTTCCACTCGGGGATGAGGTTGCCGAGCGGGCAGCCGTTGTGGCAGAACGGGATGCCGCAGTCCATGCAGCGGGCGGCCTGCCTGGTGAGCGCGGGCTTGGGGAAGTCCTCGTAGACCTCGCGCCAGTCGCGGATGCGAACGTCGACCGGGCGGCGCGCCGGCAGCTCACGTGCGTGCGTCAGAAACCCCTTGGGGTCGGCCATCGGTGAAACCTCCCTTAACCCTGTACGGCGGCCATGACCGCCTGGTCGATGTCCCTGCCCTCGGCGCGCGCGTCCGCCTGCGCCCGCAGGACCCGCTTGTAGTCGACCGGCATGATCTTGCCGAAGCGGGTGAGCGTGCCGTCCCAGTCGTCCAGCAGCTTCTTGGCGACCGTCGAGCCCGTCTCGGCGAGATGGCGTTCGACGATGTCGCGCAGGAACTCCGAGTCCTCCTCGGTGAGCTCCTCGATGGCGACCATCTCGCGGTTGACCCGCGCCTGCTCCAGGTCGAGCACGTAGGCGATGCCGCCCGACATGCCCGCCGCGAAGTTGCGCCCGGTCGGGCCGAGCACGACCACGCGGCCGCCGGTCATGTACTCGCAACCGTGGTCGCCCACGCCCTCCACCACGGCCGTGGCGCCGGAGTTGCGCACGCAGAACCGCTCGCCGACGACGCCGCTGATGAAGACCTCTCCCGAGGTCGCGCCGTACAGTCCGACGTTGCCGGCGATGACCTGCGTCTCGGCGCTGAACGGGGCGTCGGGGTGCGGCCGCACCGTCACCCGGCCGCCCGACAGCCCCTTGGCGATGTAGTCGTTGGCGTCGCCGATGAGCCGCAGCGTGACGCCCCTGGGCACGAACGCGCCGAAGGAGTTGCCCGCCGAGCCGGTGAAGCTCACGTCGATCGTGTTGTCGGGCAGCCCCGCGCCGCCGTGCCGCTTGGTCACCTGGTGGCCGAGCATGGTGCCGACCGTGCGGTTGACGTTGCGGATGGGCAGCTCCAGCGCCACCCGCTCGCCGAACTGCAGAGCGCCCTCGGCGAGCTGGATGAGCGTGTTGTCCAGCGCCTTGTCCAGCCCGTGGTCCTGGGCGACCACGCGCCGCAGCGGCGTGCCCTCCGGCAGGGAGGGCACGTGCAGGATCGGCGACAGGTCGAGCCCCGCGGCCTTCCAGTGGTCCTCGGCGGCCGTGGTGTCCAGCATCTCGGCGTGGCCGACGGCCTCGTCGATCGAGCGGAAGCCGAGCTCGGCGAGGTACTCGCGGACCTCCTCGGCGACGAACTCGAAGAAGTTGACGACGAACTCGGGCTTGCCGGCGAACCGCTTGCGCAGCTCGGGGTTCTGCGTGGCGACGCCGACCGGGCAGGTGTCCAGGTGGCAGACGCGCATCATGACGCAGCCGGAGACCACCAGCGGCGCGGTGGCGAACCCGAACTCCTCGGCGCCGAGCAGCGCGGCGACCACCACGTCACGACCGGTCTTGAGCTGGCCGTCCGCCTGCACGACGATGCGGTCGCGAAGACCGTTGAGCAGCAGCGTCTGCTGGGTCTCGGCCAGGCCGAGCTCCCAGGGAGCGCCGGCGTGCTTGATCGAGGTGAGCGGCGAGGCGCCGGTGCCTCCGTCGTGGCCCGAGATGAGCACCACGTCGGCGTGCGCCTTGCTGACCCCGGCCGCCACCGTGCCGACCCCGACCTCCGCGACGAGCTTCACGTGGACGCGCGCCTGCGGGTTGCTGTTCTTGAGGTCGTGGATGAGCTGGGCCAGGTCCTCGATGGAGTAGATGTCGTGGTGCGGCGGCGGCGAGATCAGCCCGACGCCGGGCGTGGAGTGCCGGGTCTTGGCGATCCACGGGTACACCTTGTGGCCGGGCAGCTGGCCGCCCTCGCCGGGCTTGGCGCCCTGGGCCATCTTGATCTGCAGGTCGTCGGCGTTGACCAGGTATTCGCTGGTCACGCCGAAGCGGCCGGAGGCCACCTGCTTGATGGCGCTTCGGCGCGTCGCGTCGTACAGCCGGTCAGGGTCCTCGCCGCCCTCGCCGGTGTTGGACTTGGCGCCCAGCCGGTTCATCGCGATCGCGATGGTCTCGTGGGCCTCCTTGGAGATCGACCCGTAGGACATCGCGCCGGTGGAGAAGCGCCTGACGATGCTCTCGACCGGCTCGACCTCCTCGATCGGCACGGGCGGGCGCACGCCGTCGCGCAGCTTGAACAGGCCGCGCAGGGTCATGAGCCTCTCGGCCTGGGCGTCGACCAGCTCGGTGTACTGCTTGAAGATCTCGTACCGGCGGGTGCGGGTGGCGTGCTGGAGCCGGAAGACCGTCTCGGGGTTGAACAGGTGCGGCTCGCCCTCGCGGCGCCACTGGTACTCCCCGCCCACCTCCAGGCGGCGGTGGGCGTTCTCGGCGCGCGGGTAGGCGCGCTGGTGGCGCAGGGCGGACTCCTTGGCGAGCACGTCGAAGCCGACGCCGCCCAGCCGGGAGGTGGTGCCCGTGAAGCAGGCGTCGACGACCTGCTGGCTCAGCCCGAGCGCCTCGAAGATCTGGGCGCCGGTGTAGGAGGCCACCGTGGACACGCCCATCTTGGACATGACCTTCAGGACGCCCTTGCCGTACGCCTTGATCAGGTTGCGCACCGCGGCGCGCGGGTCGAGGTCCAGCCCCCCGGAGGCGACCAGGTCCTCGATGGTCTCGATCGCCAGGTAGGGGTTGACGGCCGAGGCGCCGTAGCCGATGAGCAGCGCCATGTGGTGGCACTCGCGGGCCTCGCCGGTCTCGATGACCAGGCCGACGCGGGTGCGCGACTTCTCGTGGATCAGGTGGTGGTGCACCGCGCCGGTGAGCATCAGCGACGGGATCGGCGCCAGGCGGCCGTCGGACCCGCGGTCGGACAGCACGATGATGCGCGCGCCGTCCGCGATGGCCTGCGAGACCTCGGCGCAGATCTCCTCCAGGCGGTGCAGCAGTGCCTCGCCGCCGCCCGCGACCTCGAACAGGCCGGAGACGATGTGCGGCTGGAAGCCCGGGAGCGCGCCCTCGTCGTTGATGTGGATGATCTTGGCTAGCTCGTCGTTGTCGATCACCGGGTAGGGCAGGACGAGCCGGCGGCAGGACGCCGGGTCGGGCGCGAGCAGGTTGCCCTCGGGGCCGATGGTGGTCTGCAGCGAGGTGACCAGCTCTTCGCGGATCGCGTCCAGCGGCGGGTTGGTGACCTGGGCGAACAGCTGGCTGAAGTAGTCGAACAGCAGCCTGGGCTTGTCACTGAGCACGGCGACGGGGCTGTCGGTGCCCATCGAGCCGATCGGCTCGGCGCCCGCCTTGGCCATCGGGGCCAGGATGACGCGCAGCTCCTCTTCGGTGTACCCGAAGGTCTGCTGGCGCTTGACCAGCGCCTCGTGGGTGACGAGCGGGCGCTGGCGCTCGGGCAGCTCCTCGAAGCGGATGAGCCCGGCGTGCAGCCAGTCGCCGTACGGGTGCGCGGCGGCCAGCTCGGCCTTGATCTCGTCATCTTCGATGATCATGCCGCGCGAGGTGTCGACCAGGAACATCTTGCCCGGCTGGAGGCGCCCCTTGCGGACGACCCTGGAAGGCTCGATGTCCAGCACGCCGGCCTCGGAGGCCAGCATCACCAGGCCGTCATCGGTCACCCAGAACCGGCCCGGGCGCAGGCCGTTGCGGTCGAGGACCGCGCCGACCAGCGTGCCGTCGCTGAAGGTGATCGACGCGGGGCCGTCCCAGGCCTCCATCGAGGTGGAGTGGTACTCGTAGAAGGCGCGCCGCGCGGGATCCATCTCGGTGTGGTTCTCCCACGCCTCCGGGATCATCATCAGCACGGCGTGCGGCAGGCTCCTGCCGCCCAGGTGGAGCAGCTCGAGGCACTCGTCGAAGGAGGCCGTGTCGGAGCCGTCGGGGTCGCAGATGGGGAACAGCCGCGCGAGGTCGCCGGGGATCAGGTCGGTCGCCAGCATCGCCTCGCGGGCCCGCATCCAGTTGCGGTTGCCCTTGACGGTGTTGATCTCACCGTTGTGCGCGACGTACCGGTAGGGGTGCGCCAGCGGCCACGACGGGAACGTGTTGGTCGAGAACCGCGAGTGGACCAGGGCGATCGCGCTCACGAACCTCTCGTCGGAGAGGTCGGGGAAGAAGGGCTCCAGCTGCGGGGTGGTCAGCATGCCCTTGTAGACGATGGTGCGCGAGGACAGCGAGGGGAAGTAGACGTCCACCTCGTGCTCGGCCCGCTTGCGCAGGCAGAAGGCCAGGCGGTCGAGCTCGACGCCGGTCTCGCCGTTCGGCGAGGACACGAACAGCTGCCAGAACGCCGGCATGACGGCGCGGGCGCTCGGGCCGGCGTGGGCGGTGTCGATCGGCACCTCACGCCACCCGAGGACGGTCAGGCCCTCTTCGGCGGCGATCTCCTCGATCATCCGCACGCCGGTCGCGCGGGCCTGCTCGTCCATCGGCAGAAACGCCACGCCGGCGGCGTAGGAGCCGGCCGGGGGAAGGGGGAAGTCCACCGCGTCGCGGAGGAACGCGTCCGGCATCTGGGTGAGAATGCCGGCGCCGTCGCCGGTGTCCGGTTCGCTACCCTTGGCCCCTCGGTGGTCCAGGTTGCAGAGTGCCGTCAGGGCCTTGGCGACGATGTCGTGGCTCCGGCGCCCGGCGACGTCGGCGACCATCGCCACACCACAGGCGTCGTGCTCCTGCGAGGGGTGATATAGGCCCTGGGGCTCGGGGAACCCGAGGCGGGCAGCAGGCATTGAATCCCTCCCGTCGTCTTCGTCTGCTTCGTCTGGATTGGCGATTGCAGGCAAGAGGGACGACGTTGGCCCTGCTGCTGTTAGGTGTGTAGAGACTACCGCACCCTGCCGGAATACTGCCCAGCAGGTGGGAATCGCGAACATTCACCATATGAGGGCACTTCGATGTGCCCGATGTCGTACGTCCCAGGCCGCAGTGAGGTAACGGCCGTATATCGGGTGTTATTCCTGGTGAGAACGCCGGTAAGAGTTCTCTAACCCGTCAGGCCAGGATCGGGCGTGACCGGGTGTCCGCTCTCCCATACCACGCTCGGAGGGTCCTCACACCTCAAGGCCCCGGATCAGCCGCTCGCGGCGAGCACGCGGCGCTGGACGAAGCCGCCCAGCGCTTCCAGCGCCACCTGTGGCAGCGTCAGGTCGGCCCGCCCCTCGTCGCCCACCGGGCCCACCCAGTTCACCACGACGAAGTGCCCGAGCGCCCGCACCTCCGCCCGGCTGTGGCCGGCGTCGAACGACGCCGGCTGACCCGGCGCGAGCCGCAGGAACCCCTCGCCGGCGCGGGCGCCGAGCGCGTCGACCAGCCTGTCGGCCGAGCCGCCGTCGGGCATGTCGAAGACCGCGTACTGGCCGGACACGCCGCCGTCGGCGCTGGCGAAGCTCGCCCGCACCACCTGGGCGCACCCCGCCGCCGCGGCCGTGGGCCCGCTCCCCCACAGCGCCTGCGAGCAGTCGGACGACACCGTGACCTGGCGACGGCGCATGATCGCCCCGGAGGAGGACGTGGTCGCGGCCGGCCCGAACACCTCGGCCTCGCTCAGCGGACGCGGGTCGTCGCGGCGGCTGGCGATGGGGGCGTAGAGCGCGGAGGTGCGCTCGGCGCGGACCTTGCCCGGGGCCGGCCCCGTCTCGGGCCGCGTGACGAAGAACACCAACGCCCCGACCCCCGCGAGCGCGCCCGCGACCGCCACGGTGATCAACATGCGGCTGGGCATGGCCACGCAGCTTACCCGGCCGGTGGCGCGGCGGGGCCGGTGACCGCGACGACACGGCGGTAGACGGCCTTCTCGGCCGCGCGAGCGCCCAGGGCCAGCGAGACGAAGTCGTCCTTGGGCGTGGCCTCCTGGCCGTCGGTCCGCGCGACCCAGACGAACCCGGCGTAGTGCCCCATCACATGCCCGCTGGCCTCGGAGTAGCCGTCCTGCGGGAACGCCGCCGCCTTGGACTCCAGCGGGCGCACCCACCCACCCCCTCGGTAGAGGGTGGACATCTGCTGGACGAACCCGCCGGCCGCGGCGGCGTCGGCCATGTTGAACAGGGTGTACTGGGCGACGTACCGGCGGTCGGCGCTGAGGTAGAGGCCGCGGACCGCCTGCGTGCAGCCGGTCTCGCCCAGCTTGGCCAGCACGCTGCCGCCCCACATCGCGGGCGCGCAGGCGTCCAGGCGCCGGTCGGCGAGCTTGAGGGTCAGCTTTCCGCTGCGCACGGTCTTGACGGAGAAGACCTCCTCCGCGCGCAGCGGGGCCTGGTCGGCCTTGCGGTCGCCGATCGGCGCGAACAGCTTGGGCGAGGGCCACGCCTGGTAGTCGTCCGGGCTGAGCAGCCCGATCGCGTCGGCGGCCGAGGAACCCTCGTCGGCGGGCGGATCGGAGACGCCGAGGGTGCTGACGACGGCTGTGAGGCCGAAGCCGCCGACCAGCACCGCCACCACCGTGCCGGCGCCGAGCAAGAGGCGCTGCTGCCGCTGGGTCAGGCCCCGCTCGGACAGGGCGTCCACCTCGAACGAGGCGCGGCGCCGCTTGCTGCGCGCGCTCGCGGCGCGCTTGCGCCCGTCGGACCGTGACCCGGGCTCCGTCTCGGCGTGCCCCCCCGAGAGGCCGCCCTGGGTCATCGTGAATTCGCCTCCGAGGCCGGCGCGGCCGGGGCCGCCGGCCCGCCCTTGTGATCGTGGTCGTCCCTGCCCTCGGACGAGCCGGTGCCCTCGGGCGCGCTGACGTCCCCGGGAGCAGCCGGACCCTCAGGGACGCCGGCCGCCTCGGGCGCGGTCGTGTCCTCGTGAACGCCGGCCGCCTCGGATGCGGTCGTCTTCGCCGGAGCGCTCTCAGTCGGAGACGCGGCCGGCTCGCCCTCAGCGGCCTCGCCCCCGGCCGCGGTGGTCCGCGGCGCGGCGGAGCCGGTCTCGGTGCCCACAGAGTCGGCCTCGGTGCCCACAGAGTCGGCCTCGGTGGCCGGGGAGCCTGTGGCGGGCTCCGCGGAGCCGGTCGCCGCGCCGGCGGTATCGGCCTCGGCCTTCGCCGAGCCGGCCCCTGCCGCGGGCTCGGCGGCGGTGCCGGCGGAGGCCGCGGCGATCTCGTGCTCGTCCGCCTGCGCGGCGTCGTGCGCGGGGTCGGCGCCGGCCCCCCCGTGCAGCGGAACGACGATCTCTTCGGTGGTCTTGTTCCTGGTCACCCACAGATACACCAGGGCGCCCAGGAAGATCACGATGGAGGTCCACTGGTTCAGCCGCAGGCCGAGGATCTGGTGAGCAGGGTCCACCCGCATGCCTTCGATCCAGAAGCGGCCGAGGGTGTAGCCCGCGACGTACAGCGCGAACAGCCGGGCGTGGCGCAGCGCGTAGCGCTTGCCCACCCACACCAGCACCGCCGCCAGGGCGAGGTCCCACAGCAACTCGTACAGGAACGTGGGGTGGTAGGTCGACACACCGGGGATCGTTCCGGGGCGCCCCGGGTCGATCTCGAGCCCCCACGGCAGGTCGGTCGGCCCCCCGAACAGCTCTTGGTTGAAGTAGTTGCCCACGCGGCCGATGGCCTGTCCCAAGGCGATGCCCGGCGCGACCGTGTCGGCGACCGCAGACAGCGAGATGCCCCGCCTGCGGCAGCCGAGCCACACCCCGACTCCGCCGAGCGCGACGGCGCCCCAGATGCCGAGGCCGCCGTGCCAGATGTACAGGGCGTCGATCGGGCGGTTCGGGGCGTCGGGCCCGAAGTAGAGCTGCCAGTCGCTGATGACGTGGTAGAGCCGCCCGCCGACCAGGCCGAACGGGACGGCCCAGACGGCGAGGTCGGTCATGGTGCCGGGCTCGCCGCCGCGGGCGCGCCAGCGGCGCTCGCTGAGCCAGACGGCGGCGATGACGCCGAGCACGATGCAGAAGGCATAGGCGCGCAGAGGGATCGGTCCGAGGTACCAGACCCCTTCTGGCGGGCTGGGAATGGAGGCCAGGGGCATGTCAGGTGACGTTACCGGTTCCGGGCCTACTTCGCGGCATCAAGGATCGTCTGACGCAGCGAGGAAGGGCTGAAGGCGAGACTGTTGTCGATCTCCTTGCCGTTCAGCCGCAGCGTCGGGGTGCCCTTCTCGAACGCCTTGGACTCGGCGGCCTTCTTGTTGTAGTCGGCCTGTGTCTGGGCGTACTTCTGGCTCTTGACGCACTGCTCGAAGCCGGAGTCGGTGACGCCGGAGTCCTTGCCCCAGGCGACCAGGTCGTCGAGCGCGAAGCCCTTCTTGCTCTCTGGCGGCTGCTCCTTGTAGATGCGGTCGTGGAAGGTCATCCACTGCTTGCCACCAGGGACGCAGCGGGCGGCGGCCGCGGCGCGGGTGGTGTTCCCGAGCGTCGGCTCCTCGGTGAAGATGTTGACGACGTGGTAGACGACCTTGACCTGGCCGGCCGCCGCCATGTTCTTCACCGTCGGGCCGCTGGTCTGCTCGAACGCCTTGCACGCGGGGCACTGGAAGTCCTCGTAGATGTCGAGGACCGGCTTCTCCACGCCGGGCTTGGCCATGACCGTCGAGCCGTCGGCCGCCAGGCTGATCGGCGCCAGTTCGCCGCTGAGCGTCTCGGACCTGCCCGACTGGACGTACCACCAGCCCCCGCCCACCACGGCGAGCACCACGACGACCGCGGTGACGATGGTGGCGATGCGCCTGCGCTGCTGCTGGACGCGTTCTCTCTCGCGCTGCGCCTTGATGCGCTCGCGGGCCGAGACCTCACGCGCGGCCTTTCCCATCAGGAACTCCCCTTCCTGTCGGGCCGGTGATCGCCGTCGATCACGCGGCCTCCCCCTCGTCCTCGCCGTCGTCCTCGTCGTCGTCCTCGTCACGGGCCGTCCGGGCCGGGACCAGGCCGAGGGCCGCGTCGAGCGACAGGCGGCCGGGGGCGTACCGGACGATCCATGCCCCCAGCAGGAACAGGCCGCCGTCCCGGAGGATCTCCCAGAAGTAGGAGGGACTCTGGTCGGCGGCCAGCTTGCCGCCGCCGCCGAAGCAGCCGCAGTCGATGCGCAGGCCGCGCGCCCACGCCGAGGCGATGCCGACCACGAAGGCCAGCATCAAGAGCGCGGACACCGCGCCCGCCGCTCGCGTGAGCAGGCCCGCGACGAGCAGCACCCCGACGACGATCTCGACGATCGGCAGCCCGTAGCCCACCACGGTGGCGACCTGCGCCGGCAGCAGCTCGTAGGCCTCCACGGCCTGGATCGACAACGCGGGGGTGCCGATCTTGAGCCAGCCGGCGACGATCAGCACGGCGGCGACCACCAGCCGCGCGACCGTCGTCACCCAGGGTACCGCCGGATGCGCGTTGAGCGACCTCATCGGCGCGGCCTTCTCGACCCCACCAGCATCTCGTCTCCTTATCCCCACGGACCGACCGGCCCGGGACGGGTCATGCCACGGCCGCCCCTTGTGTCGGCTGGGGGGACCGCACGGCGCGCGGCGCCTTCCTTGCCGAAGGCTACCGGCTGCACAGCCCATCATGACGCCGATAAGAGGCGGGTAAGCAATCTTCGAATGAAGACTGCCAAAGGCTGGTGACCTCGGGAAACGGACGCGAGGCCCTTTCCGGCGGGACGAAAGGCCCTTGGTCGGTCACATGCGGGCGAACGCGGAACGCGACCGTCCCGCCGGGCAAAAACGGACGAAAGCCAGCGGGATCGGAGACCGGACGCAGACGCCCCCTTGGGGAAGGAGAAACCGTCAGGCGCGCACGCCGCCGGCCAGTTCGGCCGCGAGCTCGCGCACCGACGCCAGGCCCGCGGCCTCGTCGGGGGCGTCCAGCAGGCGGCGGATGAACGCCGATCCCACGATGACGCCGTCGGCGTAACCCGCGACCTCGGCGGCCTGCGCGCCGGTGCCGACGCCGAGGCCCACGCAGACGGGCAGCGAGGTCTCGGTGCGGCAGCGCTTGACCAGGCCCTCGGCCGCGCCGCTCACGCTCTCGCGCGCGCCGGTGACGCCCATGAGGGAGGCGGCGTACACGAAACCGGTGCAGCACTCGGCGACGGCCCTGATGCGCTCTTCGGGGGAGCTCGGGGCGACCAGGAAGACGGTGTCGATGCCGGCCTGCGCGCTGTGCTCGCGCCAGGGCCCGGCCTCCTCGGGCGTGAGGTCGGGGGTGATGGTGCCGGTGCCGCCGGCGTTGGCGAGGTCGCGGGCGAACCGCTCGGCGCCGTAGCGGTCGATCGGGTTCCAGTAGGTCATGACCAGCACGGCGGCGCCGCTCTTGGCCACGCCCTCGACGGTGCGCATCACGTCGGCGATGCGGGTGCCGTTGACGAGGGCGCGGTGCACGGCGTCCTGGATGGTGGGACCGTCCATCAGCGGGTCGGAGTAGGGCAGGCCGATCTCGATGACGTCGCAACCGGCCTCCACCATGGCGGTCGCGGCGGCGATGGCGCCGTCCTTGGTGGGGAAGCCGGCCGGCAGGTATCCGACGAGCGCGGCCCGCTTGTCGGCCCGGGCCTTCTCGAACACCGTCTGGAGAGTCGTCATGTCAGGATGTCCCGCTCACAGGTGTCTGGGGGCCTACAGGTTGAAGTACTTCATGGCGGTGCCCATGTCCTTGTCGCCGCGCCCGGAGAGGTTGACCAGGATGGTCGCCTCCGGGCCGAGTTCGCGGCCGAGCTTGATCGTACCCGCCAGGGCGTGCGCCGACTCGATGGCCGGGATGATGCCCTCGGTGCGGGCGAGGACGGAGAAGGCCTCCATCGCCTCGTCGTCGGTGACGCCGTGGTAGGTGGCGCGGCCGGTGTCCTTCAGCCAGGCGTGCTCGGGGCCGACGCCGGGGTAGTCGAGCCCCGCCGAGATGGAGTGGGACTCGATGGTCTGGCCCTCGTCGTCTTGCAGGACGTAGGTGCGCGAGCCGTGCAGGACGCCGATCGAGCCCTCGGTGAGGGTGCAGGCGTGCTCGCCGGACTCGACGCCGTGCCCGGCGGCCTCGTAGCCGTGCAGCGCGACGCCCTCGTCGCCGATGAAGGCGTGGAAGATGCCGATGGCGTTGGAGCCGCCGCCGACGGCCGCCGCGACGGCGTCGGGCAGGCGGCCGGTGAGCTCGAGCACCTGGCGGCGGGCCTCGACGCCGATGATGCGCGCGAAGTCGCGGACGATCTCGGGGAACGGGTGGGGACCGGCGACCGTGCCGAACAGGTAGTGCGTGGTGTCGACGTTGGTGACCCAGTCGCGGAACGCCTCGTTGATGGCGTCCTTGAGGGTGCGGCTGCCGTTGCCCACCGGGACGACCCGCGCGCCGAGGAGTTTCATGCGGGCGACGTTGAGCGCCTGGCGCTCGCAGTCGACCTCGCCCATGTAGATGACGCACTCGAGGCCGAGCAGGGCGCAGGCGGTCGCGGTGGCGACGCCGTGCTGACCGGCTCCGGTCTCGGCGATGACGCGGGTCTTGCCGAGGCGCTTGGTCAGCAGGGCCTGGCCGAGCACGTTGTTGATCTTGTGGGCGCCGGTGTGCGTGAGGTCCTCGCGCTTGAGCAGCACGCGGGCGCCGCCCGCCACCTCGCTGAACCGCTTGACCTCGGTGATCGTGGTCGGCCGCCCCGCGTAGGTGCGCAGCAGGTGGTCGAACTCGCTCACGAACTCGGGGTCGATCTTGGCGTCGGCGTAGACCTTGGCGACCTCGTCCAGAGCGGGGATCAGCGCCTCGGGCACGAACCTGCCGCCGAAGACGCCGAAGCGCCCCTGGGCGTCGGGATCGTCGCCTGCCACGCCGCCGCCCACGAGGTCGGCCGCGGTGATGAGGGGGCCTTCTGCGATGGTCACTGCTGCCTCTCGGGTCCGTTGTCGAGTCGCGATGCGGGGTGCGCTCCGGCGGTGACCAGGTCGATGACGGCGGCCCGAGGGTCCTTGCCGGTGACCAGGCTCTCGCCGACGAGCACGGCGTCGGCGCCGGCGCGGGCGTAGGCCAGCAGGTCGTGCGGGCCGCGCACGCCGGACTCGGCGATCTTGATGACGCCGTCCGGAATCTTGGGCGCGATCCGGGCGAAGACGTCGCGGTCGACCTCCAGGGTCTTGAGGTTCCGCGCGTTCACACCGACGATCTTGGCGCCGGCTTCCAGCGCCCGGTCGAGCTCTTCCTCAGTATGCACCTCGACGAGCGGAGCCAGGCCGATCGACTCGGCTCTTTCGATCAAGGAGACCAGCGCGTTCTGGTCGAGGGCCGCCACGATCAGCAGCGCGAGGTCGGCGCCGTGCGCCCGGGCCTCCCACAGCTGGTACGAGGTGACCACGAAGTCCTTGCGCAGGACCGGGATGTCGACCGCCGCGCGCACGGCGGCCAGGTCCTCCAGGCTGCCGCCGAAGCGGCGCCGCTCGGTCAGCACGCTGATGACGTGCGCGCCGCCCGCCTCGTAGTCGCCGGCCAGCGCCGCGGGATCGGCGATCGCGGCCAGGGCGCCCTTGGAAGGGCTGGACCGCTTGACCTCGGCGATGACCGAGACCTTGTCCCCGCCCAGCGCGGCGTAGGCGTCCCTGGTGGCAGGCGCGCGCTGGGCGCGTTCCTTGAGCTCCGCCAGCGACACGGCCTGCTGCCGGTCGGCGAGGTCGGCCCGTACGCCGTCCAGGATCTCGTCGAGCACGCTCACTTGATCTCCTCGCTTGGCTTGCTCACCCGTACAGGGTCCCTCCGTCGCCGTCTCCGGGTCGAGGACGCCTCCCCCGATCGGTGATCGGCTCGGAGGTCCGCTTCCTCTCCCGACCTTGCCCTGCCGATGGTATCGGGCTTACCGCCGTCGCCTCGCCACAGGGTGGCGATCGTGGAACGTCATGGCGCGAGGAACCTGCCGAAAGGCAGGTTTCGCACGATCCAGTAGACGATCACCAACCCGAGGAACGCCCAGATGTAGGCCGGATGGGCGAGCGTCGTGCGTACCGGCCGCCTCTGCCAGGTGCGCAGGGCCCACCGCCCCCACCAGAACAGCAGGAACGGGATGGTGGCCACCGCGAGAGGGTTGAGGCCGAGCGCCGCCGTCACGTCGCCGTGCGCGAGGGCGTGGATGGTGCGCAGCGTGCCGCAGCCGGGGCAGTAGAGCCCTGTGACGAACAGGAAGGGGCAGGGCGGGTAGTGGCCCGGCCCGTTGGGATCGACCATGCCGACGTAGGTGAACACGGCCCCCGTCAGCGCCGCGGCGCCGAAGGGCGCGAGCATGGACCGCAGACGGCCCGTGCCGCGCCTCCCGGTGTGTTCCGCGTGCGTCGTCATCAGTAGTTGTAGTTGCTGCCGGCGGTGCTGAAGACCAGGGCGATCAGCAGCAGGTATCCGACGATCACCACGACGTCGACCACGATGCCCCAGATGAGCGCGCGCTTCCACCAGGTCTTGGCCTCTTCGGCCGCGGCGACGGCCCCCTGGTAGTCGCCGACCGACCACTTGGAGTTGACCTGCGACGACTTGACGATCGAGACGATGCCGAAGGGCAGGCAGCAGAACAGCGTGGTGAGAATCGCCGGCACCAGGTGGTTGTCCGGCGCGGCCGGCCCGTAGCCGCCGGGCTGCCCGTAGCCGTAGCCGCCCTGGGGCGGCGGGTAGCCGCCCTGCTGGCCGTAGCCCCCCTGCTGCTGGCCGTAGCCCCCTTGCTGCTGCCCGTATCCCCCGCCCTGCTGGCCGTACCCCGGCTGCTGGCCATAGCCGCCGCCCTGCTGACCGTACCCCCCGGAGGGCTGGCCACCGGGCTGCTGAGGGTCGTAATCCTCAGGGTTGCCCGGCTGATTCCCGTAGCTCATGGAAAGCTCCTGTGAGATCAATGCGCGTCTTGCGCTGCGGCAGCTTAGCGACGACCGGCGACGCGTATATGCGTTGTGGCCCGCTTTGTGCGCAACTTGTCATGTACGTCGTCATGCGCTCAGCCCTGCCGCGCGCCGGGGCCGTCGCCCTCGGTGGGGTCGACGCCCTGGTCGAGCGCGTCCCACAACGACCGCTCGGACCCGCCGGGACGCTCGCCGCCTGCCCCCGGGCCGCCGGGCCGGGCGCCCCGCCGCTCGTACCGGTCGGACATGCCGGCCCAGCGGCCGCCGCGCGCCACCGCGATCACGCCCGCGGCGACGAGCACCAGGCCCCCCGCGACGGCGAGCGAGGGCCAGGCCCACTCTGGGGACGCCACCAGGCCGGCCAGGCCGGTCAGCGTGCCGCGCGCCCCGGCGACCTCGGCCGCGTGCGCGGCCGAGGAGCCCTGCCAGGCGGCCACGGCGGCCGCCGCGCCGAGCAGCGCGATGAGGGCGCCGACGACCCTGCGCCACAGGCCGCGGGTGGCGAGCACGGCCACCACCGCGGCCAGGCAGGCCATCGCGAGCGGGCCGAGCACCGGCGCCAGATCGCCGCCGGACAGCGCGACCACGCCGCCGCGGGCCCCGCCGCCGGGAGCGGCAGGGTAGGAGACCTCGGCCCAGGTGCGCCCGGTGGCCAGCAGGAGCATCCCGGCTCCCGCCGCGCCGGCCGCCACCCACGCCAGGAGCCCGCGGCGCGTGCCGCCGCGGGACACTCCCGTGCGGGCCGGGGCGCCGGCCGCCGTCATAGGGGTTCCCCGACCGGCAGCACGTCGGCGTCGAAGCAGGTGCGGTCGCCGGTGTGGCAGGCCGCGCCGACCTGGTCGACCTTGAGCAGGATGGTGTCGCCGTCGCAGTCGAGCGCCACGTGCCTGACGTGCTGGACGTGGCCGGAGGTCTCGCCCTTGACCCAGTAGGAGCGGCGGCTGCGCGACCAGTAGGTCGCCCGGCCGGTGGTGAGCGTGCGGTGCAGCGCCTCGTCGTCCATCCAGGCCAGCATCAGCACCTCGCCGGTGTCGTGCTGCTGGACGACCGCGGGCACCAGCCCGTCCGCAGTGCGCTTGAGGCGGTCCGCGATCTTCTGATCGAGAGGCATGGGGCAATTCTGCCGCAACGAGGCGCCGGGGCAGGTCACCGCACTCACCTGAGCCCGGCCGGGCGGCGATCCCCGATCCCGGGCACGGCGGCTCGGGACCCGCGATGGAGGAGCGGCGCGGGGAGAAGCGGCGCGGGGAGAAGCGGCGACGCCCGCGGCGGCGCGGGGAGAGTCCGGCGTCCCCGGCCGGTGAGGCCGGCACAGTGATACCTGATCGTGCTTCGCCGGGACGTGCGTGCGACCGTATGTTCGCGACATGCCAGATCGGAACGTGGCGGTGCGGCTGCGCGGCCTTCGCAAGAGCTTCGGCGCGGTGGAGGCGGTGGCGGGCGTCGACCTGGAGATCACCGACGGCGAGTTCTTCGCGATGCTCGGGCCCTCGGGGTCGGGCAAGACCACCGTGCTGCGCATGATCGCGGGCTTCGAGTCGCCCACGGCCGGCACGGTCGAGCTGGGCGGGCGCGACGTGACCCGCCTGGCCCCCTTCGAGCGGGACGTCAACACCGTCTTCCAGGACTACGCGCTCTTCCCGCACATGAGCGTGCTGCAGAACGTCGAATACGGCCTGCGGGTGAAGAAGGTCCCGAAGGCCGAGCGGCGCGAGCGCGCCGTGGAGGCCCTGACCGCGGTCCGCCTGCCGGGGTTCGAGGCGCGGCGGCCCTCCCAGCTGTCCGGCGGGCAGCGCCAGCGGGTCGCCCTGGCCAGGGCACTGGTCAACCGGCCGCGCGTGCTGCTGCTCGACGAGCCCCTCGGCGCCCTGGACCTCAAGCTGCGCGAGGAGATGCAGGTCGAGCTGAAGCAGATCCAGCGCCAGGTCGGCGTCACCTTCCTGTTCGTCACCCACGACCAGGAGGAGGCCCTCACCATGAGCGACCGCGTCGCGGTGTTCGACCGGGGCGCGATCGAGCAGGTCGGCACCCCCGCCGAGGTGTACGAGCGGCCCGCGACGCCGTTCGTGGCCGAGTTCGTCGGCACCTCCAACCTCATCGCCGGCGAGGCCGCGAAGGCGGTGCTGGGCAAGGAGGGCACCTACAGCGTCCGCCCGGAGAAGCTGCGTCTGGTGCTCGACGTGGACGCCCCCGTCGGCGGCGAGGAGCACAGCGCCACCGGCACGATCGCCGAGGTCGTGTACGCCGGGGCGTCGACCAGGTTCGTCGTCGACCTCGACGCCGGCGGCCGGCTCATCGTCCTGCAGCAGAACCTCGAGGTCTCCTCCATGGAGGTCACCGGCCTGCGCGGCGGCCGCGTGCGGCTGGTCTGGAACCGCCGCCACGAGTTCGCCGTCGTCTCCTGACCCCGTCCGTTCCGCTCCGGCCCATCCGTTCAGGCACTGCGCTCCACCCTTAGGAGGGACACCATGCGGTCCACCAGACTCGCGATCGCCACCGCCGCGCTCGCGCTGGCCGCCGCCGCGTGTGGCGGCGGCTCCACCGGAGGTTCCGCGGGCGGTGGCACGGCCGCCGCCCCAGGACGGACCGGGTTCACCCCGCCCAAGGTCGAGGCGCTGAAGAGCCTCGGAGCCGGCGAGGGGCAGGTCAACCTGGTCGCCTGGGCGGGGTACGCCGAGGACGGCTCCAACGATCCCAAGGTCGACTGGGTGCACCCTTTCGAGCAGGCCACCGGCTGCAAGGTCGGCACCAAGACCGCCGGCACCTCCGACGAGATGGTGAACCTGATGAAGACCGGCGAGTACGACGCCGTGTCGGCCTCGGGCGACGCCTCGCTGCGCCTGATCGCCTCCGGCACCGTCGCCCCCGTCACCACCGATCTGGTGCCGAACTACAAGGACGTGTTCGACGGGCTGAAGCTGAAGCCGTGGAACTCCGTCAACGGGGTCGCCTACGGCGTGCCGCACGGCCGGGGCGCCAACCTGCTGATGTGGCGCACCGACAAGGTGAACCCGGCGCCGGACTCCTGGAGCGTGGTGTTCGACCCCGCCTCCCCCTACAAGGGCGCGCTGACGGCCTACGACTCCCCCATCTACATCGCCGACGCCGCCCTCTACTTGATGGCCACCAAGCCCGGCCTCGGCATCAAGGACCCCTACGCCCTGGACGACGAGCAGTTCCAGGCCGCCGTCGACCTGCTCAAGCAGCAGAAGCAGAACATCGGCGAGTACTGGTCCGACTACACCAAGGCCGTGCAGGCGTTCAAGAGCGGCGACACCGTGGCGGGCACGACCTGGCAGGTCATCGCCAACCTGGTCAAGGCCGACAAGGCCCCGGTCGAGGCGATCCTTCCCAAGGAGGGCGCCACCGGCTGGTCGGACACCTGGATGGTCGCCGCCAAGGCCCGGCACCCGAACTGCGCCTACAAGTGGCTCGACTGGATCATCTCGCCCAAGGCCAACGCGCAGGTGGCCGAGTGGTTCGGCGAGGCGCCCTCCAACGCGAAGGCGTGCGAGCAGACCTCCGACAAGACCTTCTGCGAGACCTACCACGCCACCGACGAGTCGTACTTCTCCAAGGTCCACTACTGGACCACGCCGATCGCCCAGTGCCTCGACGGCCGCACGGACGTGAAGTGCAAGGACTACTCGGAGTGGACCCGGGCCTGGACGGAGATCAAGGGGTGACGACCTCGGCCTCGGGGGCGCCGGCCGCGCCGGCGCCCCCGTCCGGGCGCGCGGAGCCCGGGCCGGCGCGGCGGCGGCCCGGCCCGCGCCGGCGGCTCGCCGCCGCGCTCCACCGGCACGCGGGCGTGCGGCTGTCGCTGCTGCTGTCGGCGCCTCTGGCCTGGCTCGGCGTCGCCTACCTCGGCGCGCTCGCCGCGCTGCTCGTCACCGCGTTCTGGAGCACCGACACCTTCACCGGCGACCTGGTCAGGACCTTCACGTGGGCCAACTTCCGCGACGTGCTGACGATCGAGGTGTACAGGACCGTCGCGCTGCGGTCGCTCGGCGTGGCGGTGGCGGTGACGCTGATCGACATCGTGATCGCCTTCCCGATGGCGTTCGCGATGGCCAAGCTCGCCTCGCCGCGCGCCCAGCGCTGGCTGGTCATCGCCGTGCTGACGCCACTATGGGCGTCGTACCTGGTCAAGGCGTACGCCTGGCGCGTCATGCTGTCCGGGGACGGCCTGCTCGGCTGGGGGTACGGGCTGACGGCCACCATCGCGACCCTCGCGTACCTGTGGCTGCCTTACATGATCCTGCCGATCTACGCGGGGCTGGAGCGGCTGCCGAACTCGCTGCTGGAGGCGGCGGGCGACCTCGGCGCGCGAGGGCCGCGCGCCTTCCGGACGGTCGTGTGGCCGCTCACCTTCCCCGCGATCGTGGCCGGGTCGGTGTTCACCTTCTCGCTGTCGCTCGGCGACTACATCGCGGTGAAGATCGTCGGAGGCCGGAGCCAGCTCATCGGCAACGTCGTCTACGACAACATCGGCGCGGCCGGCAACCTGCCGTTCGCCGCCGCCGTCGCCACGATCCCAGTGGTGATCATGCTGGTGTACCTCGCGGCCGTCCGCCGCACCGGGGCGCTGGAGAACCTGTGACCGGCGCCCCCGGCCCGTGGGAGACCCGTGCTCCCGTCCCGCCCCCGGAAGACCCGCGACCCCGCCCCGCCCCACGGACACGCCCGCGGACCCCACGGACCCGACGCCCGCGGACCCCGCGGACCCCACGGCCAGGAGGCCCCGGTGAACCTGTCCCGCACGACACGGCTGGCGCTGCGCCTGGCGCTGACGCTCGGGCTCGGCGTCATCTACGTGCCCCTGGCGATCGTGCTGCTGAACTCCTTCAACTCCGACCGGACCTTCGCCTGGCCACCGGCCGGGTTCACCACGCGCTGGTGGAGCGCGGCCTGGAACTCCTCGGGCGTGCGCGACGCGCTGTGGACCTCGGTGCAGGCGGGGCTGGGGGCGACGGCGATCGCCCTGGTGCTCGGCACGATGGCGGCCTTCGCCGTGCAGCGCCACCGGTTCTTCGGCCGGGACGCCGTCTCGCTGCTCATCGTGCTGCCGATCGCGCTGCCCGGCATCGTGACCGGCATCGCGCTCAACAATGCCTTCCGCACGGTCTTCGAGCCCTTCGGCATCGGGCTCGGACTGTTCACGGTGATCGTCGGACATGCGACGTTCTGCGTCGTCACCGTGCACAACAACGTGCTGGCGCGGCTGCGCCGCACGGGCCGAAGCGTCGAGGAGGCGTCGGCCGACCTGGGCGCGGACACCTTCACGACCTTCCGCCTGGTCACCTTCCCGATGATGCGTTCGGCGCTGCTGGCGGGCGGGTTGCTGGCGTTCGCGCTGTCGTTCGACGAGATCATCGTGACCACGTTCACCGCCGGGGCCGGAGTGAGGACGCTGCCCATCTGGATCTTCGAGAACCTGTTCCGCCCGAATCAGGCGCCGGTCGTCAACGTCGTGGCCGCTGCGCTCATCGTCGTGTCAGTGGTCCCCATCTACCTGGCCCAGCGCCTGTCCGGCACCGCCGGCACGCACTGACGGCCGGCGCGAGCGGCGCGCAGCGGCTGAGGCCGGCCCGGCCGAGCAACATCGCGCAACATGCGGGAATTGCCAGGATCCTTCGGTTACGGTCGGGACGTCGGCGACGTCACCTGGTCCACGCCCCGTAGAGGTGGCCTTGCATGCCTCCCCCGCGCATCACCGAAGCCAAGGGAATCCTGGCCGCCCGGCTGCGCGAGATCCGCAGCGAGGCGAGCATCACCGGACGGGCCCTGGCCTCGCAGGCGGGCTGGCACTACTCCAAGGTGTCCAAGATCGAGAACGCGGCGCAGATGCCGAACGAGAACGACATCCGGGTCTGGTGCCAGGTATGCGACGCCGAGGAGTACGTGGTGGACCTGATCGCCGCCGTCCGCAACATCGACTCCATGTACACCGACTGGCGGCGCCTTGAGTCCACCGGGCTGCGCCACGTCCAGGAGTCCTTCCAGTCCCTCTACCGCGGCACCCAGCAGTTCCGGGTCTTCCAGCACTCCGCGGTGCCCGGCCTGCTGCAGACCCCCGGCTACGCCCGTGCACACCTGCGCGCCGTCATCGACTTCCGCGGCATCCCCGACGACCTGGACGTGGCCGTGGCGGCACGGCTGGCGCAGCAGGAAGTGCTGTCGGCCGGCGGCAGGCGGTTCATGTTCATCGTCGGCGAGCAGGCGCTGCGCACCCAGGTGTGCGAGCCGGACGGCATGCTGGAGCAGCTCGACCGGCTGGCGGGCCTCACGGCCAACACGCCGCGGCTCAGCTTCGGCGTGATCCCCGCCACCGCGCGCCCGCGGATCATGCCGCCGGAGAACTTCTGGATCTACGACGACACGCAGGTCAGGGTGGACACGATCCCCGGCCAGTACCGCATCAAGATCCCCAGCGACGTCGCCCTGTACGAGAAGGCCTTCGCCCGGCTCTCCGAAGCGGCCGTCTACGGGCAGGCCGCGCGCGAGCTCATCAAGGCCGCGGGCGAACGCCTGCGAGGAACATGAAGCAACATCGTTGATCCGCCGGCCGGCGGTCGCCTAGCGTCGCGGGCGACGCACTCCGTGGTGACACGGGCCGCGGCCCGTCTCGCACGGCCACCCTTGGCGGACGGAGACGACGATGGCGACCGCGGACAAGGTGGCGAGCGCGGCCACCGCCACCGACCATCTGCGGCGGCTCGGCGAACTGCTGCGGGCGCGCGGCCTGCATGTGCGCGTCGGGGTGACCGACGGCGGGGTGCCCCAGCTCATCGTGGTGAGCACCACGGTGCCCACCGTCTCGGAGGTCATCTTCGCGGCCCGGGGCGGTGATCAGTGGTGGTACTGGTGGTCGTGGGCCGAGCGCATCGCCCCCGTCGAAGACCCGCACGCCACCGCGGCGCGCATCTGCCACGCCATGACCCCCTCCCCCCGCCGCCCCGACCGCTGCCACGAGGCGCAAGCAACCACGAACGGCGGCTGCAATGGAGGTGATAACTCCATGCATTGATTCCATTACACTCAGGCACCATGCCGTCTCCCCGACATGACGCCCTCGTGCAAATCTTCAAAGACCGCCCCCAACTCGCGGTGGAAATCCTGCGCGACCTGATGGGCGTGGAGTTGCCCGCCACACCGCTGGTCCAACTGGAGAGCACCACCTTCAACACCCGCCGGTCCGACGACATCGAAGCCGACCTGGTCATGGTGCTCGGGCCACCGCAAGGCCCAGCGCACGCCGTCATCGTGGAAATCCAGCAGGACAGGTCCAAGGACCCCAGACAGCTGGCTCGCTACGCGGCCGTGCTGTGGCTGATGCTGAACTGCGACGTCAGCGTCCTGGTCATCTGCCCCGACGCCAAGGCCGCCGCCCACTATGCCCGGCCGGTCGACTCCGGGCTGACCGGCTACCGGTTCCAGGCCCACGTGCTGGGCCCCGGCGACATTCCCGCCGTCACCGACCCCCGGCAGGCCGCCGCCCATCCCGAACTGGCAGCCATGGCGGTCATGGTCCACGGACGGGACCGCAAGATCGCCGAGGCGTTCATCGCAGCGATTAAGGACCTGCCCAGCGATCACGCTCCGAAGTATTATGAATACGCTTACAGCATGGCCGCGCCCGAGGTGCGGCGTCTCTTGGAGGAGATCATGAGGTCCACCACCTGGCCCGTCTACAGCCCGTTCGCCCGCGAGCACTACGGCCGCGGGCTGGAAGAAGGCCAGGCCAAAGGCCAGGCGCAAGGCCAGGCGCAAGGCCAGGCTGAAGAGGCGGCCAGAGCGGTCCTGCTGGTGCTGACCGCCCGCGGCCTTGACGTCCCGGACGACATCCGCGCCCGCATCACCGCCTGCACCGACCTCGCCCGGCTGGAAACTTGGCTGACCCGCGCGGCCACCGCCCAAAGCACTCACGACCTGCTCACCGAAACAGCGAGGTAGTGCGCTGGCTTGTAAGGTTCACCGAACATTCCAGGTCAACGCACTAGCTAGGAGCTGTTCGGGTTCGGATCTAGGTGAGGCCCTGAGGCTGGTAGAACTCGGATGTGGCGCGCTTTGATGTGACGGATGCCGAGTGGGCGTTGATCGAGCCGTGTCTGCCGGTGGCGGCTACCGGGCGCTGCCACGGCGGGCACGTGATCAGTTCAACGGGATCTTGTTGCGTTTTCGTACCGGGTCTGGCTGGCGTGATGTTCCGGAACGCTACGGGCCTTGGTCCACGCTGTACTCCCGGTTCAGCGGCTGGGCCAAGGCCGGGGTGTTCCAGGGGCTGATGGACGCGTTGATCGCCGAGGCCGCATCGCGTGGGCAGGTGGGGCTGGAGTCGGTCAGTGTGGATTCCACGATCGTGCGGGCGCATCAGGAGTCGGCCGGGCTGGCGGTCGCCGGGGAGACCCTGGATGCGCTGGAACAGGCGCTGACCGAGGAAAAGGGGGCTCGACTGCCGGAGCAGCCGCCGGTGCTGCGGGTGATGCGCCGCAGGTAACCCCCGACACCGACGGCACCGATGACACCGACGCGTCGTCGCGGCAGGATCGTGGCGCCGCACGGCGACGCCGCAAAGCCCGGGCGAAGGCTGCCTGGCTCGGGCGATCCCGCAGCGGGCTGAGCAGCAAGCTCCACGCCGCGGTCGACGACGCAGCCGGCGGCCGGACACCGGTCGCTCGGCACACCGTCCTTGCACGGCCACGGACCAGGGGTCACCGGTTCCGTTTCGCCATCGTCAGGCCGCGTCTCAGGTGCCCTCTAAGAGGTCCTAACGCAATGAAGTGAGGCGGCGCCAGCAGATGAGGGCACAGGCCAGGCCGAGGAAGGCTTGGTGGATGTCGTCTCTGATCTCCCTGCGGATGCGCAGGCGGCGGAAGGCGTGCAACAAAGCGGAGGTCTGCTCGACGACGTAGCGGTGTTTGCCCAGGCCGGAGTCGTGAGGGGTGCCGCGGCGGGCGATCAGCGGCCGGATCTGCAACTCACGGACCAACCGGCGGTACTTGTCGTGGTCGTACTCCGATTCCCCAGGACTGAGTCGCCACGCCTCGCCAGCACGACGCGGCCGACGAACAGCCGTACCGCAACCGACCTGAAAGACGGCTGCAAGGTCCCAGGGGTTCCATGGCGATCGTCCGCGGGTGTCGGCGGGTTCGTCGCGAACCAGATACGGACGGAGAAGAGGGGAAACATGACCGAGTCACCGAACCGGCGGACCGACGCCAATCTCCGCGGCTGGTACTTCTCACCCTCCGACGGCGGCATCGAACACGTGATCAGGCCAGATCACTTCCGCGACAGCCTCGTCTTCCACCTCCTGTTCGAGCCCTCTCCCCTGATCGTCACGGACGTCTTCTTCTTCAACTGCCGATATCTGATCGAGCATCTCGAAGGCTCCAGGTATCCCCTGTTCCTGCGCGCGCTCAAAGCCGGCCTGGTCATTCCAGCCTTCCGGTCGCAAGGCACCGAGACCTTCGCCCAGAGCCTCGACGACATCGGCCTGCACGGCATCTTCGGCATAGAGCGGGACCAGTTCCAGCAGAGCCCGCAGGATCTGGCCGAACGCCTGGACGGCGCCTTCACCGCGTCCGAGACGAATTTGATCGTCTGGCCGGACAACATGGGGGCGTCCTTCGGCGAACTGGCCCGCCGAGTGCTGGCGGAGCAAGCGGAACTGCGAACCGACGATGAACGACTCGCCATAATGTGGCGGAGGATCGAGCCGTTCAGGGTCGGCTGCCTGGAGGAGGCCGAGCGGCTGACGTCCGCCCGCGAAGGCACCGGTGTCAGGCGAGCCGAGATCTTCAACGCCGTGGGCAAGAAGCTGGGTCTCCTTTCGGGCGACACCGGCTTCAGCAAGCCTCGAGACCTTCTGGACGCCGTCAAGCGGACCGACCATCTGCGACCGCTGCCCGTCTACGACGAGATCGAGCTCCTGGTCGACACGGTCAACTTGTGCTATCAGCAGAGCCAGGCCGACCAGTTCGGCTGCGGGCACAACATCCCCGGTGTGCTGGCGCGCAACGCGGTTCCGCTCCATCCTGAGCTGGGGCGTCGCACGGCCGGGCTGACGCCCGTGACTTTCCAGGTCGAGGTCCAACTACCTTCCCTCGCCACCCTGTCCCTCGCGGACAGCGCGGAGCTCTTCGCGATCAGGAACGGCGACCCCGCCCAGCAATACTTCGACATGCGCGCCGCTTGGGCGGTGAACCCCTCGCCCGACCGTGCGGACAACCTCAGAAAAGCGATCTTCGACTACGCGGCGGCGTTGCGCGAGGCGGCCCGGGGGCCACGGAGGTCCACGATGATCGGCGCCATGACGACCATGGCCCGTCCGGGTGTCGAACTGCTCGGCAGCGCCGTGGGCGCCGCTCTAGGGAGCTACATCGACACCGACGCCCTGCCGAAGCCTTTCGGCGCGGTCGTGGGAGCGATCACAGGAGGGGTGGGCGGGATGCTCGTCACGGCGTTCCAGGAGCTCCGTGATGGCCCCTACGTCCCCACCCGCAAGCGTGACATCACCATCGAGAGCGTGTTGCGGAGGCCTGACGTGAACGTCCCCAAGCTGTCGTGAATCACTGCCGGAGACGGGCGGAAGTACCTCTTAAGAGGTGCGGGCGGCGGAGGTCCAGGAGGCGTACAGGTCGGCGTAGACGCCGTCCTGGCGCACCAGTTCGGCGTGCGGGCCTCGCTGGACGATGCGGCCGTGCTCGAACACCAGCACCTCGTCCGCCGCCTCCGCGGTGGACAGGCGGTGGGCGATCGAGACGGCCGTCCGGCCGCGGGTGACGCCGTCGAGCGCCCGCGCCAGCCGCACCTCCGTCGCAGGGTCCACCGCGGAGGTGGCCTCGTCCAGCAGCAGCAGGTCGGGGTCGGCGAGGTAGGCCCGTGCCAGCGCGACGAGCTGGCGCTCGCCGGCCGACAGCGACTCGCCGCGCTGGCCGACGGAGGTCGAAAGGCCCGCGGGCAGGCCGTCCAGCCAGTCGGTCAGGCCCAACTCGGTCATGGCCAGGGTGATGTCGGCGTCGTTCGCCGAAGGGCGGCCGTAGCGGATGTTGTCGGCGAGGGTGCCGTCGAACAGGAACCCGTCCTGCGGCACCATGACGATGCGCTCGCGCAGCGAGGAGAACCGCACCTTGCGCAGGTCCACTCCGTCGACCAGGATGCGCCCTGAGGTCGGGTCCATGAGCCGGGTGAGCAGCTTGGCGAAGGTCGTCTTGCCCGAGCCGGTCTCCCCCACGACGGCGACGCGCGTGCGGGGCGCTATCTCCACCGACACCTCGTGCAGCACCTGCGGCCCGTCGGGGTAGTGGAAGCCGACGTCCTTGAAGGACACCGTGATCGGGCCGCGCGGCAGCACCGCGCCCTTCTCGCCGGGGTCCGCCACGTCCGCGGGGGTGTCGAGGACGCCGAGCACCCGCCGCCACCCGGCGACGGCGTTCTGCGCGTCGTTCAGCACCTCGGTCGCCGTCTGCAGAGGGCTGATGAACAGCGTGATCAGGAACAGGAACGCGATCAGCCGCCCGGCGGAGATCGTGCCGCCCACGCCCAGCTCGACGCCGAGCAGGACGACGCCGGCGATCGCCACCGCGCCCACCAGCTCGGTGGCAGGGAACGTGAACGCGATGATCTTCTGGGCGCGGGTCTGCGCCCTCTGGTGGGCGTCGACGGCCGCGTCGATGCGCCGCGCGGTGCGGTCCTCCGACCCGTACGCCCGGATCACCGCGCTGCCCACCACCGACTCGCTGACCGCCGCCAGCATGTCGCCGGTGCGCTCGCGGACCTGGGTGTAGGCGCGGGCCACCAACCGCTGGAATCTCGGCAGCGCGATGACCATCGGCAGGAAGCACGCCCAGACGACCAGCGCCAGCTGCCAGGAGTAGAACGCCATCATGACGCTCGCGATGAGCAGCTGACCAACCGAGATGATGACCATGAGGCCACCCCACTGCATGAACGTGCTGATCTGGTCCACGTCGCTGGTGACCCGGGAGACCAGCGCACCCCGTCGTTCGGTGTTCTGTGTCAGCACCGACAGGTCGTGGACGTGCCGGAACGCCTTGCCGCGTAGCGAGGCGAGCCCCGACTCGGTCGAGCGGTAGAGCCGCACGTTCATCAGGTAGCCGCACACCGCGGTGAGCAGCACCGCGGCCGCGCAGACGAGGACGGCCTTCGTGATGAAGGCCATGTCCGGTGTCGCGGTGTTCTTCAGACCACGGTCGATGACCTGCTGAACCGCAAAGGGGACGATCACCTTGCCGAGCGTGGCGAGAACCGCCAGCAGCAGCGTGACCGGCAGCCCCATGCGGAACTCCGGCGACAGGGCGAGCCCGCGCCGCAGCGTCCCCAGGGCCGAGCGCTCCTCCACGCGCAGCGAGCCGCCTGCCTGCACGGCGGCGCCGCGTTCCTCCACTCGCGTCGTCATGCCACGATCTCCTCGTCGGCGTCCAGCGCCGCCCGCTCGGCCTCTTCGCGTTCGTATGCGGTGACGAGATTGCGGTAGCCCTCGCAGCGGGCCAGCAACTCGTCATGGGCGCCGTGGTCGACGACCCGTCCCTGCTCCAGGTAGACCACCTCGTCGGCCAGCGCGATCGTCGCCATGCGGTAGGCGACGACGATCACCGTGGAGTCGGGCGAGCCGTCCCGCAGGCCGAAGAGGATGCGGCTCTCCACCTGCGCGTCCACGCTTGAGGTGGCGTCGTCCAAGATGAGCAGCCGGGGATCGCGCACCAGCGCGCGGGCGAGCGCCAGGCGCTGCCGCTGGCCGCCGGACAGCGTCGCGCCGCGCTCGCCGATGCGGGTGTCCAGGTTCTTGGGCAGGGCGCTCACGAAGCCCTCGGCCTGCGCCAGTCGCAGCGCCGCCCACACCTTCTCGTCGGGCACGTCGTCAGCGCCGGTCCCCAGCGTCAGGTTGCCGCGCACCGTGTCGTCGAACAGGAACGTCTGCTGCGGCACCAGGGCCGCGACGGAGCTCACCTCGCCCCGGGCCACCTGCCGCAGGTCGACTCCGTCGATGAGCACCCGGCCCTCGTCGGGGTCGACGAGGCGGACCAGGAGCTGGGTCAGCGTCGACTTGCCCGCGCCCGTGGGCCCGACGAGCGCGACCGTGCGGCCGGGCCGGACGTCGAAGCCGACGCCGGACAGCACGGGGGCGCCCGGCAGGTACCCGAAGGCCAGGTCGTGCACCTCGACGCGCGCCGGGCCGTCCGCCGCCAGGCGGGCGGCGCCGAACTCCATCGAGCCGGAGGCGTTCAGCACGTCCTGCACCCGCCGCCATCCGACGACGCTGCGCGGCAGTTCGGCCAGCACCCAGCCGAGCGCGCGCACGGGGAAGGCCAGCAGCGTGAACAGGTAGGAGACCTGGATGAGCTCACCGGAGGAGACGTCCCCCGCGGCCAGGCGCACCGACCCGAACAGCAGCACCGCCAGCACGCCGAGCGTGGGCAGGGCCTCCAGAAGCGGGTCGAACATGCCGCGGATGCGGCCCACGGCGATGTTGGCGTCGCGCAGCCGGTCGGCCTTGGCCTGGAAGCGCGCCGCCTCGGTCTCCTCACGGCCGAGGGTCTTGACGACGAGCGCCCCCTCGAAGCTCTCGTGCGCGATCTCGCTGACCTCGGCGCGCAGTTGCTGAGCCCGCATCGCCAGCGGGGAGAGCCTGCGCTGGTAGACGAGGTTCAGCACCGCGATGGCCGGGAAGATCAGGAAGCCGACGAGGGCCAGCACCGGGTCGACGACCAAGATGGCGACGGCCGCGGCGACGAGCATGACGACGACGCCGACGGCCATCGGCAGCGGGGCGAGCGGCGCCCAGGCCGCCTCGATGTCAGAGCCGGCGTTCGACAACAGCTGGCCGGTCGGGTGGCGGTGGTGCCAGGCGAGGGGCAGCCGCAGATACTGGCGGGTCACCTCGCGGCGCGACCGCGCCTGCATGCGGTACTGCATGATGCCGGCGAGCACCCGGCGGCCGATCACCCCCGCGGCCTTCAGCACCGCGACGCCGACGATCAGCAGCGCGGCCGTGACCAGCGTGCCCGTGACCGCGTGCCCCGCGCTGAAGGCGGGCAGGACGGCGTTCTCGGTGGCCCAGCCCAGCGCCCAGGACGAGCCGACGGTCATCAGGCCGTACACCGAGCTGGACAGCACCGCACCGATGAAGACGCGCGGCTCGCCGCGGATGGCATGGCCGATGACACCGAACCCCTGGCGCATGACGGTCGGACTGTGATCGCGCTCGCTCGGCACGCGGGGGATCCTCTCGATGGGGGACGAGGCCTGGCGGGCCGCCGGAGCTCGCCGGGGAACCGGTCCGCCTCAATCCCTATCATCCGGGACAACTCATTTATTCCCACCCCTACGTCCCACCTCGGGCACTCGCCTCCTCCCCCACCATGAGCACCGCAGCACGGCCGCCACCGGGCACCGGCACCGCGGCCGTCATGCGCATCGCGACGCGACCGCGCCGTGCGCAGAGCCTGCGGCGATCAAGCGAGCGGGGCCTCTGCCGGAGATGATCGAAGCTCTTGTTAGGGTGATCAGGGTGACGCACGCACGCGCTGAGCGCGCAGCACTGACCGACCTCCTCGACCGTCTCGGACCCGACGCCCCCACGCTGTGCGCCGGGTGGACGACCGCCGACCTGACCGCCCACCTCGTCCTGCGCGAGCGCCGGCCGGACGCCGCCGGCGGCATCGCGATCAAGCCGCTCGCCGGCTACACCGCGTCCGTGCAGAACAAGATCAAAACCGGCAGGAGCTACCCCGAGCTGGTGGACGCCGTCCGCCAGGGACCGCCCCGGTGGTCTCCGTACGGCTTCCTGCCAGGGATGGACGATCTCGTCAACACGCTGGAGTTCCTCGTCCACCATGAGGACGTGCGCCGGGCCCAGCCCGGCTGGCAGCCGCGCGAGCTGCCGGCCGACCTCACAGAAGCGCTCTGGAAGCGGGTGTCGGCCGGCGCCCGCCTCATGCTCCGCAAGGCACCGGTGGGCGTGGTGCTGCGCCTGCCCGACGGCCGCAAGGCGGGCGGCAAGAAGGCCGAACCGCACGTCATCGTGACCGGCGAGCCCGTCGAACTGCTCATGTTCGCCTTCGGCCGCCAGGAGCACGCCCGCGTCACCTACGAGGGCGACCAGCCCTCCGTCGACCGCCTCCGCACCGCCGCCCTAGGCCTCTGACCCACCGCGGCGCCCCCTGCGTCAAGGGCGGAACCGGTCGGGGCGAGTTTTCGTTGATGCCGGCATGGCAGGCCCGGCGACGGCCACCGCGTCGGGCGGGGCACGCCTGGCTATGATCAATCCGGGGACCTGACCGGTCCCCGGATCGGGCGTCCCGCCCTCCGGGCAGGACCACGCCACAGGTTCGCGGGAGGGAGTCCGATGCAGACCAAGAAGGTGCTCATGTACCTGGCCATCGCCTTTGTCGTCTTTTATCTCTACTCCCGCCCCGCCGAGGCCGCCGGCGCGGTCAGGGGCGTCTTCGACGGCATCACGACCGGCGCGAGCCGCCTCGCCCTGTTCTTCTCCAGCCTCACCGGCTGAGCGTCCCTCTCGGCGGATCACCACTCATGACCACCGGCTGGAAGACGATCGAGGTTCCCGGCGCCCGGTTGCGGTACGCCCTGCGGGGCACCGGCCCTCTCCTGCTGCTCATCGCGGGCGGCGACGGGGACGCCACCACCAGCGCAGGCCTGGCGTCCCAGCTCGACGACAGGTACACGGTCCTCACCTACGACCGCCGCGGCCTGTCCGGCAGCGCGATCACCGGCCAGGAGCGGCCCCTGACCCTCACCACGCACGCCGACGACGTCCACCGCCTGCTCGCCGCGCTGACCTCCGAGCCCGTCCAGGTCTACGGCAGCAGCCTCGGCGCCATGGTCGGCCTGGAACTGGTGTCCCGGCACCCCGGTCAGGTGAGCGTCCTGGTCGCCCACGAACCGCCCGCCTTCCAGTTGCTCCCCGAGCCCGAGCGCTCGGAGGCCAGGCAGGCGCAGCGCGACATCGAGGACACCCACCGGAACGAGGGCGTGATACCGGCCCTGCGCAAGTTCGTGGTCCTCGCGGGCCTGGACCTCACCGACCGCGAGCCCGACGCTCCGATCAAGGCCCCGGGGATGGACCGCCTCGCGAACCTCGAGTTCTTCCTCTCCAACGACGCCCCGGCGGTCCGCCGCCACGAGCTCGACATACCCGCACTCAAGGCCGCCTCCACCCGCGTGGTCGCCGCCGCCGGCGCGACCTCGGCGCGCATCTGGCCGCACCGCTGCGCGCGCCTGCTCGCCGAGGCGCTGGGCGCGCCCTGCGTGGAGTTCCCCGGCGGCCACAACGCGGGCGTCCTGCGTCCCCGCGCCTTCGCCGCCCGCCTCCACGAGACCCTCGCGCGCGAGCGCCCGCTGCCCGCCTGACCACGTCCGCGCCCCGGCGAGACCCGGCGTTCCCCGCCGCCGTTGCCCGAGCCGGCCTTTCGATCAGCGGGCGATCTTCGATCGGCGCGGGGCCCGCGGGCGGTGGGGCGGCGGGGTGAGGGCGTCGCGCGGCGGGCCGGCGGCCGGCCCCGCGAACGTGCTCAGCTCTTCTTGTTCATCGGGATCAGGCAGAGGACCCAGCCGACGCCGCCCGACTTGGGGCCTTCCCAGTAGGCCGAGGTGACCTTCTTGTCGCGGCACATGGTGAACCTCTTGTCGGCGTTGAACTGCGCCTCGGTCTTGCCGTCGACCTTCTGGGAGATCTTCCACTCGACGGTGGCGTCCTTGCAGTCGACGACCTTGAGGGTGTTCTCGCTCTGCCCGGACATGCAGTCGCCCGCGTGGGCGATTCGCGGAGCGCCGGTCACCTGGTCGCCGATCGCCCCGGCGCCTTCCCGCACGGCGAAGACGCCGCCGATCTTCACGACCGCGATGACGACGAAGATGGCCACCGCGCCGAGCGCGCCCAGCAGCTTGCCGGTCTTCTTCTTGGCCGGGGCCGGGGTCTCCTCGGGCTGCCACTGGCCGCCACCGCCCTGCTGCGCGTAGGGGTCCTGACCTTGCGGCAGGCCCTGGCCGTACCCGGCGGCGTACTGCTGCCGGGCGGACTCCTGCCCGGCCTGCGCCCCCTGCTGGTAGGGGTCCTGCGCGTGACGCTCCTGGACCTGGGTCTGCTGGTACGGGGACTGCGCCTGGGCATGGGCCTGCTGGTGGCCGCCGTAGCCGTCCGCACCCTGCTGACCGCCGTACCCGCCCTGACCGCCGGTGTGACCGGTGGCGCCGTTGACCGCCTGCCCCTGCTGGGCGCCCTGACCGGCCTCGCCGTAACCGGGCTGGGCACCGTAAGCGGGCTGGGCACCGTAAGCGGGCTCGCCGTAACCGGGCTGCTGGGCGCCGTGGCCGGGCTGCGTGCCATAACCCTGCTGCGCGCCGTAACCCTGCTCGGAGCCGTAACCCTGCTGGGAGCCGTAACCGGGCTGGGAGCCGTAGCCCTGCTGCGAGCCGTACGCCTGCTGGGCGGCGTAGCCCTGCTGCTCCTGCTGCGCGGTGTACCCGCCCTGCTGGGCGGCGTAAGGGTCCTGCCGGTCGGCGTATCCGCCCTGCTGTGACGTATACGCGCCCTGCTGACCCGCGTGCGCGCCATGAGCGCCCGTGTGCGCGCTCCCACCGCCCGCGTAGGCACCCTCACCGCCCGTGTAGGCGCTCTGGCCGCCCGGGTAGGCGCTCTGGCCGCCCGGGTAGGCGCTCTGGCCGCCCGGGTACGCGTCCTGCGGTCCCGTGTAGGCGCCCTGACCGGAGGCGTAGGCGTTCCCCTGGGCGCCGTACGCCGCCTGCTGGTAGCCGTCCTGCGCCGTCTCGCCGTACGGGGACCGCTGCTGGTGCGCGCTCTGCTGCCGGGTGCCGTAGCCCAGGCCGAGGGGATCCTGGCTCAGCGGGTCCTGGCCCGGATAGGTCTGCCCGGCGGGCGCGGCCTGGTTCGGGTCCTGCGGCGCGGCGGCGCCGTACGGCGACGAGGACTGCTGCGGGTAGGACCCCTGCTGGTGCGCTCCCGGATAAGGTGAGCCCTGCTCGTAAGGCGAATCCGGCTGCTGAGGACTGGAGGGAGAGGTCACGGGAGATCCTTGTGTCTGCGGCACCGTAGAAGGACCCGCATGACCGTAGCGGATCACCACGCGACATGCGAAGACATTCCAGCATTCGAGAGGTTTGGACCGCTCCCAAGGGGGTAATGGGCGCCACCGCACCCCACGCGATTGCTAGCGCACCGGATGACCCGCGGCGCGCAAGGTGTCCTTCACCTCGGAGATCTTGAGCTGGCCGAAGTGGAAGACGCTCGCGGCGAGCACCGCGTCCGCCCCCGCGGCCACCGCCGGCGGGAAGTCGCCGAGCGCGCCCGCGCCGCCGCTGGCGATGACCGGCACCGTGACCGCCGCCCGCACCGCCGTGATCATCTCAAGGTCGTAGCCGTCCTTGGTGCCGTCCCCGTCCATGGAGTTGAGCAGGATCTCGCCCACGCCCAGCTCCTGCCCGCGCCGCGCCCACTCGACGGCGTCGATGCCCGTGCCGCGGCGGCCGCCGTGCGTGGTCACCTCGAACCCCGACGGCGTCGGCTCGCCGCCGACGACCCGCCGGGCGTCCACCGACAGCACGATGCACTGGGCGCCGAACCTGCGCGAGGTCTCGGTCAGCAGCTCGGGGCGGGCGATGGCCGCGGTGTTGAGCGCGACCTTGTCGGCCCCGGCGCGCAGCAGCCGGTCGACGTCCTCGACCGCCCGCACTCCCCCGCCGACGGTCAGCGGGATGAACACCTGCTCGGCGGTGCGGCGGACCACGTCGATCATGGTCTCTCTGTCGCCCGAGGAGGCGGTGATGTCCAGGAAGGTGAGCTCGTCGGCGCCTTCGGCGTCGTAGCGACGCGCCAGCTCGACGGGGTCTCCGGCGTCCCTGAGGTTCTCGAAGTTGACGCCCTTGACGACCCGCCCGGCGTCCACGTCCAGACAGGGGATCACCCGTACGGCGACGCTCATGCCCGCACCGCCGACAGGGCCTCCTCCAGCGTGAACGCCTGCGCGTACAGCGCCTTGCCGACGATCGCGCCCTCCACGCCCTCGGGGACCAGCGTCGCCAGCGCGCGCAGGTCGTCCAGCGACGACACGCCGCCGCTGGCGATCACCGGCTTGTCGGTGCGCGCGCACACCTTGCGCAGCAGGTCGAGGTTGGGGCCGCGCAGCGTGCCGTCCTTGGTGACGTCGGTGACGACGTAGCGGGGGCAGCCGTCGGCCTCCAGCCGGTCGAGCACCTCCCACAGGTCGCCGCCCTCCTGCGTCCATCCGCGCGCGGCCAGCGTGGTGCCGCGCACGTCCAGGCCGACGGCGACGCGGTCGCCGTACTCGGCGATGATCTTCGAGCACCAGGCCGGATCCTCCAGCGCGGCGGTGCCGATGTTCACCCGCCGGCAGCCGGTGGCGAGCGCGGCGGCCAGCGACGCGTCGTCGCGGATGCCGCCCGACAGCTCCACCTCGACGTCCAGCGTCCCGACGACCGAGGCCAGCAGCTCGCGGTTGGAGCCCCGGCCGAACGCGGCGTCCAGGTCGACCAGATGGATCCACTCGGCGCCGGCGCTCTGCCAGGCCAGGGCCGCGGCGAGCGGGTCGCCGTAGGAGGTCTCCGTACCCGCCTCGCCCTGCACGAGGCGCACGGCCTTCCCGTCCGCGACGTCCACTGCGGGCAACAGCACCAGCGACATTGTTCTAGGACCTCCGGTCGAATATGACGGTGACGAGCACCGGCAGCATCAAAATGGACAGCACCAGGACGCCTACCCTGGCCGCCCAGCCATCGAGCAGCAGCCAGGCGATCACCTGGACGAGCACGAACAGCACCGCGACGACGGTGTTCTGCGCGCGGTGGCGCCGGGCGATCAGGCCGCCCTGGCGGGCGACGCGCACCGGGCGGGGCACCGCCGCTGCCAGCCGGGCGCGCAACCTGCGCCGCCTGGCCTTCCGCGCCTCTCTTTCTGCGCGCAGGGCGGCCTGACGGGCGTTCTCGGCCTCCCGCTCGGCGCGGCGGCGCGCGCGTTCCTTGCTCACCCGGCCGCCTTCAGCCCTTGGAGCACGTCGCCGCCGGGCGTAACGCCGGCGGGCGGGACGAGACGGGCGCCTGCCGGGACATCACAGTGTGCCCACCCAGTTGCGCAGCAGGACCGCACCCGCGTCGCCGGACTTCTCGGGGTGGAACTGCGTGGCCATGAGCGGGCCGTTCTCCACCGCCGCGACGAACGGCACGCCGTGCTCGGCCCAGGTGACCAGCGGCTGCTCGAAGCCGGGCCCGGCCTCCAAGTCGAACTTGCGCACCCCGTAGGAGTGCACGAAGTAGAAGCGCGTCGCGGCGTCCAGCCCGGCGAACAGCACCGACCCCTCGGGCGCCTGGACGGTGTTCCACCCCATGTGGGGCAGGACCGGCGCGTCCAGCCTCTCGACCACGCCGGGCCACTCGCCGCACCCCTCGGTGTGCTCGCCGTGCTCGACGCCCTCGGCGAAGAGGATCTGCATGCCGACGCAGATGCCGAGGACCGGGCGGCCTCCGGCGAGACGGCGTCCGATGATCTGCTCGCCGCGCACGGCCTTCAGCCCGCCCATGCAGGCCGAGAAGGCGCCGACCCCCGGGACGACCAGGCCGTCGGCCGCCATCGCCGCGTCGAAGTCGGCGGTCACCGTCACCTCGGCCCCGGTGCGGGCCAGCGCCCGCTCGGCCGAGCGCAGGTTGCCCGAGCCGTAGTCCAGGACGACGACGTTCACCACCACAGCACCCCCGCGGTGATCGACAGCGCGGCCCCGACGCCGCAGACGACGGCGCCGGCCTTCATGCCCTGCCTGACGAACGAGACGACGCCGCCGATCAGGAAGAGGCCGAGGAAGACCATGGCGACGGCGGTCCAGTTGGAGCTCACAGGACCCCCTTGGTGCTCGGCACCCCGGTGGCGCGCGGGTCGCGCTCGCTGGCCGCGCGCAGCGCCCGGGCCAGCGCCTTGAACTGCGCCTCGACGATGTGGTGGGCGTTGCGCCCGTAGGGCACGCGCACGTGCAGGCAGATCGCCGCCTGGGCCACGAAGGACTCCAGGATGTGCCGGGTGAGCGTGGTGTCGTAGTCGGGCCCGATCATCGGCGCCATGCCCTCGGGCTCGGCGTGCACCAGATAGGGGCGGCCGGACAGGTCGACGGTGACCTCGGCGAGCGCCTCGTCCAGCGGGCACGAGGCATTGCCGAACCGCCTGATGCCCGACTTGTCGCCCAGCGCCTCGCGGAACGCGGCGCCCAGGGCCAGGGCGGTGTCCTCGATGGTGTGGTGGGAGTCGATGTGCAGGTCGCCGTCGGTCTTCACGGTCAGGTCGAACAGGCCGTGCTTGCCGAGCTGGGCGAGCATGTGGTCGAAGAAGCCGACGCCGGTGGACACCTCGACCTTGCCGGTGCCGTCCAGGTCGACCTCCACCAGCACCGAGGTCTCCTTGGTCGTACGCTCGACGCGGCCGGACCTCGGCCTCGGCGCGCCTACGGCGGGACTGGTCACGCGATTTCCTCCGGGTCTTCGTGTCCGGGCCTGCCGGACGCGGGGATGACGTCTGAGAAGGCCAGCACGGCCGTCAGCGCCTCGTGGAAGGCGGCGGTCTCGCCGGCCGTGCCGATGGAGACCCGCAGCCACTGCGGCGGGCCCACCTCACGGATCAGCACGCCGCGCGCGAGCAGCGCCTCCCAGACCGCGTGGCGGTCGGGGAACCGGCCGAACAGCACGAAGTTGGCGTCGGAGTCGGCCACCGACAACCCCTGCTCGCGCAGGCGCAGCACGCACGCGTCGCGCTCGGCGCGCAGCCGGTCGACGGTGCCGAGCAGCTCGCCCTGATGGGCGAGGGCGACCCGCGCCGCCGCCTGGGTCAGCGTGGAGAGGTGATAGGGCAGGCGCACCAGCAGCAGAGCCTCGATCACCGCCGGGTCGGCGGCGAGATAGCCGAGGCGCGTGCCCGCCATGGCGAACGCCTTGGACATGGTGCGGGTGACGATCAGCCGCGGGTTGCCGGGCAGCAGGGTGAGCGCGCTCGGCGTGCCCGTGCGGGCGAACTCGAAGTAGGCCTCGTCGACCACGACCATGCCCGGCGCGGCCTGGACCACCCGCTGGACGGCCTCCAGCGGCAGCGCCGTGCCCGTCGGGTTGTTGGGGCTGGTCAGGAAGACGATGTCGGGCCGGTGCTCCTCGATCGCGGCCACGGCCTTCTCGGGGTCCAGGCCGAAATCGTCCTCGCGGGCCCCGGTGATCCAGCGGGTGGAGGCGCCGGTCGTGATGATCGGGTGCATGGAGTACGACGGCTCGAACCCCATGGCCGACCTGCCCGGCCCGCCGAACGCCTGCAGGATCTGCTGCAGCACCTCGTTGGAGCCGTTCGCCGCCCACACCTGCGCCGCGTGGAGCCCGTGCCCGAGATAGGCCGCGAGGTCCTCGCGCAGGGCGACGGCGTCGCGGTCGGGGTAGCGGTTGAGGTCGGCGGCGTCGCGGCGGACCGCCTCGGCGAGGTCGGCGACCAGCCCGGCGGGAGGCCCGTAGGGGTTCTCGTTGGTGTTCAGCCGCACCGGCACGTCGATCTGCGGCGCCCCGTACGGCGAGCGGCCGCGCAGGTCGTCACGGATCGGCAGGTCGGAGAGCCGCACCGGCCTCCCGGCCGCCGGCCCCGTCGCGGCGGATCCCGTGGCGGCGGGGCCCGTGGGCGCCGTCATCGCGCACCGCCCTCGAACCGCACCCGTACGGCGGCGCCGTGGGCGGGGAGGTCCTCGGCCTCCGACAGCGCGTACACGTGGGAGGCGGCGCCGGCCAGCGCCTCGCGGCTGTAGTCGACCACGTGGATGCCGCGCAGGAACGTCTGCACCGACAGGCCCGAGGAATGGCAGGCGCAGCCGCCGGTCGGCAGCACGTGGTTGGACCCGGCCAGGTAGTCGCCCAGGGAGACCGGGGCGTAGGCGCCGATGAAGACCGCCCCGGCGTTGCGCACCCGCGCGGCGACCGCGTGGGCGTCGGCGGTCTGGATCTCCAGGTGCTCGGCGGCGTAGGCGTCGACCACCCGCAGGCCGTCGTCCAGGGACGACACCAGCACGATGCCCGACTGCCGGCCCGACAGCGCCTCGGTGATGCGCTCGGAGTGCTTGGTGGCGGCCACCTGCGGCGCGAGCTCGCGCTCGACGGCGTCGGCCAGGGCCTCGCTGGTGGTCACCAGCACCGCGGCGGCGATCACGTCGTGCTCGGCCTGGCTGATCAGGTCGGCGGCCACGTGGGCGGGGTCGGCGGTGTCGTCGGCGAGCACGGCGATCTCGGTGGGGCCGGCCTCGGAGTCGATGCCGATGCGGCCCTTGAGCAGCCGCTTGGCGGCCGCGACCCAGATGTTGCCCGGCCCGGTGACCATGGTGACCGGCTTGCACTCTTCGGTGCCGTAGGCGAACATCGCCACGGCCTGGGCGCCGCCAACGGCGTACACCTCGTCGACGCCGAGCAGCGCGCACGCCGCCAGGATCGTCGGGTGCGGCAGCCCGCCGAAGTCGGCCTGCGGCGGCGAGGTGACCGCCAGGGACGCCACACCGGCCTCCTGGGCGGGCACGACGTTCATGACGACGCTGGAGGGGTACACGGCACGGCCGCCAGGGACGTACAGGCCCACCCGGTCGACCGGGACCCAGCGCTCGGTGACCGTGCCGCCGGGCACGACCTGGGTGGTGGTGTCGGTGCGGCGCTGGTCGCGGTGCACCAGGCGCGCGCGGCGGATGGACTCCTCCAGCGCGGCGCGGACTGCGGGATCGAGGGCGGCGAGCGCCTCGGTGAGCGCCGCCGGCGGCACGCGCGTCGAGCCGAGCTCCACACCGTCGAAGCGGGCGGTCCACTCCCGTACGGCCGCCACGCCCCTATGGCGCACGTCGTCGCACAGGGGCCGCACCTTCGACAGGGCGGCCTCGACGTCGAGCTCGGCGCGGGGCAGCACGTCGCGCAGGTTCTCCGGAAGGGACCCGCGCATGTCGATACGGGATATCACCGGACCAGTCTACGGAGGGTGGCGGTCCATTCCGGCGCACGTCCGCCATTCGGGACGAAGCCTTTACATTGTAGATTTTGAAGTGCCGTTAGGCTGGTGGCGTGAGCAAGACCAAGAGCAAGGGAGGCCAAGGCACTCCCGCCACCGTGGCCCTGGCCAAGGCCGGGGCCGAGTTCACCCTCCACCCCTACGACCACGACCCGAACGCCCAGGCGTACGGCGAGGAGGCCGCCGACGCGCTCGGCCTGCCGCACGAGCGCATCTTCAAGACGCTCGTGGCCGAGGTCGAGACCGGGCTCGCCGTCGCCGTCGTGCCGGTCGCCGGCAAGCTCGACCTGAAGGCGTTCGCCTCCGCCCTGGGCGGCAAGCGGGCGGCGATGGCCGACGCCGCCAAGGTCGAACGGGTCACCGGCTACGTCGTCGGCGGCATCAGCCCGCTCGGCCAGCGCAAGGCCCTGCCCACGGTGATCGACTCCTCCGCGCTGGACTTCGAGACGATCTACTTCTCCGCCGGCCGCCGCGGCCTGCAGATCGAGACCTCCCCCGCCGAACTGATCCGCCTGACCAAAGCCACCACCGCACCCATAGCCAAGGCCCCCTGACCCCCCATCCAATCGACACGCCCCCGAACAGCACCCCCGCCCCGTCGCCCTTCCCACCTCCCACCTCCCCCCTCGTCTCGGCACCCTCACCGGCGCCGGATCGGCGGGACGGCAGACGGCGAACACGGCGCCGCCGTACGGCGCAACGCCCACCCACGTACCCGACTTGGAACAGCACCCCCCAGCCCCGCTCCCCCCTCGTCTCGGCACCCTCACCGGCGCCGGGTCAGCGGGACGGCAGACGGCGAACACGGCACCGCCGTACGGCGCAACGCCCACCCGACCCCAGGACCACCCGCCCCCCGACGACGACGTATCTCCGAACCACCCACTCCCCGCCCCCGGCACTCTCATCGGCGCCGGGTCGGCGGGACGATGGACGGCGAACACGGCGCCGCCGTACGGCGGGCGACTCGGCCCGGTGCGCCGGCGGGGCGGGTGTGTTGGCAAGGCTTGCCGTCGCAGCCGGGCACACGACCGTCCAGACTGGGCTGGTGAGACCGGCGCGGCGGGGCGGCGGGGGCGCGAAGGCCGGAGGAGCGAAGGTTGAGCGAGCTGTACTACTTGTCCGCTGTGGAAATGCTGGCGCTGCTGCGCGAGCGGCAGGTCAGCGCGGCCGAGTTGACCGAGGCCCACCTGCGGCGCGTCGAGGAGGTGGGCGGCGAGGTCAACGCGATCGTCACGCTCGCCGCCGACCAGGCGCTCGCGCAGGCCCGCCGGCTGGACGAGGGCCTGGCCCGCGGCCACTGGCAGGGCCCCCTGCACGGGCTGCCCATCGCGTTCAAGGACCTCACCGACACCGCGGGCATCCGCACCACCTACGGCTCGCGACTGTTCGCCGACCATGTGCCGGCGGCCGACGCCCTGGTCGTCCGCAGGGCACGCGCGGCCGGCGCGGTGACGATCGGCAAGACCAACACCCCCGAGTTCGGCACAGGCTCCCACACCGTCAACGAGATCTTCGGCGCCACCCGCAACCCCTACGACACCGGCAGGAGCGCGGGCGGCAGCAGCGGCGGGGCCGCCGCCGCGCTCGCCTCGGGCCTGGTGGCGCTGGCCGACGGCTCCGACATGGGCGGCTCCCTGCGCAACCCGGCCTCCTTCTGCAACGTCGTCGGGCTGCGGCCGACCCCGGGACGGGTCCCCGATGCCTCCCCCACCGCCGCGTGGTTCACCCTCAGCGTTCCCGGCCCGATGGCGAGGACGGTCGGCGACGCCGCCCTGCTGATGAGCGTCATCGCGGGCTTCGCGCCCACCTCTCCGTTCGCGGTCCGCGAGGACGGCTCGGTGTTCGCCCAGCGGCTGGACACCGGCGTCGAGGGCCTGCGGGTCGCCTGGAGCCCCGACCTCGGCGGCCTGCCGGTGGACCCGCGCACCGCCGCCGTGACCGCGCGGGCGCCGGGCGTGCTGTCCGGTCTCGGCGCCAAGGTCGAGCAGGTCGGCCTCGACCTGTCCGACGCCGAGGACGCCTTCCGCATCTACCGCGCCTGGCACTACGCGAGCACCTTCGGCGACCTGCCGCGCGACCTGCTCGGCCCGAACGTCGCCTGGAACGTCGAGCAGGGGCTCAAGGTCACCGGAGCCGACCTCGCCCGCGCCGAGCGGCTGCGCAGCCGCCTGTTCCAGCGCATGAACGCCTTCTTCGAGACCTACGACGTCCTGATCTGCCCCGTCAGCCAGGTGCCGCCCTTCCCCGTCGAGCAGCCTTACGTCACCGAGATCGACGGCACGCCGATGCCGGACTACCTGGCGTGGATGCGCTCGGCGTACTGGATCAGCGTGCTGCACGCGCCCGCGGCCTCGGTGCCATGCGGGTTCACCTCCGGCGGGCTGCCGGTGGGCGTGCAGATCGTCGGGCGGCCGTGGGAGGACCTCACGGTGCTGCGCACCGCCCACGCGTTCGAGCAGGCCACCGGGCACGGGAACCGCCGGCCGCCGCTCGGCCCCTGACGGCCGCGGCCCGGCCGGCCGCTCACCTGCCGGAGTCGCCGCCCTGCGGCGCACCCGGCGGCTCACCGGCATCGGGACCTGGCCGCCTCTGGCCGAGCTCGCCGCCGGGAGCGGGTTCGCCGGGACGCCGCTCGCCCCGTGGTGCCCGGGCCTCGTCCGACGCGGCCTCGTAGGACCCCCCTGCGTACGGTCGCCCCGCGAACGGCTCCCCCGCGAACGGTTGTCCCGCGAACGGCTCTCCCGCGAACGGCTGGCGCAGCGGCGACTCGCGGTAGCCGTCGACCGACTCGACGATGCCGAAGATCGCCACGGCCACCACCGCCCAGGCCAGCAACACCCCGTGCGCCGTGATCGAGAGCACGTTCACCGTGGCGCCGAGGCCGGCCGAGCCGGCGCCCGGGGCCGCGGCCTGGATGATCGAGCCGCCGATCGAGGTGCCGACGCTGAGCGCGAGCCACCCGGCCACCAGGCCGCCGACCGCGAGGCCGGCCAGCAGGGCGAGCGGGCGTCCCTTGCGGCCGAGAAGGTAGGCCACGATGCCGCACGCCAGCCCCGCCACGCCCGTGATCAGGGCGAACCAGCCGTCGGCGGCGATCAGCGACTGCGTCGTGGGGTCGGCGAGCTGGGGGCCCGTCTTGGTGACGACGTACGGGGTGCGAGGGGCCAGAGCCGACCACAGGAACCCGGCGGCGACCCCGAGGAGCGCCAGCACGACGACGGTGAGCCCGAAATCTCGCAGCTGCCGCACCCGATCACCCCGCCTGTCGTCTTCCTGCACCCGCGTGCGGACCCCATATGGTACCGAGCCGAGCCGCATATGGTACCGAGCCGAGCCGCCCGGCGGCGCCTTAGGTCGTGAGCGGCGGCCCGGTTAGGCTGTCCCCCGTGAGCGACGAGGTATGGCTGATCGAACCTTCCGGGCCTCTGCGGGGGGACGTCGAGGTACGCGGTTCCAAGAACGCGGTGTCCAAGCACATGGTCGCGGCGATGCTCGGCAGCGGCCCGAGCACGCTGCACAATGCCCCCGAGGTGGGCGAGGTCGGCATCACCGCCGCCATGCTCGAAGCGCTGGGCATCGAGGTGGCGATCAACCAGCGTGAGATCACGCTGGAGCGCGGCCCTGAGATCCGCCCCCGGGTCCCCGCCGCCTTCACCGGGCTCAACCGCATCCCGATCCTGATGCTGGGCCCGCTGCTCCACCTGGCCGGCGAGGCGTTCGTGCCCCTGGTGGGCGGAGACCCGATCGGCCGCCGGCCGGTCAACTTCCACGTCGAGGCGCTGCGCGCGATGGGCGCGGAGGTCGAGGTCGGCGACGACGGCATCACCGCGAAGGCCACCCGGCTGCGCGGCGCCCGCATCGAGCTGCCCTACCCGAGCGTCGGCGCCACCGAGACGATCCTGCTGTCGGCCGTCCTCGCCGAGGGCAAGACCGTCATCAAGGGCGCGGCCACCGAGCCCGAGGTCGTCGAGCTGGCGCTGTTCCTGCAGCGCATGGGGGCGCGCATCGAGCTGAGCCCCGACCGCCGCATCGTCATCGAGGGCGTCGACCGGCTGCGCGGCGCCTCCACCTGGCTCGCCGGCGACCGCATCGAGGCGTTCTCCTACCTGGTGGCCGGGCTCATCACCGGCGGCGAGGTGCGCGTGCACGGCTGCCCGCAGGACCGCCTGGTCACCGCCATCACCACCCTGGCCCGCATGGGCGCGCAGTTCGACATCACCGACGACTGGCTGACCGCCTCGGCGCCGAACGGCCTGCGCGCCGCCGCCGTCCAGACCGACACCCACCCGGGGTTCATGACCGACTGGCAGACGCCGCTGATGGTCCTGTTCACCCAGGCCGAGGGCATGTCGGTGCTGCACGAGACCGTCTTCGAGAACCGTCTGGTGTACGTGCCCGCCCTGCAGAAGATGGGCTGCGAGATCGAGATCTTCGACGTGTGCCTGGGCGGGCCCGCGTGCCGCTACCACGACACCAACGCCAAGCACTCGGCCGTGGTCAGGGGCGTGTCCCAGCTGCGCGGGGCCGACGTCACGCTGCCCGACATCCGCGCCGGGTTCTCGGCGGTGCTCGCGGCGGCGGTCGCCGAGGGCACCTCGACTCTGCGGGGCGTCAACCACATCGAGCGCGGGTACCACCGCGTTTTCGACCAGTTCACCTCACTTGGCCTGAAGATCAACCGGGAAGCGTAAAGACTCCGCGGGGAGGCGTTTGCCGGGGTTCTCTCGGTCGCACGTCTATTGCGTGACCTTGCGACCAGGCGGCCGCCGCGTGCCCGGCGGCGAGTCCTCAGCGTGCCGGGAGCATCCGGTGCTGGTGGGCGTCGCGGTGCTGTGCGGGGCGGGCGTGGCCGGCGGGCTGCTGGTCGCCGCGCTCGCCCTGCCGGCGGTCGGCGGGGCGGGCATCCTGACGCGCAGCGCCGCCCACGACCTGTTCGAGGTGCCGGCGATGCTGCGCGAGGCGCCGCTGCCCGAGCGCAGCCGGCTGCTGGACAAGGACGGCCGGCAGTTCGCCCAGTTCTACGTGCAGAACCGGCAGTCGGTCGACATCGGCAAGATCGCCCCCGTCATGCTCAAGGCGATCGTCGCCATCGAGGACGCCCGCTTCTACGAGCACGGCGGCCTGGACGTCAAGGGCACGCTCCGGGCGATCATCACCAACACCCGGGCGGGCAGCATCCAGCAGGGCGGGTCGTCGCTGACCCAGCAGCTGGTGAAGAACGTGCTGCTGCAGAACGCCCGCTCGGAGAACGAGCGCGACCAGGCGCGGGCGCCGAGCGTCCGCAGGAAGCTCCAGGAGCTCCGGTACGCCATGAGCCTGGAACGCAAGTACACCAAGGACCAGATCCTGGTCCGCTACCTGAACATCGCCTACTTCGGCGGGGGCGCGTTCGGCGTCCAGGCCGCCGCGCATCGCTTCTTCGGCACCCCGGCGGCGAAGCTGACCCTGGAGCAGGCCGCGACCCTGGCCGGCGCCGTGCGCACGCCGTACTTCACCGACCCCACCTTGGGCGCCGAGCACAAGGAGCGGCTCATGGAACGCCGCGATCTCGTCCTCGACCGCATGGCCCAGCTCAAGATGATCCCCCAGGTGCGCGCCGACGCCGCCAAGGCCACCCCGCTGGCGCTGCACCTGCGCCCCGAGCCCGGCGGGTGCAGCGAGAGCGACCACCCCTTCTTCTGCCTCTACGTCCAGAAGGAGGTCATCGGCAACCCGGCGTTCGGCCGGACGCTGGCCGAGCGGGAGCGCCGCCTGTTCCGCGACGGGCTGACCATCAGGACGACCCTGGACCGCACCGCGCAGGCGGCCGCCGACAAGGCCATCGCCGCGCATGTGCACCCCAAGGACGACCAGGTGGCCGCCGAGGCGATGGTCGAGCCGGGCACCGGCCGCATCCGCGCCCTGGCCGCCAGCAAGCGGTACGGGGCCAATCCGGACGAGAGCAAGGACGGGCCGCGGACGACCTACAACCTGCCCGCGGACATGGCGCACGGCGGCGGACAGGGCTTCCAGGCCGGGTCGACGTTCAAGATCTTCACCCTGGCCACCGCCCTGGCCAAGGGATGGCGGTTCGACCAGGGCTTCAACACTCCTGGCGGCTTCTCGCCGTCCTCGGGGTACAAGGACTGCTCGGGCAGGAAGGTCAACGCCCCGGGCACCGTCGTGCACAACGCCGGCGGCGAGGGCAAGGGCGGCCCGTACAGCCTGGCCACCGGCACGTGGCAGTCGGTCAACATCTTCTACATGATGCTCGAACGCGATGTGGGACTGTGCGACGTCGTGCGCACCGCCCGGTCGGTGGGCATCGCGCGAGCCGACGGGCAACCGCTCAAGGAGGTGCCGACCTTCACCCTCGGCGTCAACGAGATGGACCCGCTGACCGTCGCCGCCGGCGTCGCGGCGTTCGGCGCACGAGGACGGTACTGCCGGCCGATGGCCATCCTGGAGATCGCCGAACGGCACGGCCGCCGCACCGGCATCGCGCCGAGCTGCACCCAGGCCGTCGAGAAGGACGTCGCCGACGCCGTCAACCACATCCTGACCGGGGTGTTCACCAGGGGCACGATGAAGGGCCAGGGCATCGGCAGGGACGCGGCGGGCAAGACCGGCACCAACAACGGGTACACCTCGGCGTGGTTCGCCGGGTACACCCCCGACCTCGCGGCCGCGGTCAGCCTCGGCGACATCAGGGGCGCCTACAAGTACCCGCTGACCGATGTGGAGATCGGCGGACAGCACTATGGCGGCGTCCAGGGCGCCACGCTCCCCGGCCCCATCTGGGTGCGCTCGATGGAGCTGGCCCTCGCGCACCGCCCCGCCACCTCGTTCCACCATCCCGACCTGAACCGCTTCGGCGGCGGCTCGACGCCGGGCCTCGCGCCCGAGGACCAGCTCGCCGACCCCCGCCTCGCACCCGGCGAACGCGACGGCCGCGAACGGGGCGAACAGGACGACGAGCGCGACGAGACCCGGCCCGGAGAGCGGCGCCTGCGCCGCCACTGGCACCGCCCCGCCGACCAGCGCCACTGGCACCGCTTCTGGACCCGCCCCGAGGAGGACGCCTGGATCCCCTGGCCCGACTGGCACCACTCCCGCCCCCACCGCTACCGCCCCACCTGGGAACACCCCCAGCACCCCTACGGCCCCCGCCGGTACCGCCACCACGGCTGACCCACGCACGCAACGACCGACCAGTGCACCGACGCAAGACGCAACGACCGACCACAAAATGGTGCCTTCGGGACGCCTTATTTCAGGCGACCCTCACTTCACCGCACTCTAACCGCGCCGCAACGAACCGCCGGTGTCCCCTGAAGATGCGGACGTACTACATCAAGCCAGGCCGTCAGACCCTTCCGGCCTTCGTTTCTAGAACGAAGAGGCGCCATTCTTCCGGGGGTGAAGATGAGAGCGGGGCCGTGGGGTGCTTGCTGTCACGGACCGCCACCAGACCTGGCAAGTTACGTGCCACCTCGACGCAGTTTCCACCCTCTGAACCAGAGCGGCGCGCCTTGCGCCATTCGGCCGCCGACAGGTCCGGGGTCAGCTGGTGAGATTCCATTGATCTCGCGCATCCTTGATCATCTTGACGGAGATGCCGGTGGGATATGCCTCGGCACGTATCTGGTCATAAGCCCCCCATATATGGGTCACAAGTTCATGCTCGGTGCTTACCTCCCCTCGGCCTGCCGACTCAACCGACACGACGACGCCTCCGTCCGGCAGCTGCGCGAGCACGAATCCCGACGACAGACCCGCCGTGCAACAAGCTTCCCCGGGCACGAGTTGAATGTTGGTTCCAGATCGCTCCCTGACGGTGATCGTCGGGCATCCCGACCAAACGGCCGGTGACGCAACGCGGGGCATCCCCTGGCACGGCGCGCTGCCCGCGCGACGGCGAGCAGCCAGTGAGACGGCGCCCGCCGCAGAAAAACGCGCAGAAGGCACCATTTCCCTGAGCGGGCGGACCACGTGATCGCACCTGTTAGAGGGACAAGAAAGAGCGAGCGTGGTGGATGGCGGCGGCGGGGTAGGGGGCTGTTCTGGTCTCGTCGAACAGTTTGCCGTAGAAGTCGTTCATGACGGCGGCGACCGGGGCGTGGCGCCTGACGACCTCCGCGACCGGCTCCGGGACACCCGGGAGGTCGCCGCCGCAGGCCCCCTGTCGTACGAGTTCGAGGAGTTCCGCTCGGCCGGGCGGGCGGCTCAGGGTGACGAGCACCCGGTTGACCAGCTCCCTGGCGGCGTAGGACTCGTCGTGGCCGGCGTTCAGGCGGAGGAAGGCGCGCTCGGCGGCGGAGCACTCGAAGCCCGGGGCGGCGGCCAGGCCGAAGTCGGTGAAGTACAGGCGGCGGCCGTCGGTGAGGATATTGCCGAAATGCGCGTCGAAGTGGAGCAGCCCGTTCGCGTTCATGAAGCGGACCCCGGCGGCCAGTTCCCGATCGAGCAGGGAACACGCCGCTCCGGCGGCGTCGTCGCCGAGGGCGGCCTGCGCCTCCAGCCACCGGCTGACGTCGTGGGGAATGTACTCCAGGAACAGCACGACGGCGGCCGACGCCGATGCGACGGACTCAAGCCGCGCGCGCACCGCCGGAGAGGACTCCCAGTACGCCACGGCCTCCTCCAGCTCCGCCCCCTCTCCGGCCGCCGGGCCCGGTAGCACCCGCCAGTGATGCAGCAGCGGGAAGCCCTCATAGTGCCCGCCGAGCACCCAGCCCGTCGTCAGGACGTGCGCGGCCAGCTCACGCCACGCACCGAAGCCCGACCCGAGCCCAAGCCCGTAGTGGCAGAAGGCGGGCAGCCCGAACAGGTTCGCCGTTGATCGGATGTTCTCCGGTCGCCTCTCCAGGTCGGTGAGCGGGACCCGCTTGACGAAGACCGGCCGGCCCTCGACCTCCAGCAGCGCGGTCGCGCCGCCGACGCCGGACCCGAGGCACGGCGCGGCCTCCACGAGTTCGGCGAGCCGCCGGTCGCCGAGCGGCGCCAGGGCGCTGGAGACCACGCCATGCCGGGCCAGACGGATGACACGCGACATGTCCGGCGCGCCCGCGGATGGCTCGGGCATGACGCACCCAATTTCATGATCGACATCATGGCGGCTTCGGAGATCCTACCCGGCGGCGGGGCCGGGCCGGGGTGCGCCTTCAGTGGGAGTACGACAGCGGCGAACCGGAACCGATCCCCCTGAGCATCTACTTCGTCTTCGAAGGCGATCCCGGACCGGAGTGAGCCGCAGGCCCGAAGCCGACGGGACTAGACCCAGTAGTCGGAGGTGATGGTCCTTCCGTTCCACGTGGCGGTGAGCACGACGCGTTTGCCGTACGGGATCGAGTCGCTCACCGTGATCGGGAAGGACGCGCCCGGCTTTCCGGGGGGAATGGTGACCGTGGGGGGAACGGTGAAGCCGGGAGTGTCACTGGTGAGGGTGACAGTGGCGCCGGAGGGGTTGGGCGCTTCGCCGATGCCGACCGCCCCCTTCGCCGTCCCTCTCCTCAGGCCTCCGGCGGACAGGGCGAACTCCTTCGGAACGACCACGATGTCGCCGATGGCGATGGACGTGCCGATGTCGGCCGACGGTCTGGCGACATCGGGGTAGGACGCGAAGACACGCATGGGGAAGGAGGCGCTGGTGCTTCCTCCCGGAATCGTCACGTAGAGCGGAATGCTCACCCCGGCCCCCGCGTAGGGAGCATTGTTCGACAGGCTGACGGTGATCCCACCGGCCGGGGCCGGGGTCTTCAGCACGACGGTCCCGGTGAGCGCGGTTCCGTCGAGTGCCACGTCGGCACTCGAGCGGAACTCGGTCACGGCCCGGACGGCGGGGTCCGCGGCCAGGATGGTCAGCTTGGCGACCGTGGTCAGGCCGGAACCGGCGACCTGAGCCTTCATCTCGTAGGTCACCGTCTCCCTGGGAGCCGCGATGCGGAACGGGAAGCTGACGCTCCTGGCGCCTTCCGGCACGCGGACGTCGTTTCCTGCGGTCGCTTGGTATACGAGGTCACCGTAAAGGCTGACATACGTCCCGCCCAGAGGCGCCGGGCGCGACAGCACGATGGTCTGGACGCCTCCGTCTCCTCCGGTGATCGTGGACGGTGAGACGCTTCCGAGCTTCAGAGTGATCGAAGGAGCCGTGGCCGCTGCCGGTAAGGCGCCGACGAGGACCAGAGGTGCGGTGATCACTGCGGTCTGGACCAGCCGTGAACATCGCCTGAGTCGCATCATGTGGTCTCCCCGTGGCCGGCGTGAATTGATCTTGTTCCGGCAACATAACAACCGGGAAAGCCGACGACCACATCCGGAGAAGAGGCGTTCGCACCTCGTAAGGAATCGGATCATCCACCACACGACGCCCGCGCTCGGTGACCGCCGAGGTCCGTCCCGGCCAAGAACGAGAGGCCGGACGTCGATCAGGTCGATCGCCCGCCCGGAGCTCTTCACGTCAGCGGGCGGACGCCGAGCCCTCGATCATGCTGTGACCGGCGAGCATCCTCCCAAGGGGAAAGAGATCCGCAATGGCCGATGGTCTAACGGGCGTCGACTCGAGGACCGCGGGCCTGGCGGGCCGGGGTGGGCGGCTCGGCGGCGTGGAGGGGAACCGGGGGTTCCTCGTTCAGCACACCGATGAGCAGCAGGTCCGTCAGCCTCCGGATGGCCGAGGCCGCCCGCTCGGCCGGGAGGGCCCGGAAAGAGGTGATCGCCATCAGGGCGACGCGCGCGTCCTCGACCGACACCCGCCCGCGGACGGCGCCGTCGTCTCTGGCACGCTCCACCAGCCGCGCGAACGCCTCGGCGTGGGCGCGCCGCTGTTCGGCGAACGCCGCTCCCGCGGGGTGCGAACCGAGCAGTGCTTCGTTGAGACCTCGATCGTGCATCTGCCGTTCACCGAAGCGGACGATGACGCCGCGCAGCGCACGCCGGGAGTCCGGGTCGGCGAGAGCGGCCCGCATGTCCTCTTCGCAACGTTCGACCTGCTCGGCGAGCACGGCGCAGATGAGATCCTGACGCGACAAAAAGTGCCGGTAGACCGTGGCGACGCCCATGCCCGAGCGCCGGGCGATCTCACGCACCGGCAGGTCAAGCCCGTCCGCGGCGAACGCGGCCCGCGCGACCTCCACGATGCGCGCCCGGTTGTGCTCGGCGTCCGTCCGGCGTTTCCGAGTCAATGTGCTCCGCGCACCTCTCACTTTCCCGCTATCCGAAACAGCCGCTCCATTTCCGCTCCTACTGTAGTGCGCGTCATGTTGCCCCAGGTCGAAGAGGTGCTCGTGTTCGCAGTCCAGTTCGACCGGTTCGGTCCTCCCGAAGTGCTCTCCGTCGGCCCGTTCCCCGAGCCGCACGCGGGACCGGGAGAAGTACGGGTCAGGGTCGAAGCCGCCGGGATCTCGCCGGTCGATCTCGCGCTTCGCGCGGGAGGGTCTCCATCGAGCGAGAAAATCGCTCTGCCGCACATTCCGGGTGTCGACGCCGCGGGAGTCGTCGACGAGGTGGGGCCGGGTGTCACCGGTGTCGCGGTCGGGGACGAGGTGTTCGGCGCGGTCGACGTCGCGCGGCTGGGCGGAGCGAGCGCCGAGTTCGCCGTTCTGGCGTTCTGGACGGCGAAACCGTCGTCGATGTCGTGGGAGGAGGCCGGCGCGGGCGGTACGAGCATCGAGACGGCGACCCGGGCGCTCGACCTGCTCGGCGTGCGCGAAGGGACGACGCTGCTGATCGACGGCGCGGCGGGCGGCGTCGGCGGCGTCGCCGTGCAGCTGGCGATCGCGCGCGGCGCCCGGGTGATCGGGACGGGCGGCCCGGAGAGCCAGGACTTCATCTCCCGGCTCGCCGCGATCCCCGTCCCCTACGGCCCGGGGCTGCCCGAGCGGGTCCGCGCGCTCCACGACGGCCGGGTGGGCCTCGCGCTCGACGTCGCCGGCGCCGGCTCGCTTCCCGAACTCATCGCGATCACCGGCTCGGCGGCGTCGGTCGTCACGATCGCGGACTTCACCGGGCCGGGACTCGGGGTCCGGCTCTCGCTCGGCGACTTCGGCGGCGAGCCGAACGGACGCCACGGTCTCGCCGTCGCGGCCGCGCTCTCAGAGGAAGGACGCTTCCGCCTTCCGTTGCGGGAGGTGTTCCCCATGGCGGAGGCGGCCCGAGCTCACGCGCTCGCCGCGCGAGGGCCACGGCAGGGCAAGATCGCCCTGACCGCTCCCCATGTCCTGACGACCACCGCCTTGGCCTGACCGAACCGCCGGGTTCTCGCGGCCGTGACCTGACGGTCAGGTCCGGGCGAGGCGGCGGGTCGTCTGGTGGACGCACAGGTGGGCCGGATTCATCGATGAAGGGCCGGACGTGACCCGCTTGCCGGCGCACGTACACGGATTCTTGCTCCGGACTTGATCCCCGTAGGGCAACCGAGTCAGGATCAGTTAATTCTTCAACTACTCGGTTGGAGGGTCACTTCACGGATGAGGAGAGGCATGAAGCGCACCATCCCCGCTCTCGCCGTCGCCGCCGGTGTCCTCGGCGCCACGCTCACCGGCGTCAGTCCCGCGGCCGCGGCCGCCGTCGACTGCTCCACGGGCGGGTACACCCGGGTTCTGACCAGCTACATCCCCACAAACATGCAGCGGGGGGCGGTAGACGGTCATATCTACAACATCGCCGGTTCGCCGGCGTACACGTTAGAGGTGTGCCTCGACATCCCCGACACCTCGACGTTCACGATCGAGGTGCAGATGCGGTCCGCCGACGGGTCCACCAGGGTGTTCGTGGACGATCGGCCCGGGGACAAGGTCTTCCGCTACTCGCCCGGCCCCAACAGCTTCTGGCAGGTCTACGGCACGATGACCGGACCCGGCAGCACCTACATCTACTACACCTGGAACGACAAGCAGATCCCGGCCTGACGCGGAACGGGCCGGCCACCTCGCTCGGCGGGGTGGCCGGCCCCACCGAAGGCGTCGTCTTCGAGGACGAGTCCGAACAGGAGTGAGCCCGGCCACCCCGGCTATCGGCGGCCGTGGAAGGTCCGGCGCAGGTCGGCGACCCATTCGCCGGGGATCTCCCAGGGGATGAAGTGGCCGCCGTGGTCGTGGGCGGTGAGGTTGACGTGGTTGTACCAGGCGGCGCGGTCGCCGTCGAGGAAGTTCTGGACGCGCTGTCCGGTGGTGACGCCGGGCGGGTTCTCGTGGCCGACGAAGGTGATTCCGGTCGGCGCCTCGACGACCGGCCACCGGTCGTGGGACGGCGTCCAGGGGTAGCGGTTGTTGTTGGCGTAGGTGCGTATCGAGGTGCCGATCGAGTTGGTCACCCAGAAGATCATGGCGTGGGTGAGCAGGTCGTCCTTGGTGAAGACGGTCTCGATGTCGCCGCCGTTGTCGCTCCATTTCATCCAGCGTTCGAGTAGCCAGGCGAGCATGCCCGCGGGCGAGTCGGACAGCCCGTGGGCCAGCGTGCTCGGGGCGAGCATGTGCGCGGCGAGGTGGACGGCGAACCGCCTGTCCAGCTCGACGACCCGCGCGTGAACATCGGCGGGCAGGCCTTCGGGGATGGGCCGGCCGCCGCTGAGGTCCCAGGCCCGGTCGCCGTTGAACAAGGTGAGCTTCAGCCCGGATCCGATGTGGACGGCGTGCAGCTCGCCGGCGTACTTGTGCCCGAGCTGGCCGGTGATCAGCGCCCCGACGTCGCAGCCGGCGGCGGCGTACTTGGCGTGGCCGAGGGTCCGCGTCATGAGGGTGTGCCAGAGGTCGGCGATCTTCCAGAAGTTCATGTCCGGGTTGTCCGGCAGCGGCGTGGAGAACCCGAAGCCGGGGAGGGACGGGACGATCACGTCGAACGCCTCGGCGGGGTCGCCGCCGTGCGCGCCCGGGTCGGCCAGCGGGCCGATGACCTTGGACCAGTGCCAGAACGTCCACGGCCAGCCGTGCGAGAGGATCAGCGGCGTCGGGTTCGGGCCGACCCCGGCCTTGCGCATGAAGTGCACCGGCACGCCCTCGACCTCGACGCGGTAGTGCTCGTAGGCGTTGATCGCGGCCTCGGCGGCGCGCCAGTCGTAGCCGGTGCGCCAGTAGCCGACCAGCTCTTGCAGGTAGCCGCGGTCGACGCCGTAGTACCGGTCGTCGTTGCCCACGTCATCGGGGAGGCGGGTCAGCGCGAGGCGCCGCCGCAGGTCGGCGAGCACCTCGTCGGGCACGTGGATCGGCGCCGCCTCCAGCGGGAACGGGCGGGCCGGCGTCATGAGGTCTCCAGGAGAGCCAGATCGTCGGCCGAGAGGCGCAGCGCGCCGGCGGCGACGTTCTCGGCGAGGTGGTCCGGATCGCCGGTGCCCGGAATGGCCAGGATGTGCGGGCCCTGGTGCAGCGTCCAGGCCAGCCGGACCTGCGCGGGCGTCGCACCGCGCGCGCGGGCGACGGCGGTCACCGCGCCGTCCTCCCCTCCGCCGGCGCCGGTCTCGCGTCCCTCACCGGCGATGGCGAAGAACGGCACGAAGGCGATGCCCTGTTCGCCGCAGATCCGCACGAGTGCCTCGGAGTTGGGACGCCGGCCGTCGAGGCCGTAGCGGTTCTGCACGCAGACCACGGGCGCCACCGCCTGGGCCTCGGAGAACTGCGCGGGGCTGACGTTGGAGATTCCCAGATGGCGGATCAGGCCGGCCTTCCGCAGGTCGGCCAGAGCGCCGAAGTGCTCGGCGACCGGCCCCGGCCCGTTGACGCGCAGGTTCACGACGTCGAGGTGGTCGCGGCCGAGCTGGCGCAGGTTCTCCTCCACCTGACCGCGCAACTGCTCGGGCCGGGCCCAGGGAAGCCACTCGCCCGACGGGTCGCGCCCCGGCCCCACCTTGGTGACGATGACCAGATCCTCCGGGTACGGCGCCAGGGCGCTGTTGATCAGCTCGTTGGCGGAGCGCAGCGCCGAGAAGTAGAACGCGGCGGTGTCGATGTGGTTCACGCCCAGTTCCACCGCCCGCCGCAGTACGCCGATCGACCGCTCCCGGTCGCGCGTCGTCCCCAGGTCGAACGCGGCGGTGCCCGTCAGCCGCATCGCGCCGAACCCCAGACGGTTGACCGTCAGGTCACCGAGCCTCCACGTGCCCGCGGCCGCAGCCGTGATCGTCTCTGACTCCATAACCGGAGTCTCCCACCCTCTCCGCACCACTGGATCCCGTCTCCGCGGGGCGTCGCGGGGCGGTCGGGCCCTGGGCCGGTCACGCGCCGACGTAGGTGAAGGCGGCCCACTGGAGAGGGGAGGTGAAGGATCGGGCGTCGGGGGTGAGGTGGACGAGTGAGCGCCACAGCGGGCGGGCGACGTCGCGCGGGAGGCCGCTCGGACCGTCCGGAGCGAGGTAGGCGGTCTTCTCGGCGTTGGTGGTGTCGCGCAGCCAGCGCTGGGCGATCCGCAGGGCCTCGGCGGGCGGGACGCCGTCGCGACGCCACGCGTCGTAGAAGCGGATCATGAGCAAGGCCGTGGAGAGGTCGGGGACGGGCCAGCGGGAGGCGATCACCCCGGCGCTGCCGGCCTCCAGCAGACCCGCCGGGAGACTGATGATCTCGTCGAGGGCGCGCAGGCCCGGCAGTCCGGTCTCGCAGGCCGACAGGACGGCGAGGCGGACCGGGACGTGTACGCGCAGAAGGTCGGCGAGGGTCACCGGCTCGTCGTGGGCGAGGAAGAGGGCACTGCCCAGGGGATCGAGGACGTCGGCGCGGCCGTGGCAGGCGAAGTGGACGGCGTCGGCCTCGGCGAGGTGGGACAGCACAAGGTCGCGGGTCGCCCCCTCCCCCGACACGACGAGCCCGCCGGAGAAGTGGGTCATCGCCGCCTCCGCCTCAGCGGAGGCGGCAGGAAGCGGAGCGAGGGCCGTGGGCCGGGGGTCGTGGACCGCGAGGAGCCGGGCGAGGGACCCGTGCGCCTCGGCGCGGGCGCGGGCGGCGGCGTGGACGCGGGCGTTCGGGGCGGTGGTGATCGTCAGGTGGTCGTCGGCGTGGCGGCGGCCCGTGGGACGGCCGATGTCGGGCGTCCAGGCGGCGGTGAACGGCAGCAGGTCGAGCAGTCCGGCCGGGATCAGCGTGACCGGCCCGTCTCCGATCACCTCCAGAAGGGGGCCGACGACCGTCTCCCACAGGGAGGCGGTGGCGAGGTCCGGCACCCCAGAGGCGAGTCCGTCCAGCCAGGTCAGCGCCTGGTCGGGGGTCAGGCCGGGCAGGTCGAGCGCGTGCGTCCGGCCGTCCCGGACGACCAGGGCGACGCCGCCGTGCGGGCTCGCCACGAGATAGACCAGCGGGTCGCGCGAGCGCGGAAGGTCGGCGAAGGCCGGCGGCCGGAGGAAGCCTTCCCGGCCGGGGAGCGCCCTGATTTCGCCGATCAGCGCGTCGAGGCCGGCGCGGGCGGCGCGCACGGCCTCGTTGTCCGCGGGCGGCGCGGGCTCGGCGAATCCGCCCGCGAGCACCCGCCCGAGGTCTCGCCCGGAGACGGCGCGCCAGCGTCGCACCGCCGCGCCGAACCGGCCGGCCAGTTCGGGGTGCCCCTCGTCGGAGAGCGTCAGCGTCTCGCGCGCACCAAGGTCGAGGGTCTCGCTGAGCGTCACGGCCCGTGCCCGCTCCACCGCGAGGACCGCGCCCTCGACGTCACCGGTACGGGCGAGCGCGCAGACCCCGGTGGCGAGGAAGCCGGGATATCGGGCCGTGATCCCGGCACGCAGATCCCGGCGCACCTGGAGGTGCGCCAGCGCGTCCATCGCGCCGAGCCCGGCCCTGGCCGCCTCCGCGGCCTCCTCCCACGCCTCGCGGCGCGCCGCGTACGACGACCAGGTGACGGCCGCGACCAGGCGCAGTTCGTCCCCGTCCGCGCCGGCGCACAGTTCTCGGAAGATCTCCACTCCCTCGGAGTCGTCCTGCGCGCCGGTGGCGGACACCCGGCGGCGTTCGAGGGCTTCGGCCAGCCGCCACAGCGCCACCCGCGCCTGAGGCGTCCCCGGCGGCGCCGTCGAGACGGCCTCGCGGCAGAGCCGGACCGCCGTTTCGAGCTCGCCGGGGTCACCGGTCAGGTCGAACGCCCTCCCGGCGGCCATGCCGAGCGCCGACAGCACGTCGGCACGCCAGGGCGCCCCCTCGGGCAGCCGGCCGAGCACCTCGGTGTACAGCGCCCGGGCGCGGGCCAGGTCGGCGGCTCGGCCGTCCGCGGACCGGCCGGTCGCGGCTTCGACGGTCGCAGCCTCCACCATCGCGGCCTGCCCGGTCACCACTTGAACGGCCGGAGCTTGAACGGCCGGAGCTTGAACGGCCGGGGACTGAACGGCCGGGGACTGAACGGCCGGGGACTGAACGGTCGCGGCCTGACGGGTCAGCAGGGCGTTCGCCAGGTTGATGAGGCGCTGGGGCCTGGCCGGATGGTCGACGGGAAAGGCCTGCAGGCTGCGCTCCTGCAGGGCGATGGCCCGGTCGAGACGGGTCAGGTCACCGGTCGGCTCATAGGAGGCGCGCACCGCGTTGGCGAGGTTGCCGACCGCCCTCGCCCACAGCACCGACCCGTCCGACCAGCCCTTCAACGCGCGTTCGTAGGTGCCGATCGCCTCGTCCAGGAAGGTAAGGTCACCCGTGGCGTTGTAGCGGGCACGCCACAGAGCCCCGAGGTTCGTGGTCGCGACGGGGAACAGGGCGTCATCGGGTTCCGCGTCCGCGAGCACGGAGTCCAGCCGCTCCTTGGCCTTGGCGAAGGCGGCGGGGTCGCCGGTCGCCGCGTATCGCTCGCGCCACAGGCCTCCGGCCAGCGACAGCAGGTTCCGGTGATCCTGGCTCCCGGGCGGGGCGGCCGCGATCCGGTCCTCCAGCAGGTCGGTGGCGGCGACGATGTCACCGGCGTCGCCGGTGCGAGTGTGGCGCGCGGCGAGCAGCATGCTCAGCAGAGCCGCTCGTGTCGCGCCGGGCGCGTCCCGCAGCCGGAAGAGCGCGAGATCGACGATGTCACGGCCGTCGGTGAGTAACAGGCCGCGCCTGACGAGTCCCGCGAGCCCTTCGGCGAGCTCGGTCCAGTCCAGCCGCCCGCTCCCGGCGTCCGCGAGGTTCCCGATCGCGTCGAGCGCGGCCGCGAGGTCGCCGGGGTCGAGGGTCTCGGCGAACCGCACGCACCGGGCCTCGGCATCGGTCGCGAGAGACTCGGCGGCCGCCCCGGACTGAATCGTGGAGGACGCGGCGGCCGCCCCTCCCCGGACCGCGAAGAGAGCGGTGACCGCCCCGGCCTGGGGTGCGGGGGGCTCGCCGGCGGCCCCGGCGCGGACGAGCGCGAGCCGGTCGGCCACGTTCGCGCCCCGGAGCCCGGCCTCCTCGAACGCGGCGACGGCGCCGTCGAGCAGCTCGGGTTCCCTGACGTGCTGGTACAGGTTCCAATAGGCGGAGCCGAACGACTCCAGCCGGCCGACAGCCTCCGGGGCGTCCGCGTCGGTGAGATACCCCGCCTGGCCGTACGCGGTGAGCGCGGCGCGGAAGTCGTCGGGAGATCCGGTGTGCGTGCCGAGCGCCGTCAGCGCGTCGCCGAGTTGATCGAGCAGGACGGCCTGGACCTCGTCGTCGAACACCGGGGGCGTCGTCGCGGTCTCCGCGAGCGCGACGCGCAGTTCGGCGAGCCGGCGGGACGGGCGCGTGTCGTAGACGTGCGACAGCGTCACGCCGGCCTGGCCGAGCACGCGGGCGTGCGTGTCACCGGCGAGGCCGGGCAGGCACGGGTGATCGAGGAGCCTCGCGGAGAGTTCCTCCGCGAGGTCCGGATCCGCGTCAGCCACCACGCTCCGCAGACCCGTGGCGCCGCTCTCCGTGCGCTCCAGCCTCTTCGCGGGCTCCGCGCCCTTCCCGCCCCCTGCGGACTCCGAGCGCTCCGCGAGCTCGTCGAGGGCCGCGGCGAGCGCCGCGAAGTCGTCCTCCAGATCGGGCGCCCGGCCGAGACGGGCGAGCGCCTCCTCCTCGCCGACGCGCCGGCACAGCTGCTCCACCCGGTGGAGATAGCGGCCCGGTTCGCCCATGAGGATGCGCTCGGCGTCGTCGTCATCGCGGATGACGACGAACTGGTACCACACGAACGTCAGGAAGTGCGTCGACAGCGCCTCCGGGTGCTCGGCGAACCACCGGTCCATCGCCCGGTGCTCGCCGCGGGCAAGGGCCAGGTCGTTGTAGAGGTCGACGACCTCGGCGCGAGGCAGGACGGCGCCGGAACGGGCGATCTCCCGCAGCGCTTCCATCCGCCCGTCCAGTTCGTCGGCCATGTCGTGGTCGCCGAAGAAGCGGGCCTGTTCGGCCACGTCGGCGGCGAGCGCCGCCGCCTCCTCGCCCAGGAGCGCGGGGTGTTCGTCCAGCAGGCGCGTGGGGTCGCGGGGGCCGAGCATGAGGGCCTCCACGGCGTCCGAGACGTCCTGCGGTTCGGACTTGAGGGTGTACGCGGCCTCTTCGGGCAGGTAGGGGGCGTCGTCGCCATGGGCGCGCAACGCGAGGAGCCGGCCGCGGAAGGCCGCCAGGTGTTCCAGGTCTTCGCCGCCCTCGGCGATCAGGGCGTCCAGGACGGCGCCGGCCGGCTCGTCCAAGAGCCAGGGACGCGCGTCGAAGACGGCGAGGCGGTCGGCCATGGTCGACGCGTCGAACAGGACGCGCTTCGCCTCTTCGAGCTGATCCTTCATGTTCTGTACCCTCTCGGCCGTCCGGACGGAAGAATGGGGAGGTGCCCTCTCACGAGTTGGACGCCCAGGCGGGCAAGGGCGTTTTCGCGGCGGCCGTCGAACGTGTCATCTCCGAGCTGCCTTCGCTGCTGCCCGGCGGGGAGCCGCCGCGCGCGCGGATCGAGGCGCTGGCGGCTCGTTGGCGTCCGGCGCGCGAGGACGGCGAGGACGGCGAGGACGGCGAGGACGGCGAGGAGATCCTGGACGAGCTCCTCGCGCTGATCGCCTCGGCCGCGCCGACGCGTGACCGCCTGAACGTGCTGCTGGACCCGGCCGTCCCGAGGGAGCGTTACGGGCATCTCGGCGGCGACGCCCTGATCGTCTACGAGCGGCACGCCTGCCCGCTGTGCGGCCGGGTCTGGGTGGTGCTGGACGCCGACGACGAGGAGCAGCCACCTGGGCACTGCCCGGACGACGGCACCTCCCTGATCATCCTCGACGGGGCGTGACGTGTTCGGCGACTTCTGGAAGGGGGTCGGCGGAAAGCTCTCCGACCGGTGGGCGGCGGCGCTGTTCTCCCCGGCGTTCGCGTTCTGGTGCGGCGGCCTGGCGGCGTGGCTGCTGCGCCCGGGCCCCTCGGGCGCCCAAGAGCGGCTGCGCGAGCTGAGCCGCCACGTCCAGGGCCTGTCGCCGATCGTCCAGGGCCTGTACGTGGTCGCGCCGCTCGTGCTGGTCACGCTGTCCGGGCTGGCCCTCCAGCAGCTCGCCCCGCCGGTCCTGCGGCTCCTCCAGGGTTACTGGCCGCGGCCGTTCGCCCCGCTGGCGTCCTTGATGCGCCGCCGTCTCTCCGGCCGCGCCGACGCCCGAAGCGCCCGCCTGCGCGACCTCGCGGCCCTGCCGCCCGCGTCGCTGACCGCCGAGCAACTCGCCGAGCGAGCCCGGCTGCAGAGACGTCACCGTCGTGTCCCCGTCCCGCGCGCGCAGCGCATGCCGACCCGCCTCGGCAACGTGCTGCGCGCCTCGGAGTCCCGCATCCGCTCCCGCTACGGGCTCGACCCGATCGTCTGCTGGCCCCGCCTGTGGCTGCTCCTGCCGGACACCACCCGCCAGGAGATCACCGCCGCCCGCACCACCCTGATGCTGACCGTCCAGACCCTCGTCACCGCCGCCCTCTTCGCCGTCTGGACAGTCTGGACATGGTGGGCGCTTCCGATCTCACTCGTGGTGGCGTTCGCCTCCCTGCGCCGCGCCCTCCCGGCCGCGGTCGCACTCGGCGACCTGTTCGAAGCCTCCTTCGACCTTCACCGCCGCCTTCTCTACGAAGCCGCCCGCTGGCCCCTCCCCACGAACCCCTCCGCCGAGCGCGCCGAAGGCGCCCGCCTCACCACCTACCTGACCACAGGCTCCCGCGCCACCACCCCGGAGTTCACCTGACCTCGGGGAACGCCGCCCAGTCGCCCCTGGCGTGGCAGGGGCCCGGCCAGGTCCATGGTGGGGCTAGCCCTACCTTTTACCCGCCGGGTAGCCGGATGTCGCGAGACATGGTGATCCGGACAGTGTTGAAGGGTCCTGTCCGATCCGTCCGATGCCGCATGCGGTGACCTCTCGGCACAGGGACGGGCGGACGATCCGCCACCACGTCAGGAGACGCGTGATCACCCCTTCGACCATCGAAGCCACCGAGCGCGAAGCGCGCGGCAGCGACTTCGCCAGGCTCTCGCGGCGGGTGGCCGAGGCCGGCCTGCTGGACAGGCGCCCCGGTTACTACACTCTGCGCCTCGGCCTCGTCGCCGTCCTGCTCGCGGGCGGCTGGGCGGCGTTCCTCGCGCTGGGCGATTCCTGGGCCCAGCTCCTGGTGGCGGTCTACCTCGCGGTGGTCATCACCCAGGTGGCGCTCGTCGCCCACGACCTGGCCCACCGGCAGGTCTTCCGGTCAAGGCGGCTCAGCCAGGCGGCCGGATGGCTGGCGGGAAATCTGCTCGTCGGCATGAGCTACGGCTGGTGGATGGACAAGCACACCCGCCACCACGCCAACCCCAACCACGAGGAGCACGACCCCGACGTCTCCCCCGAGGTGCTGATCTGGTCGCGCAGGCAGGCCGAGGCGAGCCGGGGCCTGCCGAGGTTCCTCGGCCGGTGGCAGGCGTTCCTGTTCTTCCCCCTGCTGACGCTGGAGGGATGGAACCTGCACGTGGCGAGCTTCCGGGCGCTGCGGCGTCCCCACCTCAAGCACCGGTGGGTGGAGGCCGCGCTGCTGGTCGCCCATGTCGCGGCGTACCTCGGAGTGGTCTTCGCCGTGCTGCCCCTGGGCAAGGGACTGTTGTTCGTCGCCGTCCACCAGGCGATCTTCGGGGTGTACCTCGGCTGCACGTTCGCGCCCAACCACAAGGGCATGCCCACGCTGACGGCCGAGGACCGCCTGGACTTCCTGCGGCGTCAGGTGCTCACCTCCCGCGACGTGCGCGGCGGCCTGGTGGTGGACATCGCCCTGGGGGGCCTCAACTACCAGATCGAGCACCACCTGTTCCCCAGCATGCCGACGCCCAACCTGCGTCTGGCCCAGCCGCTGGTGCGCGCCTACTGCGCGGAGCTCGGCGTCGCCTACCACGAGACCGGCCTGGTCGACTCCTACGCCCAGGCCTTGCGCCACATGCACGCCGTGGGCGCGCCGATCAGGGCGCGCGGTTCTTCCACCGGCTCCGGGTCCGCCGGCGAGTCGCAGGACGCGGCCTGAGGGCCTGACGCGCGGACGACCGCCGGCGGGCGTCAGACTCCCAGGCAGGCGGGGCCGAGGAGCTGTTTGAGGTCACCCATCAGCGCGGGCGAGGGAGCCACCCTGAGGCGGTCGTCCAGTTGCACGATCGTGGTCTTGGAGCCGTTGTGCAGTTGCAGGTGGACCTCGGTCGTGCCGCGATGGGTGGTCAGCACCTCTTTGAGGCGGCCGATCACCGGCGGCGTGCAGCGCGTGAGCGGCATGCTGACCACGAGCGGGCCGCCCGCCTCCTGGGACAGGTCGGGCGCGGTGACCTCCATCGCCACGATCTTGGCGACGTCCTCGCGCTTGTCCAGCCTGCCCTTGACGAAGACGATGGCGTCCTCGGCGAGCACGGTGGCGCACAGCTGGTAGGCCGACGGGAAGATCATCACCTCGATGGCGCCTTCGAGGTCCTCCAGGGTGGTGAGCACCCAGGTGTCGCCCTTCTTGGTGACCTTGCGCTGCAGGCCGGTCAGGATGCCGCCCACCGTGATTACCTGCCCGTCGGGACGGTCGTCGGACTGCAGCGCCGCGATCGAGCAGTCGGCGCCCGCCGACAGGATGTGCTCGACGCCGAACAGCGGGTGGTCGGAGACGTACAGGCCGAGCATCTCGCGCTCGAAGACCAGCAGCGTGGACTTGTCCCACTCACCCGGCGGGACCTGCACGTCGAAGGTCTGGTCCTCGGCCCCGTCGATCGCCCCGAACAGGGAGTCCTGGCCGATGGCCTCGTTCTTCTTGATGTCGATGATGCCGTCGACGGCCTGCTCGTGCACCATGACCAGGCCCTTGCGCACGTGGCCGAGCGAGTCGAACGCGCCCGCCTTGATCAGCGACTCGATGACCCGCTTGTTGCAGACCAGGGCGGGCACCTTGCGCAGGAAGTCCTTGAAGTCGGCGAAGCGGCCCTTCTCCTTACGCGAGGAGATGATCCCGTCGACGACGTTCCCGCCGACGTTGCGGATGGCCGACAGGCCGAAGCGGATGTCGGTGCCGCGCGGGGTGAAGTCGAAGTCGGAGTCGTTGACGTCCGGCGGCAGCACCTTGATGCCCATGCGGCGGCACTCGTTGAGGTAGAGCGCCGACTTGTCCTTGTCGTCCTTCACCGAGGTGAGCAGCGCGGCCATGTACTCGGCCGGGTAGTTGGCCTTGAGGTAGGCGGTCCAGTAGGAGACCAGCCCGTAGGCGGCGCTGTGGGCCTTGTTGAAGGCGTAGTCGGAGAACGGGAGCAGGATGTCCCACAGGGTCTTGACGGCCGCGGCGGAGTAGCCGTTGTCCTTCATGCCCTGTTCGAAGGACTCGAACTGCTTGTCCAGCTCGGACTTCTTCTTCTTGCCCATCGCGCGGCGCAGCAGGTCGGCCTTGCCGAGCGAGAACCCGGCGACCTTCTGCGCGATGGCCATGACCTGCTCCTGATAGACGATCAGGCCGTGGGTCGTGCCGAGGATCTCCGCCAGCGACTCGCGGAACTCCTCGTGGATGGGGGTGATCTCCTGCTGGCCGTTCTTGCGCAGCGCGTAGTTGGTGTGGGAGTTGGCGCCCATCGGGCCGGGCCGGTAGAGCGCGCCGACGGCGGAGATGTCCTCGAAGTTGTCGGGCTTCATCAGCCGCAGCAGCGAGCGCATGCCGCCGCCGTCGAGCTGGAACACCCCGAGAGTGTCGCCCCGGCCGAGCAGCTCGTAGGTCCGCGGATCGTCCAGCGGCAGCTTCAGCAGGTCGATCATGTTGCCGGTGTTGGCCTCGATCATCTTCAGGCAGTCGTCGATGATCGTGAGGTTGCGCAGGCCCAGGAAGTCCATCTTGAGCAGGCCGAGCGTCTCGCAGGTCGGGTAGTCGAACTGCGTGATGATCGCGCCGTCGGAGTCGCGGCGCATGATCGGGATGTAGTCGGTGAGGACCTCGCGGGACATGATGACGCCCGCGGCGTGCACGCCGGTCTGCCGGATCAGCCCTTCGAGGCCCTTGCCGAGGTCCATCGCCGCCTTGACGTCGACGTCCTCCTCGTACAGCTTGCGCAGTTCTCCGGCCTCGTTGTAGCGCGGGTGGTCCTTTTCGAAGATGCCCGACAGCGGGATGTCCTTGCCCATCACCGCCGGCGGGAAGGCCTTGGACACCTTGTCGCCGAGCGCGTAGGGATAGCCGAGGACGCGGGCGGCGTCCTTGATGGCCGCTTTCGCCTTGATGGTGCCGAAGGTGGCGATCATCGCGACCTTGTCGGCGCCGTACTTCTCGGTGACGTACCGGATCACGTCGGCCCGCCGGCGTTCGTCGAAGTCGATGTCGACGTCGGGCATGGAGACGCGGTCGGGGTTGAGGAACCGTTCGAAGATCAGGCCGTGCGGCAGCGGGTCGAGGTCGGTGATGCCGAGCGCGTACGCCGCCAGCGAGCCGGCGGCCGAGCCGCGGCCGGGACCGACCCGGATGCCGTTGTTCTTGGCCCACATGATGAAGTCGGCGACCACGAGGAAGTAGGAGGGGAACCCCATCTGCAGGATGACGTTCATCTCGAACTCGATCTGCTGCTGGTGCTCCTCGTCCACCCCCTCGGGGAACCGGCGGCGCATGCCCCGCTCGATCTCCTGGCGGAACCAGCTCTCTTCGGTCTCGCCCTCGGGGATCGGGAAGGTCGGCATGAGGTTCTTGAAGCCGAACATGCCGGACGGGTCGACCTTCTCGGCGACGAGCAGCGTGTTGCGGCAGCCCTCGGCCCACAGGTCGGAGGAGTCGACCGCGCGCATCTCGTCGGCGGTCTTGATGTAGTAGCCGCTGCCGTCGAAGCGGAACCGGTCGGGGTCGGACAGCTGCTTGCCCGTCTGGATGCACAGCAGCGCGTCGTGGGAGGTGGCGTCGGACTCGTAGGTGTAGTGGGAGTCGTTGGTCACCAGCGGCGGGATGCCCAGCTCGGCGGAGATCTTGGTGAGGCCGTCGCGGACCCTGCGCTCGATGTCGAGCCCGTGATCCATGATCTCCAGGTAGTAGTTCTCCTTGCCGAAGAGCTCCTGGGACCTGGCCGCCGCCGCGAGCGCCTCGTCGTACTGGCCGAGGCGCAGGCGGGTCTGCACCTCGCCCGAGGGGCAGCCGGTCGTGGCCATCAGGCCCTCGGAATGCTCGGCGAGCAGCTCGGCGTCCATGCGCGCCCACTTGCGCACGAAACCCTCGGTGTAGGCGCGCGAGGAGAGCTTCATCAGGTTGCCCAGGCCTGTGGCGTTGCGCGCCCAGATGGTCATGTGGGTGTAGTAGCCGCCGGCGGAGACGTCGTCGCGCTTCTGGTGCGGCTCGCCCCACAGCACGGGCTTCTTCTGGTGGCGGGAGGCCGGGGCGACGTAGGCCTCGATGCCGATGATCGGCTTGATGCCGGCCCCGGTCGCCTGCTTGTAGAAGTCGTAGGCGCCGTGCATGTTGCCGTGGTCGGTGATCGCGATGGCGGGCATCCCGAGGTCTCCGACCTGCTTGAACATCTGCTTCAGCCGCGCCGCTCCGTCGAGCATGGAGTACTCGGTGTGAACGTGCAGATGCACAAACGATTCAGCCATGCGGGCCGTCCCTCTCCCCTCGATCCGGTGCGGCGGATGAGAGCCTACGCCGTGCCGGAGGCCACTCGCGGCACACGCGGCCCGCCGGTCTCAATCGTGATCCGGCCCGTCGGCGGCGAACGCGTCCACGGCCGCGCGACGGCGCAGGTCGCCCTGGTGGGGGCCGCCCTCGGTGCCGCCCGGCGAGCGCTCGGCCCCATTCTCCCGCGTGTCGCCCCCGCCCGCCTCCCGCGTGTCGCCCCCGCCCGTCGCCCGCGTGTCGTCACGGCCCGCCTTCCGCGTGCCGACCGAGCCTGTTCCCTGTGTCTCATCCGGGTCCGTCGCCCGCGGGCCGCTCTCGTGGGCCCGCCGCGCGGCGGCCCGCGTCTGCTCGGCCAGGTGCAGGCCGGCCTCGATGACCGCGTTCATCACCGGCGCGAGCCGTTCCTCCCCCAGCAGCGGGGCGCGGCGGGCCATCGCGGCGACCAGGCGTCGCTCGCGCTCCATGTCGCGGCCGGCGAAGCCGCCGACCGGCTTGAGCCGCTGCACGGTGCCCGCGAGGCCGGCCCGGCGTTCCAGCAGGACGGCCAGCGCCGCGTCGACCCGGTCGATGGCCTCCCGCGCCGCCGTCAGCGTCGCCGGGTGCTCGTCGCGGACCAGGGCGCCGACCACGGTCACCGCCTCGCGGGCCGCCGCGACCGCCTCCTCGCCGGCCTCGGCCCCGAGCCACAGCCCGTCCGCGCCGGCGGCCACCACGGCGGCCGCCAGTTCCGCGCCGTCGCCGGGCGCCGCGAGCACCGGCCGTCCGGAGAGTGCTCTGGCGGCGCGCGCCGCGCCCAGGTCCACGGCGAGGCCGCCGCCCGGCGCGCCCCCGTCCTCGCACAGCACCACGCCGCGGGCGCCTTCGTCCGCGCAGCGGGCGGCGGCCGTGAGCCACTCGTCCAGTGAGGTTCCCGCGCCCCGGGTCACGACGACCGGCAGCGCGAGCGCGCACGCCGCCCGGGCCAGCGCGGGGGCGCCTGACCATGCCGACGCGGCGAGCACCACCCCGTCGGCGTGCGCGGCGACGGCCGGCGCGTCGCCCGGGGAGGCCGGTTCGGCGAGCAGCGGCCCGTCCCAGCCGGATCTGGCCGCCGCCAGTTCCTCGGCCGCGCGGCCGGCGCGCGGGCGCAGCCACCGTCCGTCGGCGCCCTGCCTGCACGCGGGGGCGCCGCCCAGCACCACTACCGGGCCCGCGCCCACGGCGAGGCTCCCGATCTGTACGGCCTGCGCGCCCGGTCGCCCGGTCGATGACATGTCGGCTCCCTCGGTGGGCGCCGGCCGCGTCACCCGCGAGCCGGCGGGGTCGTTGCATGACGAAAGGCGAAGACAGGTCGTCTCCGCCTCTGCCGGCTCCGGTTGGCGCTAGATCGTGGCGGCGACCGGTTCTCCTGGAACCTGGCCTCTGACCACGAAATAGCAAGTCATGGCACTGAGAATAACAGAAATCCTCCACCTGCTGGACGTCGCGTCTCACATTCCGGACGGTTCGAGCGTCGCCGCGTTTGCACGTGCGCACCTCTATGGGACGATTCATTCGCCTGGAAGGGGGTAGCGGCGGGTGATGTCGGAAGCACGGCCGGATGGACGGCGTCAGGGACGCCGCGTGGCCGACCGCTACCAGCTACTGGAGCCGATCGGCCGTGGCGGCATGGGCATCGTATGGCGGGCGCACGACGAGCTGCTCGACCGGGCCGTCGCCGTCAAGGAGGTCCGCTATCCAGGCGATCCAGAGGACGACGAGGTCGCCGAGCTCAACCGGCGCACGCTGAGGGAGGCGCGGGCCGCGGGCCGGCTGGCCCATCCCAACGTCGTGGTGGTCCACGACGTCATCGAGGAGAACGGCCGCCCCTGGATCGTCATGCAGCTCGTCGACGCGCGCTCGCTCGGCCAGGTGCTGCGCGACGACGGGCCGATGCCGGTGCGCATGGTGGCCGAGATCGGGCTGCAGATCCTCGAGGCCCTGCGCAGCGCGCACGCGTCCGGGGTGCTGCACCGGGACGTCAAGCCCGAGAACGTGCTGCTCACCGACGACGGCCGGGTGGTGCTGACCGACTTCGGCATCGCCCGCATGGAGACCGACACGACGATGACCCGCACGGGTCTGGTCGGCACGCCCGCGTTCATCGCCCCCGAGCGCCTGCGCGGCTATCCGGCCCAGCGCGAGTCCGACTTCTGGTCGCTCGGCGCGACGCTGTACGCCGCGGTCGAGGGCCGCCCGCCGCACGACAAGGGCATGGCCATGGCCACGATGCACGCCGTGCTGAACGACGAGCCCGAGCCCGCCCTGCGCGCGGGGCGGCTCGGGGCCGTGCTGTCCGGGCTGCTGGAGAAGGACCCCGGCAAGCGTCTCAGCCCCGACCAGGCCGAGCGCATGCTGCGCAGCATCGCGGAGGACCGCAGCAGCGTCCCGACGACCGCCCAGCGGACGCTTCCGGCGACGCCGCTTCCCACGCCTCCCACCAGCCCGCCGCGCAAGCAGCCCAAGCCGGCACGGCGGCCGGAGGAGGCCGGGCGGCAGCCCGGGGCGGCGCCGCAGGCCGCCGAGGCGCAGCCGCGCGGCCGGGCCGAGGCGATGGACAAGGTCCAGTCGCTCAAGCAGGCCCCCGCCGCGAGGCGGCCGGCCGGCGAGACGCCCGGCCAGGCCCCTCCCGTGGAAGAGCCGTCCCCCGCGGCGGCTCAGGAAGGCGCGCAGGCCGAGGCCGCCCGCCCCGGAGCGCCGGAGGCGTCCCCGCCCGTCCGCCAGGCCGAGGCGCAGGCGGCCCCCCACGAGGCCGCGCAGGAGGAAGCCGGGCGCCGGGAACCGGCGGGTGAGCGGCCCGCGCCCGAGACGGACCCGCCGGCCGCCGGCACCTCCCAGGCGGACGGGCACCGGACGGACGCGCGCGCGGCGGCCCGCGAGCAGGCGGACGTCTCCGCGGGCACCGGGCCGGACGCGCCCGCCAGGCCCGCGAGCCGGCCGATCAAGGCGCCGGTCCAGCCGGTCAGGCCCGTCGATCCTGTGGAGCGGTCCGCCGGACCGGCCGCCCCCGCCGGGCGGGGCGAGGCCCAGCGGCCGACGCACGTCCCCCGGCAGCAGGCCGAGCGCGGCACCGAGGGCCGGACGCGGCCCGAGACGCGCAAGCGCCCCTACGGCGGCGCGCCGGGCGGCGGCTCGTACGCCGCGAACCGCGGGGACGACCACGACAGCCCCGCCGCCTCCTACGAAGGCCCCCCACCGGACTCCTACGACGGCGGCTTCCGCACCTCGGTCGCCCCGCCGATGATCCCGATGTCACCGGACGGAGACGACGACGGCGGTCCTCGCCGCCCGCTTCCGCTCCTGCGCGTCGCCCTGGTCGCGGTCCCCGCGCTGATCCTGGTGGCGGGCATCGCCCTGTGGCTCGGCGCCCGCGAGGCCTCGGACACCCCCGCCGGCGGCACGTCGGCGTCCGGCGGGCACTCCTCGGCCCCGGCGACCGGCCCGTCCGGCGCCGGCGACTCGGGCGCGCCGTCCGCCGCGCCGTCCTCGCCCCCCGCCTCGCCGAGCGAGACGGCGAAGCCCTCGCCCACCCCCAAGCCGAGCTCCTCCAGCCCGGCCGGCGTCCCCGACGGGTGGCACAAGTACAAGCACTCGAGCGGGTTCTCCATCGCGCTGCCGAAGGGCTGGCACGTGGACGGCAGGGGCAACGGCGAGGTCCGCTTCCGCGGCGACTCGCACTCCTACCTGGAGGTCCACCACACCTCCAGTCCCGAGTCCGACGCCCTGAAGGTCTGGCGGCGCGACGTGCCGGGCATGAGCGGGAACTTCCCCGGCTACAAGCTGATCGCCATCAGGGAGGTCAAGGGGTACTGGAAGACCGCGGCCGACTGGGAGTTCACCTTCGGCGACAGCCGGTTCCGGTCGCGCGTCATCGACCGCGGCTTCGTCACCGGCAAGAACAACGGCTACGCGCTGCTGTTCAAGACCGAGGACAAGGACTGGAAGGCCAAGAAGAAGTTGTTCGAGACCTTCGCCGCGACCTTCAAGCCCGCCAAGTAGCGGCCGCCCGCCCCCGCCTGACGGGGGGGCGGCCGTCCCGGACGGAGATCGTGTGCCCGCCGGCGTCCGGTTATGGGACGATGCGGGGCGGGAAGGAGGGCGGAGCCGAGGTGACCGCTGAGACGCAGCGCCGGGTCGCCGGCCGATACCGCCTGATCGAGGCGATCGGCCGCGGCGGCATGGGCGTGGTCTGGCGGGCCCACGACGAGCTCCTCGACCGCACGGTCGCGGTCAAGGAGGTCCTCTACCGCGCGATGAGCGAGGCCGACCGCGCCGCGTTCAACCGGCGCACGATCCGCGAGGCGCGCACCGCCGGCCGCCTGGACCATCCGTCGGTGGTCGTCGTCCACGACGTCATCGAGGAGGACGGCCGGCCCTGGATCGTCATGCAGCTGGTGCGGTCCCGGTCGCTGGGCGAGGTCGTCAGGGCCGCAGGGCCGCTGGAGGCGCGGGCGGTCGCCGAGATCGGCGGGCAGATCCTGGACGCGCTGCGCGCCGCGCACGCCGCAGGGGTGCTCCACCGGGACGTCAAGCCGGAGAACGTCCTGCTCACCGAGGGTGGCAGGGTGGTGCTGACCGACTTCGGCATCGCCACGATGCCCGAAGAGACCGCGCTGACCACCACGGGCAACCTGTCGGGCACGCCGGCGTTCATCCCCCCAGAGCGGCTGCAGGGCCACCCGGCCGTGCCCGAGTCCGATCTGTGGTCCCTCGGCGCGACGCTGTACGCCGCCGTGGAGGGCCGCCCGCCCTTCGACCGTGGTGCGCCGGTGCCCACGATGGCGGCGGTGCTGAGCGACGAGCCTGAGCCCACGCGGCTGGCGGGGCCGCTGGCCCCGGTGATCGCCGGGCTGCTGCGCAAGGACCCCTGGGTGCGCATGCCGGCCGCCGAGGCGGCCGTG